>NZ_JARAVL010000016.1:59080-91718 GCF_033792725.1 Streptomyces sp. PA03-5A | reverse complement strand
CGAACGCCGCGGGGCCAGGTCGGCGATCCGGGCGGCCTGCTGCTCCCCGGCCAGTTGGGCGGTGCGCAGCGGGGACATGCCCGACACGCTGCCACCCGACTGGCCGGCGGCCCTGGCGCGCGGCTCACCGGGAGCCGTACCGCCCGGGTAGTTGCCGGAGGGGTGCTGATGGCGCCGGGGTCCCGGCACGGGCGGCATCTCCCGTCGCTGCCGCCCGTGGGGCATCCCGTTGTCCGCCCCGTCGGTCGGCGCGACGGCGACCTGGACACCGCGGTCGGCCAGGGCCTGGAGCTCCGTCGCGGCGCGGTCGTCGCCCGCCGGCGGTTCGTCCGTGACCAGATGCGTGATCAGGTCCGTGGGCACGGTCTGGAACATGGTGTCCGTGCCCAGCTTGGTGTGGTCGGCCAGGACCACGACCTCCGCCGCCGCCTGGACCAGGGCCCGGTCGACGCTGGCGGAGAGCATGTTGGACGTGGACAGCCCCCGTTCCGCGCTCAGTCCCGCCCCGGACAGGAAGGCCCGCGACACCCGCAGCCCCTGCAGGGACTGTTCGGCGCCGCTGCCGACCAGCGCGTAGTTGGAGCCGCGGAGCGTGCCACCGGTCATGACGACCTCGACCCGGTTCGCATGCGCCAGTGCCTGCGCCACCAGCAGGGAGTTGGTGACGACGGTCAGCCCCGGCACCCGGGCGAGCCGGCGTGCCAGCTCCTGGGTGGTCGTGCCGGCGCCGACGACGATGGCCTCGCCCTCCTCGACGAGACCTGCCGCGAGATCGGCGATCGCCGTCTTCTCCGCGGTCGATAGATGGGATTTCTGCGGGAAGCCGGACTCCCTGGTGAAGCCCCCCGGCAGCACCGCACCGCCGTGCCGGCGGTCGAGCAGTCCTTCTGCCTCCAGCGCCCGCACGTCACGCCGTACGGTCACTTCCGAGGTCTGGACGACGCGGGCGAGCTCACGGAGCGAAACCGCTCCGTTGGCGCGCACCATTTCGAGGATCAGTTGGCGACGTTCTGCTGCGAACACGAAACTGACAGTAACGCCAATGACCGTCTGCTATCAGCAGTTTGCACCGATTAACAGAAGTTGTTCGCAGTGCCGGACGTCCCGTGCTATAGAGACGAGGGCATTCGCCCGGGTGGCGACCGGCACCGGCCCCGGAGGCGGGCGTCAGAGCTCCCCGGCCGCCTTGCGGGTCGCCAACTGCCGTGCGGCTTCGGCGATCGAGCCCGAGAGCGACGGGTAGACCGTGTAGGTGTTCGCCATCTGTTCGACGGTCAGATTGTTGTCGACCGCGATCGAGATGGGGTGGATGAGTTCGCTCGCGCGCGGCGAGACGACCACACCGCCGACGATGATGCCGGTGCCCGGACGGCAGAACAGCTTCACGAAGCCGTCCCGGATGCCCTGCATCTTGGCGCGCGGGTTGCGCAGCAGCGGGAGCTTGACGACCCGTGCGTCGATGACGCCCGCGTCGACGTCGGCCTGGGTGTAGCCGACGGTCGCGATCTCGGGGTCGGTGAAGACGTTCGAGGAGACCGTCTTGAGGTTGAGCGGGCCGACCGTCTCGCCCAGGAAGTGGTACATCGCGATCCGGCCCTGCATGGCCGCGACCGAGGCGAGCGCGAAGACGCCCGTGACGTCACCGGCCGCGTACACGCCGGGGGCCGAGGTGCGGGAGACCTTGTCGGTCCAGATGTGGCCGGAGTCCTTGAGCTTGACGCCCGCGCCCTCCAGGCCCATGGCGGCGGTGTTCGGTATGGCGCCGACCGCCATGAGGCAGTGGCTGCCGGTGATGACCCGGCCGTCGGAGAGGGTGACCTCGACGCGGTCGCCGACCCGCTTGACGGACTCGGCACGGGAGCGGGCCATGACGTTCATGCCGCGGCGGCGGAAGACGTCCTCCAGGACGGCGGCCGCGTCCGGGTCCTCGCCGGGCAGGACGCGGTCGCGGGAGGAGACGAGCGTCACCTTGGAGCCCAGGGCCTGGTACGCGCCGGCGAACTCGGCGCCGGTCACACCGGAGCCGACCACGATGAGCTCCTCGGGGAGCTCGTCCAGGTCGTACACCTGCGTCCAGTTGAGGATCCGCTCGCCGTCCGGCTTCGCGTCGGGCAGCTCGCGGGGGCGGCCGCCGGTGGCGATCAGGACGGCGTCGGCGGTGAGGGTCTCGGAAGTGCCGTCGGCCGCCTCGACGATGACCGTGCGGGAGCCGTCGATCGCCTGCATGCCCTCCAGCCGGCCACGGCCGCGCATCACCCGGGCACCCGCACGGGTGACGGAGGCGGTGATGTCGTGGGACTGGGCGAGCGCGAGGCGCTTCACCCGCCGGTTGACCTTGCCGAGGTCGACGCCGACGACCCGGGCGGCCTGCTCGACGTGCGGTGTGTCGTCCGCCACGATGATGCCCAGTTCCTCGTACGACGAGTCGAAGGTGGTCATCACCTCGGCCGTCGCGATCAGGGTCTTGGACGGCACGCAGTCGGTGAGCACCGAAGCCCCGCCCAGACCGTCGCAGTCGACGACGGTCACCTCCGCGCCCAGCTGGCTGGCCACGAGGGCCGCTTCGTATCCGCCGGGTCCGCCACCAATGATCACGATCCGAGTCACGTACCCCATTGTCCCGCACGCGCCAAGTGATCACTTACGGGGGCGGTGCCCCGCTGTCGTACTCTCATGACCATGTCGCTCTACGCCGCCTACGCCGGCAACCTCGACGCCCGGCTGATGACGCGCCGCGCCCCGCACTCGCCCCTGCGCGGCACCGGCTGGCTCAGCGGCTGGCGCCTCACCTTCGGCGGCGAGCAGATGGGCTGGGAGGGCGCGCTCGCCACCCTGGTGGAGGACCCGCTGCACCAGGTCTTCGTCGGGCTGTACGACATCGCCCCGGTCGACGAGGAGCCGATGGACCGCTGGGAGGGCGTCCCGCTGGGCATCTACCGGCGCCACATGGCGCGGGTGCACACCCTCGACGGCGACGTGCCCGCGTGGCTGTACGTCCTCAACGACTACGAGGGCGGCCTGCCGTCCGCGCGCTACCTCGGCGAGATCGCCGACGCGGCGGAGTCCGCGGGCGCCCCGCACGACTACGTCATGGAACTGCGCAAGCGTCCCTGCTGACCCGCCGGCAACGACGGCCGCAGGACGTCCGGGAGGTCCCGCAGGGCCCGTCAATCGGCGGATCCTCCGAAATTTCGCAGACCGTGACCTGGGACGTCTACGCGCGTAGGAGAGAACCGGCTACTCTCATCCGCGTGAACTCTTCCGCAACTCCCCACGCCGCCCGAACCCCGCTGGGCGACCCGTACGCCGCCGCCACGGCCGCCGCCGCCCGGCTGCGCGAGCTGACCGGCGGCGAGACCCACGACGTCGCCCTGGTGATGGGCTCCGGGTGGGTGCCGGCCGCCGACGCCCTCGGCGAGGCCGAGTACGAGTTCGACGTGACCGAGTTGCCGGGCTTCCCGCCGCCCGCCGTGGCCGGGCACTCCGGCAAGGTGCGCTCGGTGCGGATCGGCGACAAGCGGGCGCTGGTCTTCCTGGGCCGCAACCACTTCTACGAGGGCCACGGCGTCGCCACCGTCGCGCACGGCGTGCGCACCGCCGTGGCCGCCGGCTGCAAGACCGTCGTCCTGACCAACGGCTGCGGCGGGCTGCGCCCCACCTACCGTCCCGGCCAGGCCGTGCTGATCAGCGACCACATCAACATGACGGCCGCCTCGCCGATCGTCGGCGCCAACTTCGTCGACCTCACCGACCTGTACTCGCCGCGGCTGCGCGCCCTGTGCAAGGAGGTCGACCCCTCCCTGGAGGAGGGCGTCTACGTCCAGCTCCCCGGCCCGCACTACGAGACCCCGGCCGAGATCAAGATGGTCCGGGTCATCGGCGGCGACCTCGTCGGCATGTCCACCACGCTGGAGGCCATCGCGGCCCGCGAGGCGGGCGCCGAGGTGCTCGGCATCTCGCTGGTGACCAACCTCGCCGCCGGCATGACGGGCGAGCCGCTGAACCACGAGGAGGTCCTGGAGGCCGGCCGCGACTCCGCCGCGCGGATGGGCAGCCTGCTCGCCCAGGTGCTCGAGCGCATCTGACCGCCCCGCACCCCCCGGTGGGGCGGGCCGGCGCACCCGTACGGGCACGCCGCGCGCGATCCCGGGGGTGCCCGCACCCTGGTTAGGGAAGGCGCGCCACGGGGAGGTAACCGGGCGGCGCCCGTCGCGGCAGCCCGCTCCACCGCCGCCCGGCCGGACGGGATCCCGCCGCGCGGCCTCCCGCTGTGGCAACGGCCGCGGGCAGGACGGGCCGGAGGCCCCAGGCCGACCCGCGCGGGGCGCGGGCGGCACCGAAGACGACATCGCAGGAGCATCACGTGGCAAGCGCAAGCGAGAAGGCGGAGCTGATCCCTCAGGCGCGCACCTGGCTGGCCGAGGACCCGGACCCCGGCACCCGGGCCGAGTTGGAGGCGCTGCTCACGGCCGTCGAGTCGGGCGACCCGGCGGCGGCCGAGGACCTCGCGGCCCGGTTCTCCGGCACCCTGCAGTTCGGTACGGCGGGGCTGCGCGGGGAGGTCGGCGCGGGCCCGATGCGCATGAACCGCTCCGTGGTCATCCGGGCCGCCGCCGGTCTCGCCGCGTACCTCAAGGCGCAGGGCCAGGGCGACGGGCTGGTCGTCGTGGGTCACGACGCCCGCCACAAGTCGGTGGACTTCGCCCGTGACACCGCCGCCGTCATGGTCGGCGCGGGCCTGCGGGCGGCCGTGCTGCCCGGGCCGCTGCCCACGCCGGTGCTGGCCTTCGCGATCCGTCACCTGGGCGCCGTCGCGGGCATCGCCGTGACCGCGAGCCACAACCCACCCCGTGACAACGGCTACAAGGTCTACCTGGGCGACGGCTCGCAGATCGTCCCGCCCGCCGACGCCGGGATCGCCGACGAGATCGCCGCGATCGGCCCGCTGACCGGCGTCCCGCTGGCGGACGAGGGCTGGCAGCTCCTCGGTGAGGAGGTCGTCGAGGCCTACCTGGACCGCGCCGCCGCGGTCGTGGACCGGCACACCCCGCGCGACATCTCGGTCGTCTACACCCCCCTGCACGGTGTCGGCCGCGACGTGCTGACCGCCGCCTTCGAGCGGGCCGGGTTCGCCGCCCCGCACGTCGTCGCCGAGCAGGGCGAGCCCGACCCGGACTTCCCGACCGTCGCCTTCCCCAATCCGGAGGAACCGGGGGCGATGGACCTGGCCTTCGCCGCGGCCCGGGCCCTCGGCCCCGACGTCGACATCGTCATCGCCAACGATCCCGACGCCGACCGCTGCGCCGTGGCCGTGCCGGACCGCACCGCCGCGGACGGCTGGCGCATGCTGCGCGGCGACGAGGTCGGCGCGCTGCTCGCCACCCACCTGGTGCACCGCCGGGCCAGCGGAACCTTCGCGGCGAGCATCGTCTCCTCCTCCCTGCTCTCGCGCATCGCGGCCCGCGCGGGGCTGCGTTACGCCGACACCCTGACCGGCTTCAAGTGGATCTCCCGGGTGGAGGGCCTGCGGTTCGGCTACGAGGAGGCCCTGGGCTACTGCGTGGACCCCGTGGGCGTGCGGGACAAGGACGGCGTCACCGCCGCCCTGGCCGTCGCGGAACTGACCGCCGAGCTCAAGGCCAAGGGCCGTACGCTCTCCGACCTGCTGGACGACATCGCCCTGGAGTACGGACTGCACGCCACCGACCAGCTCTCGGTGCGGGTCGCCGACCTGTCGGTCATCGACGACGCGATGAGCCGGCTGCGGGAGCGGCCGCCCAGCTCGCTGGCCGGTCTCGCCGTCGTCACCGCCGAGGACCTCTCCAAGGGCAGCGCGGAGCTGCCGCCGACCGACGGCCTGCGCTACCGGCTGGCCGGCTCCCCGGGAGCCGGTGTGGAGTCGGCACGCGTGATCGTGCGGCCGAGCGGCACCGAGCCCAAGCTGAAGTGCTACCTGGAGGTCGTGCTGCCCGTGCCGGGCGCCGACCGGCTGGCCGCCGTCCGCGCCCAGGCCGCCGACGTCCTCGCGGCCGTCAAGGCCGACCTCGCGACCGCCGCCGGGCTCCCCCGGGACGAGGCCGCGGCGAAGGCCTGACGCTCCGACAACGCCGACGCCCCGGTCGTGCCCGCTCGGGCACGACCGGGGCGTCGGGGTGTGCGCCCGGTCCGGCGGCTCAGCCGATGGCGAGCAGGACGATCAGCACGACCGCCCCCGCCACCGCCGGGGCGATCACCTCGTACGCCCAGCGGACCGTGACCTCGCCCTGCGCGCCCTCGCGGCCGCCGTGCCGCTCCGCGAGCTCGCGCAGTTCGTCCACGACCCGGTCGGACCAGGCCCGGGTCGACTCCGTGGCACCGGGACGGGACCCCAGCGTCGCGCCCGGGTCGCCCGCCGCGGCGGCGCGCGTCTTGGCCCGCGCGGCCCGCTTGCGGGCGCGCATCGACACGGGGACGGCCCACAACTGGTACTTCCTGCCCTCCGCGAACAGCTCCGTCGAGTACCCCGAGCGCAGCCCCTCCACGGCGCTCCAGGGCGCGGTGACGGTGCGGAACGGGTTGCGCACCAGGAGCCGGTCGTCACCGGCCAGGACGACCGGACGCAGGGTGAACGCGACGACCAGCGGCACGATCAGCAGCAGCAGTGCGAGGGCCACCCAGGGCGTGTCGCCCGTACCGCGCACGATCGCGTCGATGCCGAGCCACAGCGTGATGGCGAGCATGAGCACGCCGCCAACGACGCCGGCCGTCGAGCGGTAGGAGCGCTCGGCGTACTTCGGCTGCCCGGGGTCGGGCTGCGGTTCGGGGGCGGGGTTCTCGGAACTCGTCATGAGATCAGATTGTGCCCGACCCCGGCCCTGCGCCCCGCGGGACGGAGGTTGCGTTAGTGCATCGGCGTCAGCGGCCGCCTACTGGTACCCCTCGTCCTCCCTGGAGTCGTAGACGCGCTTGCCCGCCGCGTCGTAGCCCTGGATGTGCGGCAGGGAATCCTCCGGCGCGGCGAGGACCCCGGTCGCGACGAAGTAGCCGTGGTCGAGCACCGCCTGCCGGGTGACGCCGCCCCAGGAGACGGTGACCTTGGCGACCCCGGGTTCGACCGTGCCGATGCTGCCCCAGCGGAAGGGGAAGTGGTACGGCAGCCCCGGGCCGGTGGTGCCGTCCTGCTTGTAGAGCCGGTAGGCGTTCTCGTCCGGCACGACGGGCCCGCGGCCCGGGGCGCCGTCCGCTCCGACGCTGCTGTTGATGCCGCCCGCCTTCCCGTCCTTGTCCGTGCAGATCAGGCGGGCGGGGGCGCCGTCCACGGTGCCGACCGCCACCACACGGATGCCGTCGCCCGGGGAGTTTTCGTCGCCGGTGGCGTTCAGCGCGAGGATCACGCGGTAGTCCTCGGCCTTCCCGTAGTCGCCGGCGAAGGCGGACGCCTTGGGCTGGTGTTGCCCGCCGTACGCCAGGCACCTCTCCAGCACCTCGCCCGCCCGCTCCATCGTGATCCCGTCCGCCAGCTGCCCCGGCGTCGCGGGACCTTCGGGCCCGCTCGCCCGCGCCGTGGCGGAGGTGCGCGGCTGGACGGCGCTCGCCGTCACCGACGGCCGGGCGTCGTGGGCCGGCAGCGCGGTCGTGCCGGCACCGCCGGGCTGGTAGTGCATCGCGACGGCCGTGCCCGGCACCGCGACCAGCGCCGCCAGCCCTGCCCCGGCGGCGAACACCCGGCGTCTGCGGCTCGTCCTGCCCTGGCGCACGATCGTGGCGTAGGGCGCCTCGCCGGTGCGCAACCCGTCCGTCTGTTCCTCGAGGAGCTCGCGCAGCTGCGCCTCGAACTCCGTGTCGCCGTCCGCGGGGCCGAACCCCGCCGTGTCTGCCTTGTCCCTCATCGGACCCCTCCTTCGACCCTCGTGTCCTTCGCCGGGCCCCATGGCCCCGTCCTCGTCCCTGCGGCCGCCCCGACGGCGACAGGCTCCGCGGCCGCCACGGCCGTGCCCAGCCGGGCCCGCAGCTTGGCCAGGCCCCTGGCCGCCTGGCTCTTGACCGTCCCGGCCGAGCAGCCCAGCGCATGGGCCACCTCGGTCTCCGACAGGTCGTCCCAGTACCGCAGCACGACCACGGCCCGCTGCCGTGCGGGCAGCTCGCCGAGCGCCGCCAGCAGCTCCTCCCGCAGCGCCACCCGTGCCGTGGGATCGGCTCCGGCGCCCTCGGGCGGTACGTCCGTGAGCCGTTCGGCCACGCGTTTCTTGCGGAACCGGTCCTTGTTGCAGCTGATCAGGATCCGTCGCACGTAGGCGTCCGGATTGTCGCTGCGCTGCACCCGCCGCCAGGACCGGTAGGCCTTGGCCAGCGCGGTCTGCGCCAGGTCCTCGGCGTGATGCCGGTCACCCGTGAGCAGATAGGCGGTCCTGACCAGATGGGTCCATCTGGCACGGACGTAGCCTTGGAACTCCGCCTCGTCGTCTGGATTCATCGATGACCCCCTTCACCCACCAGACCACCGGTTCCGCCGATTCGGTTGCCGGGCCCGCCGTACGGGGACAGTCGGGCCCGTTCCGACCGGTGACATTCGCTACGCGCGTAGATATGCTGGTGTGGTGACCATGCCCACCACTGTTCCCGCTCACGGCCCCGACGCCGCGGCCCGGCTGGCGTCCATGGCCGACGTCACGGCCTCCGACGCCGCGCTGCGCCGCTTCCTGCACGGGCTGCCCGGCGTCGACGCGGTCGGCCTCGAAGGCCGCGCCGCAAGCCTCGGCACCCGTTCGATCAAGACCACGGCGAAGGCGTACGCCATCGACCTGGCGATCTCGATGATCGACCTGACCACGCTCGAAGGCGCGGACACCCCCGGCAAGGTCCGGGCGCTGTCCGCCAAGGGCGTCAGCCCGGACCCGACCGACCGCACGACCCCCCGGGTCGCCGCGATCTGCGTCTACCCGGACATGGTCGCGACCGCCAAGGAGGCCCTCGGCGACTCCGGCGTGCGCGTCGCGTCCGTCGCCACCGCCTTCCCGGCCGGCCGCGCCGCGCTGCCGGTGAAGCTCGCCGACACCGCCGACGCGGTGGCCGCGGGCGCCGACGAAGTGGACATGGTCATCGACCGCGGCGCCTTCCTCGCCGGCCACTACCTGAAGGTCTTCGAGGAGATCAAGGCGGTCAAGGAGGCCTGCCGCCGTCCCGACGGCAGCTCCGCCCACCTCAAGGTGATCTTCGAGACCGGCGAGCTGGCCACGTACGACAACATCCGCCGCGCCTCCTGGCTCGGCATGCTCGCCGGCGCCGACTTCATCAAGACCTCCACCGGCAAGGTGGCGGTCAACGCCACCCCCGCCAACACCCTGCTGATGCTCGAGGCCGTGCGCGACTTCCGCGCCGCCACCGGCGTCCAGGTCGGCGTGAAGCCCGCCGGTGGCATCCGCACCTCCAAGGACGCCATCAAGTTCCTGGTCCTCGTCAACGAGACCGTGGGCGACGAGTGGCTGAGCAACGAGTGGTTCCGTTTCGGCGCGTCCAGCCTGCTGAACGATCTGCTCATGCAGCGCCAGAAGCTGAGCACCGGCCGCTACTCCGGTCCCGACTACGTGACGGTGGACTGAGAACCCCGATGACACAGACCAAGAAGAACCAGCAGCCCCAGCGGACCCAGCCGGCCGGACAGCCGGAGCCGGGCTCCGCCTTCGCGTACGCGCCGGCGCCCGAGTCCCGCTCCGTCGTCGACATCGCCCCCTCCTACGGCCTGTTCATCGACGGCGAGTTCACCGACGCCGCCGACGGCCGGGTCTTCAAGACCGTGAGCCCGTCCAGCGAGGAGGTCCTCTCCGAGGTCGCCCGGGCCGGCGAGGCGGACGTGGACCGGGCCGTCGGGGCCGCCCGCAAGGCCTTCGCGTCGTGGTCGGCGCTGCCGGGCTCCGAGCGCGCCAAGTACCTGTTCCGCATCGCCCGGATCGTCCAGGAGCGCTCGCGCGAGCTGGCCGTCCTGGAGTCGCTGGACAACGGCAAGCCGATCAAGGAGACCCGCGACGCCGACCTCCCGCTGGTCGCCGCGCACTTCTTCTACTACGCCGGCTGGGCCGACAAGCTCGCGCACGCCGGCTTCGGCCCGGCCCCCCGTCCGCTGGGCGTGGCGGGCCAGGTCATCCCGTGGAACTTCCCGCTGCTGATGCTGGCGTGGAAGATCGCCCCGGCGCTGGCCACCGGCAACACGGTCGTCCTCAAGCCGGCCGAGACCACCCCGCTGTCGGCGCTGTTCTTCGCCGACATCTGCCGCCAGGCGGGCCTGCCCAAGGGCGTCGTCAACATCCTCCCCGGCTACGGGGACGCCGGTGCCGCGCTGGTCGCGCACGAGGGCGTCGACAAGGTCGCCTTCACCGGTTCCACCGCCGTCGGCAAGCAGATCGCCCGCACGGTCGCCGGTACGAGGAAGAAGGTCACCCTGGAGCTGGGTGGCAAGGGCGCCAACATCGTCTTCGACGACGCGCCGATCGACCAGGCCGTCGAGGGCATCGTCAACGGCATCTTCTTCAACCAGGGCCAGGTCTGCTGCGCGGGCTCCCGTCTGCTGGTCCAGGAGTCCGTCGCGGACGAGGTGCTGGACGCGCTCAAGCGCCGGCTGTCGACGCTGCGCGTCGGCGACCCGCTGGACAAGAACACCGACATCGGCGCCATCAACTCCGCCGAGCAGCTGGCCCGGATCACCGCGCTCGCCGAGGCCGGCGAGGCCGAGGGCGCCGAGCGCTGGTCACCGGCGTGCGAACTGCCCTCCGCGGGCTACTGGTTCGCGCCGACGCTCTTCACCGGGGTCACCCAGGCGCACCGGGTCGCCCGCGAGGAGATCTTCGGCCCGGTCCTGTCGGTGCTGACCTTCCGCACCCCGGCCGAGGCCGTGGAGAAGGCCAACAACACCCCGTACGGCCTGTCCGCCGGCATCTGGACGGAGAAGGGCTCGCGCATCCTCTCGGTCGCGAACCAGCTCCGGGCCGGCGTGGTGTGGGCCAACACGTTCAACAAGTTCGACCCGACCTCGCCCTTCGGCGGCTACAAGGAGTCGGGCTTCGGTCGCGAGGGCGGCCGCCACGGCCTGGAGGCGTACCTCGATGTCTGAGAAGTCCGAGACGGTGCGGCTGTCCGTCTTCAAGACCTACAAGCTGTTCGTCGGGGGCAAGTTCCCCCGCAGCGAGAGCGGGCGGGTGTACGAGGTGACCGACGCCAAGGGCAAGTGGCTCGCCAACGCCCCGCAGTCCTCCCGCAAGGACGCCCGTGACGCGGTGTCCGCCGCCCGCAAGGCCTTCGCGGGCTGGTCGGGCGCGACCGCGTACAACCGGGGGCAGATCCTCTACCGCGTCGCGGAGATGCTGGAGGGCCGCCGGGAGCAGTTCGTCCGCGAGGTCGGTGAGGCCGAGGGGCTGTCGAAGTCCAAGGCGGCGGCCATGGTGGACGCCGCGATCGACCGCTGGGTCTGGTACGCCGGCTGGACCGACAAGATCGCCCAGGTCGTGGGCGGCGCCAACCCGGTGGCGGGACCGTACTTCAACCTGTCGAGCCCCGAGCCGACCGGGGTCGTCGCGGTCGTCGCGCCGCAGGAGTCGTCCTTCCTCGGCCTGGTCTCGGTGGTCGCCCCGGTGATCGCCACCGGCAACACCGCGGTCGTGGTGGCCGGCGAGCGGGCCCCGCTGCCCGCGCTGTCGCTGGGCGAGGTGCTGGCCACCTCCGACCTGCCGGGCGGGGTCGTCAACATCCTGTCCGGCCGCACGTCCGAGGTCGCGCCGACGCTCGCCGCGCACATGGACGTCAACGCGCTCGACCTGGCGGGGACGGTGGACGACGCCGCGCTGGCGAAGGAGCTGGAGGTCGCCGCCGCGGACAACCTCAAGCGCGTGCTCCGTCCACAGGCTGTGGACTGGGCCGCCGAGCCCGGCACGGACCGCCTGACGGCCTTCCTGGAGACCAAGACCGTCTGGCACCCCGCGGGTGCCGGCGCGGCCTCGGGCTCCGCTTACTGACCCGGTCCCCCCGGCGGCCCGTCCCGTCGCCGGGGGACCGGCACCGCCCGCACGGCCCGGCGGCGGGCCCCCGCGACCGATGCGTCCCCGCGGGGGCCCGCCGCCGTACGCGTTCGCGCGCCGTCAGCCGCCCTGCAGGGTCCTGACGGTGTCGCCGATCAGCGGGAGGTCGGCGACCGAGCGGCTGTCGGCGACCGGCTTGGTGACGTCCGCGGTGGAGACCGGCTTGAAGTCGGCGACCTGCGAACCCACGGCGTTGTCCAGGGGGTTGACGCTGGTCTGCGCGAACGGGTTCACCGGCAGGTGGTTCACCGTGCCGATCAGGGCCGACGTCGCCGCCCGGCCGGCCTTGGCGGCCGTGGCCGCTCCTTCGCTCCGGGCGTCCGCGTGCGCCGCCCCGGCCGAGGCGACGGCCGCGACGGACGACACCGCGAGGACGGTGGCGCGGAGAAGGGTGCGGGAGAACTGCGGCATGAGGATCCACCTGCCTGGTCCCCGGCCCGCGTACGGACCGGTCCCGGGACGGCGCGGCGGCCGTCCCCGTACGCGACAATGACGTCACTCACGGTAGTTGGTTGAACATCACGCATCCAAAGCATGTCCCGGCGGGTCACCCCAAAGGCTGAATGCGTCACACTGGTGTCCCGTGAGCTCTCGCCCTCCCGCCGCCCGCGTGATCCTGCTGACCGGCCCCTCCGGGTCCGGCAAGTCCTCCCTCGCCGCCAGGACCGGCCTGCCGGTCCTGCGTCTGGACGACTTCTACAAGGAGGGTGACGACCCGTCCCTCCCGATGCTGCCGAGCGGCATCGGCGCCGACTGGGACTCCCCGCTGTCCTGGAACGCCGACGCGGCCGTCGCCGCCGTCGCGGAGCTGTGCGCCACGGGCCGGACCGCCGTCCCGGTGTACGAGCTCTCCTCCAGCTCCATCACCGGAGGGGCGGAGGTCGGCCTCGATGGGGCGCCGCTCTTCATAGCCGAGGGCATCTTCGCCGCCGACATCGTCGCGCGCTGCGCCGAACTCGGCCTGCTCGCCGACGCGCTGTGCCTGAGCCGCGGCGCGGTCACCACCGCCCGCCGCCGCTTCGTCCGGGACCTGCGCGAGGGCCGGAAGTCGCTGTCCTTCCTGCTGCGCCGCGGCTGGAACCTGATGCGCGCCGAGCGGGGCATCGTCGCCCGGCACGCGGCGCTCGGAGCGCACGTGTGCGACCGGGACGAGGCACTGGAACGGATCGGTCGCGCATCTTTTCCACCGGTCGCCGTTCGGGTTTGAACGAAACGGCGTGCGGGTCCGTATGGACATGCATGAGGGAGCGGTGCGCACAGACCCCCCGCTGTGCGCGACCGCTCCCTCTTGCTTCCCCCGATTCCCCCGTGGACCCCCCGGTTCCCCCGTGGACCCCCCGGTTCCCCGTTCCCCCCGGCGTCAGGCGACCAGCTCGCCGAACGCCGCCTCCTCGTCGACGCCCGCGCTGAGCGTCGCGTCCTCGCGCAGCCGGCGCAGGGAGCGCCAGATGCTGCTCTTCACCGTGCCGACGCTGATGCCGAGGATCTCGGCGATCTCCGGGTCGGTGCGGCCCTCGTAGTAACGGAGCACCAGCATCGTGCGCTGCGGCTCCGGGAGCTTGGCCAGCGCCTGCCACAGCACGGCCCGCAGCTCGGTGCCGCGCATCGCGTCCGTCTCGCCCGCCGTCTCCGGCAGCTCCTCGGTCGGGTACTCGTTGAGCTTGCGGCGCCGCCAGGCGCTGATGTGCAGGTTGGTCATGGTCCGGCGCAGGTAACCGCCGACCGCGGCCTTGTCGCTGATCCGGTCCCAGGCCCGGTAGGTGGAGAACAGCGCGCTCTGCAGCAGGTCCTCCGCCTCGAAGCGGTCGCCCGTCAGGTGGTAGGCGGTCGCGTACAGGGAGGCCCGGCGCTCCTGGACGTAGGCGGTGAAGTCCGCGTCCGCCGTGAAGCACCGCTCCCCCGGGATCTCCCGGGCCCCCGTGGCCTCCCCGTGGACGACGCCCCCGTGCCCCCCGTCTCCCCCGTGACCGCCCTCGATCGCCGTGATGTACGGCGGCCGGGTGCGGACCACCTGACGCCCGGTGCCACGAGCGCACCCCCGCCCGCCCGTGGCACCGGACTTCTCGACGCCCCGGCCCGCGGTGTGCAGGCGCGGCTGAAGGACTGCGGTGGTCGTCGTGCTGTGCAGTGCGTTCATTTCGCGCCCCCCGTGGGTGGAGCCGGCCTGGTCTTCGTACCCGTCCGGCGGGGGCCGCCCGGTAGGCGTCCCCGTCGATGACCAATAGCTTCCCGCGCCAGTTTCATGGCGTTGTCCGCCGAGTGTCACAGCCCCGTCACAGACGACGGCGGTACCTTCCACGGTCCACTTGGGAGAGAATGCGGGCGTGCCTTTCCTGTTGCTGATCGAGGACGACGACGCCATCCGAGCGAGCCTCGAACTCGCCCTGTCGCGCCAAGGCCACCGTGTGGTGGCCGCGGCCACGGGCGAGGACGGGCTGAAGCTGCTGCGCGAGCAGCGACCGGACCTGATCGTGCTGGACGTCATGCTCCCGGGCATCGACGGTTTCGAGGTGTGCCGGCGCATCCGGCGCACCGACCAGCTGCCGATCATCCTGCTGACCGCGCGCAGCGACGACATCGACGTCGTGGTGGGTCTGGAGTCCGGAGCCGACGACTACGTCGTCAAGCCCATCCAGCCGCGCGTGCTGGACGCCCGCATCCGCGCCGTGCTGCGCCGCGGCGAGCGGGACAGCACCGACGCCGCCGCCTTCGGCAGCATCGTCATCGACCGCTCGGCGATGACCGTGACGAAGAACGGCGAGGACCTGCAGCTCACCCCGACCGAGCTGCGGCTGCTGCTGGAGCTGAGCCGCCGCCCGGGGCAGGCCCTGTCCCGGCAGCAGTTGCTGCGCCTGGTGTGGGAGCACGACTACCTCGGCGACTCGCGCCTGGTGGACGCCTGTGTGCAGCGGCTGCGGGCCAAGATCGAGGACGTGCCCTCGTCGCCGACCCTGATCCGTACCGTCCGGGGTGTCGGGTACCGCCTGGACGCGCCGGCGTGAGTCAACCGCACCACGAGGACACCACCGGTGACACCACGACGGATCAGCGGCTGAGCGGCTGGAGATCACGGCTGCTGCGGCTCACCAGCCTGCGGCTGCGCCTGGTCGCCGTCTTCGCCGCCGTGGCGCTGGCGGCCGCCGTGTCCGCCTCCGGAATCGCCTACTGGCTCAACCGCGACGCCGTGCTGACCCGCGCCCAGAACGCCGCGCTCAACGACTTCCGCGCCTCGATGACCCGCAACGCGGGCTCGCTGCCGCGGCACCCGTCCTGCGACAAACTGGCGGACGCCGCGCGCAGCATCGGCACCAGCACGCAGACCTACCAGGTGCTGCTGATCGGCACCGGCCCGGACGGCGAGCGCTGCGCGACCAAGTCGCAGAGCGACGGCTTCTCGCTGGACGCCGTCCCCGCGACGCTGCGCAAGGCCGTCAGCAAGCGCAACCCCAAGGAGGGCGACCCCGCCGAGTACCACCTGTACTGGCAGCGGGTCACCCGCAACGGACAGCCGTACCTGGTGGGCGGGGCCAAGGTGATCGGCGGCGGGCCCACCGGCTACATGTTCAAGTCGCTGGAGGCCGAGCGGAAGGACCTCAACTCGCTGGCCTGGTCGCTCGGCATCGCCACCGCCCTCGCCCTGATCGGTGCGGCGCTGCTGGCCCAGGCCGCGGCCTCCACCGTGCTGCGGCCCGTGGCACGCCTCGGCGACGCCGCCAGGAGGCTCGGCGAGGGCAAGCTCGACACCCGGCTGCGGGTCACCGGCACCGACGAACTCGCCGAGCTGTCACGGACGTTCAACCGCACCGCGGAACGGCTGGAGCGACGTGTCGACGAGCTCAGCCAGCGCGAGGCGGCCAGCCGCCGCTTCGTCGCCGACATGTCGCACGAGCTGCGCACCCCGCTGACGGCGATCACCGCCGTGACCGAGGTGCTGGAGGACGAGGCGGACTCCCTCGACCCGATGATCGCCCCCGCGGTGCGGCTGGTGGTGAGCGAGACCAAGCGGCTGGGCGAGCTGGTGGAGAACCTGATGGAGGTCACCCGCTTCGACGCCGGCACCGCACGCCTGGTCATGGACGACGTCGACGTCGCCGACCTCGTCACCGCCTGCATCGACGCCCGTGCCTGGCTCGACGCGGTGGAGCTGGACGCGCCGCGCGGCATCATCGCGCTGCTCGACCCGCGCCGCATCGACGTGATCCTGGCCAACCTGATCGGCAACGCCCTCAAGCACGGCGGCTCGCCGGTCCGCGTCAAGGTGCGGCAGGACGGGGACGAGCTCGTCGTCGAGGTCGCCGACAACGGCCCCGGCATCCCGGAGGAGGTGCTGCCGCACGTCTTCGACCGGTTCTTCAAGGCGGACGCCTCCCGGGCCCGTTCCGAGGGGAGCGGCCTGGGCCTGTCCATCGCCCTGGAGAACGCGCACATCCACGGCGGAGAGATCGCCGCGGCCAACAACCCCGGTGGCGGCGCGGTGTTCACGCTGCGCCTGCCGATGCGCACCGGGGCCGGCCAGGCGGCGGAGACCGAGGAAGGGAACGAGAGCAAGTGACGCAGCCGTCCCGGGGCGCCGCCCCGGACGCCCCGGGTCTCCCGTCCGCGGGTGCCGCCCGCCGTCGCCGGCGCGCCCCGCTCCTCATCCTGCTCGGCGTGGTCCTGCTGGCCGGCTGCGGCATCCGCACCACCTCGGTGCCGGTGGACGCCGGGCCCGCGCCCTCCCGTGTCTCCTGCGCGGTGCCGGACGAGGAGGCGAGCCCCACGGCGACGGCCTCCGCGTCGCCGCAGGGCCCGGCCGCCCGGGTGTTCCTGGTGTGCAGCGCCCAGGTGGCCGCGGTGAACCGCTCGGTGCGGACCGGGGGCCTGGACCAGCTGGGCATGGCCGTGCTGCTCCTGCGCGAGCTGCAGCGCAAGCCGCGCGGCGGCGAGTCCGCGGCCGGCTTCACCACGGCCGTGCAGGGCGACCTGGCCGTGGAGGGACCGCGCCGCGACGACCCGCGCGGATCGCTCCGGCTCAGCGCCCCGCTGGGCGACCTGCCGCCGTTCGCGCTCGCCCAGGTGGTGTGCACGTACGCCGGTACGGCCGCGGGCTCCGGCAGCGGCGGGGTGCTCCTGGGCGGCTCCGACGACACCCCGGTGCGCCGCTTCACCTGCACCGGGGACCTGCGCACCGACCCCGAGGCGGCGGAAACCGCTGGAACCGCCGTGAAGTGACAGACGTCCTTCCAGGCGTGCGGCGCGACGGCTCTCTCCCGAAAGTGCGCGCGGTGGGCCTGGTACTCGCCGCGGTTCATCTGGCTCTGGTGGGGTGGCTGATGCTGCGTCCGCAGTACGTGCCCTGGGTGGACGCCCCCAACCTCCGTCCGTTCGCCTCCATCCGCTCCGACCTCGCCATGGGGCCCGCGGAGGCGGCCCGCCGGATCGGCGCGGGGCTGGCGCTGCTGGCCCCGCTGGGCGTGCTGCTGCCGATGGCCGGCGGCCGGGTGCGGGTGTCGGCACCGGGCTCGTTCGCCCGCACGGTCTTCGCGGGGCTGATGATCTCGCTGGCCCTGGAGTTCGTGCAGACCGGGGTGCCGGGCCAGATCTTCGACGTGGACGCCCTGCTCCTCAACACGGCGGGCGTCGCGCTGGCCCACCTCGCCGTGGTGCCCGCGGCCCGCGCCTGGGTGCACCGGCGCAGCGTCCGCCGGGAGGACCGGCTGACCGGTGCTCAGGGGCGGACCCCGAGGATTCCCAGGGTCGGGATCGCACCGTAGAGCGACGATTCACGACGGTATGCGCTCGTACGGTGATGTCATCGGCCGGAGAGACCGGCCTGGACTCCCGAAGGAGCACCCGCCATGTCCGCACTGGTCCGCCCCCGTCACGGCCGGATGATCGCCGGGGTCTGCGCCGGACTCGCAGACCGGTTCGGCACCTCCGCCACCACGATGCGCGTGATCTTCCTGCTGTCGTGCCTGCTGCCCGGGCCGCAGTTCCTGCTCTACCTCGCGCTGTGGCTGCTGCTGCCGGACGAGGGACACGCGAAGACCGCCGTGTGACGCCACGGGCCCCGGAACACCTGCGGGCCGCACCCCGAGGGGGCGCGGCCCGTCCGGCGTTCGTCCGGGTGGTGCTCAGCCGCCGATCGGCAGGCCCTGCAGCGGCAACTGGCCCAGCGGCAACTGGCCGCCGACGGGGAGGCCGCCGAGCAGGGTGCTCAGGCCCGTGGGGGCGTTCTGCACGCCGGGAACGATGTTGGCGGTCTTCGGCAGGCCGCTGGTGACGGCGCCGACCGGGACCGACTTCGCCACGTCGGCGACCGGCACGGAGGCCGGCAGGGCCGAGGCGTTCGGCAGGCCCAGGTTGGTGTCCGTAGGAGCGGCGGAGGCGACGCCCGCGGCGGCCCCGACGAAGGCCACGCCCAGCGCGGCGGCACCGAGAGTCTTGACGGTTCCGGTCTTCATGGTTGCGATCCTCGTGATGGGGGATGGTGCGTCCGCCGCGGCACACACGGAACGTGTTCGCGGGATTTCGGAACGTATCGACGGGACGCGGGGCGGTGCAAGCGGCCGCGCGCGGCCGCACGCGGCCCGGGCCGCCCCGCCGCCGCACGGCGGGACGGCCCGGGTCTCATCCCTCTTCCGGCAAGGAATCGCTGGCCACGACGGTGGCGGCGGCCGTCTGGCGGAACAGCCACTCGGCCTTCAGCTCCGAGTATCCGGGCTTGATCACGTCATTGATCATCGCGAGACGTTCATCGAAAGGGATGAAGGCGGACTTCATCGCGTTGACCGTGAACCACTGCATGTCGTCGAGCGTGTAGCCGGAGGCGGCCACCAGTTCGGCGAACTCGCGGCTCATGCTCGTGCCGCTCATCAGGCGGTTGTCGGTGTTGACCGTGACCCGGAAGTGCAGTCGGCGCAGCAGCCCGATGGGATGTTCCGCGTACGAGGCGGCCGCGCCGGTCTGCAGGTTGGAGGTGGGGCACATCTCCAGGGGGATGCGCTTGTCGCGCACGTAGTTGGCGAGCCGCCCGAGGGAGACCGTGCCGTCGTCCGCGACCTCGATGTCGTCGATGATGCGCACGCCGTGCCCGAGCCGGTCGGCGCCGCACCACTGCAGGGCCTGCCAGATCGAGGGCAGGCCGAAGGCCTCGCCGGCGTGGATGGTGAAGTGGAAGTTCTCCCGCTGGAGGTACTCGAAGGCGTCGAGGTGGCGGGTGGGCGGGAAGCCGGCCTCGGCCCCCGCGATGTCGAAGCCGACGACGCCCCGGTCGCGGTAGCGGATGGCGAGTTCGGCGATCTCCTGCGAGCGGGCGGCGTGCCGCATCGCGGTGAGCAGGGCGCCCACCCGGATCCGGCCACCCGCCTCGCGGGCCCGCCGTTCGCCTTCCCGGAAGCCCTCGTTGACGGCCTCCACGACCTCGTCGAGGGAGAGCCCGCGTTCGACGTGGAGCTCGGGGGCGTAGCGCACCTCGGCGTAGACGACGCCGTCCGCGGCGAGGTCCTCGGCGCACTCGGCGGCGACCCGGGTGAGCGCCTCGCGGCTCTGCATGACGCCGACCGTGTGCGAGAACGTCTCCAGGTAACGCTCCAGCGAGCCGGAGTCGGCGGCCTCGCGGAACCAGGTGCCGAGCTTGTCCGGATCGGTCTCCGGCAGGCCGTCGTAGCCCGACGCGCGGGCGAGGTCGACGACGGTCCCGGGGCGGACGCCGCCGTCGAGGTGGTCGTGGAGCAGCACCTTGGGCGCGCGGCGGATCTGCTCGGGCGTGGGGGTGGCCCCCGCAGCGCCCGCGGGGAAGGGGAGCGTGCTTGAGCTCGTCATTTCCGAAACATACCCCCTACGCGCGTAGAGCTCTTGGATGATGCCGAATATTGACCTCCCGGCCAGGTCGTGCACACCTTCCCGTCTGCCATGGTTACGCCATGGCTTCGCAAGCTTTACCGGTGCGTGGTGCGCGGTTGGGGAAGAGAGTGACACCGGGTCTGAACCCGGCGGCACGGCGGGATACGGACGACGAGGCGGTCCGTGCCGCCGTGCTGCTGCTGCCCGGCGGCAGTGCGCTGAGCACCCGTCGGCGCTCCCCCGTGGCCGCCGCGGCGATGGTGCCGCTGGCCCGCCGTCTGGTGCGGGCCGCGGGCCGCGGTGAGGGCCTGGCCGTGCACGTCGTGCACTACCGCTTCCGCGGCTGGAACGGCGGTCACGCCCACCCGGCCGAGGACGCGCGGTGGGCGGTCGACGAGGTCGTCCGCCGCTACGGTGACGTACCGGTGTCGCTGGTCGGCATGGACATGGGCGGCCGCGCCGCGCTGCACGCGGCGGGCCACCCGGCCGTCAACTCGGCGGTCGCCATAGCCCCGTGGCTGCCCGACGCCCCGGAGCCCGATCCGGTGAAGCAGCTGATAGGCCGCCACATCCTGATCGTGCACGGTACGAACGACGACTCCACGCACCCCGACCTCTCCTACCGGCTGGCCGAACGCCTGAAGAAGGTCAACCGGGACGTGTGCCGGTTCGAGGTCCACACCGACGGCCATCTGCTCCACGACCACCGGGCCGAAGTCGCCTCCCTGACCGCCGACTTCGTCCTCGGCACCCTGCTGGGGCGGTCCTTCGCCCGCCCGGTCGCCGACGCACTGGCCGCCCCTCCCCCGCTCGGCCTGCGCATGCCCCTGGCCTCGGGTTTCGGACGGTCGCCCCAACTGCGCTGAGCGCGGGGCGCCGAGCACCGGGGTCAGCCCCGCCCGCGGACCCTCCGTTCGACGAGGTCGGCCACGCGGGTGAACCCGGCCATCTCGTCCTCGGGCAGGGCGCCGCCGGGACCGGCCGGCACGGCCGGCGCACCCAGACGGAAGAGCAGGGCACGCAGGAGCATCTGCGCGCCCTCGGCACCGGGGACCGCCGAGTCCACCAGGCGGTGCCCGGCACGGTGGTGGAGCAGGCCGTCGACCACCACGATCGCGTCGGCGTACGCGACGGGCCGCCAGTAGGGCGAGAAGTCGATGACCGCGGGGGCCCGGCCGGGCGCGAAGAGGACGTTCCCCGTCAGGTCGCCGTGGATGAGCTGGGCCCGTGCCTCGACCGGTTCGCGGAGCCGTTCCATCCTGGTGACCAGCCGCCGGATCTCCGCCGGCGGCTGCGCTGTCGACTCGCCCCAGGCGAAGCGGTCGGCCACCGCCCACGGATGCCGGTGCGCGTCCAGGTGGCCGGGTCGCGGCACATCGCGCAGCGCCTCGTGGAAGGCCCTGCCCGCGGCCAGCAGGGCGTCCCATCTGCCGGCGGGGCCGGGCTCTCCCGCCAGGAACTCGGTCGCCGCCCATCCTTCGACGACGTGACCACCACCCGCGGAGCGCAGGAATCGCGGAACCCGGAAGTCCCGGCGCCCCTGCAGACGTTCCATCAGCCCCGCGGCCCAGGCGGTCTGCCCGGCGTCGGCGCCCGGCTTCAGCACCGCGCCCGCCACCCGGACGCTGTGCCCCTGGCCTCCTGCCAGCGGCTCGGGCCGGCCGGAGAGCCCGAAGGCCTCCACGACATGCGGGGGCGGCAGGGCCGGGTCGGTCGCACGGGTCATGCCCCGCATCCTCCGGGACCGGCGGCTCCGGACGCATCCGCGTTCCGGGCCGGCCGGCGGCGTCAGCCGGGGAGGAGCTGACCGCGCCTGCCGAGCAGGAACTTCTTGAAGGCGGCGACGGGTGCCGTGTCGGGGTGGCCGCCGAGCCAGGCCACGCCGATCTCCCGGACCGCGCGCGGGGCGGTGACGGTGAGCTCCACGACTCCGGGACGCGGGACGAGCGGCGGCGGCAGCAGGGCCACCCCGAGTCCGGCGGCGACCAGACCGCGCAGGGTCTCGGCCTCCTCCCCCTCGAAGGCCACCCGCGGGGTGAAGCCCGCCTCCGCGCAGAGGGCGTCGGTGATGCGCCGCAGCCCGTAACCGGCTTCCAGGCTCACAAACAGCTCCCCTGACGCCTCCGCCAGGCGCACCCTGCGGCGGGAGGCGAGCCGGTGGTCGGCGGGGACGACCAGCCGCAGCCGCTGCTCGTCGAGGCGCCGGACGACCAGGTCGGGCGCGTCCGGCACCGGCGAGGTCAGGCAGAGGTCCAGATCGCCCGCGCGCAGCCCGGCGAGCATCGCCTCGCCGTAGTTCTGCACGAGCTGGAAGCGGATCCGCGGATGGTCGGCGCGGAAGGCCCGCAGCAGGGCCGGTACGGTCTCCGGGCCGAGCGTGTGGAGGAAGCCGAAGGCGACCCGTCCCGACTGCGGGTCGGCGTCGGCGCGTACGGACTCGGCCGAGCGCTCCACCTCGCCCAGCGCCCGCTCCACCGATGCGAGGAAGCCGCGGCCCGCGGGCGTGAGCGAGACCGTACGGCCCTGACGGGCGAAGAGCGTGACGCCCAGGTCGAGTTCGAGCCGGACCATGGCCCGGCTGAGCGTGGACTGGGGCACCCCCAGCTCGCGCGCCGCGCGGGTGACGTGCTCGTGCCGCGCCACCGCGGCGAACTGGGCGAGCCGGGGGGCCAGCACCGCCGCCCAGGAGGCGCTGTCCAGCTCCGCTCGCGTGTCTGTTGCGTCACGGGACGGTGACAGCGACCGGGCTGACCTCGCTTCATGCGTCATGGGAACGATTATCGCCACTCCGTGCATTGGACGCATGAAACCGGCCCGGCCTAGCGTGAAGGCATGTCTCCCGCCGATACAGGGGCGTCCACCGTGATACGGCCGGGTGCCGCCGCCTCCGCCCCCTCAGCCGCGACACTGCGACCGGGTGAACCCGGCTACCGGCGCGCCATCCTGGCCCTTTTCGCCGCGGGACTCGCCACCTTCGCCCTCCTCTACTCCACGCAGGCCCTGCTGCCGGCGCTCTCCACGGGGCTGTCCCTCAGCCCCGCCCAGGCGAGCCTCACGGTCTCGGCCACCACCGCCGCCCTGGCGCTGGCCCTGCTGCCGGTGAGCGCGCTGAGCGAGAAGTACGGCCGCACGGCCGTGATGACGGCGTCGGTCTTCAGCGCCTCGGCACTGGCCCTGGTCATCCCCTTCGCGCCGGACCTCACCACCCTGGTCGTCCTGCGCGCCGTGCAGGGCGTGGCCCTCGCCGGGCTCCCGGCGACCGCGATGGCGTACCTCGGCGAGGAGATCCACCCCAAGGCGGTCGCCTCCGCGATCGGCCTCTACGTCGCGGGCAACAGCATCGGCGGCATGAGCTCCCGGGTCCTCACCGGCGCGGTGGCCCAGGCCTTCGGCTGGCGCGCCGCACTGTTCGCCGCCGGCGCCATGGCGGTGCTGTGCGCCGTCGCCTTCCGGCTGCTGATCCCCACCGCCCGCAACTTCCGTCCCGGCCCGGTCAGTCCCGCCGCCCTCTGGCGCACGGTGATCGGCCACCTGGGCACCCCGCTGCTGCGCCGGCTCTACCTGATCGGGCTGCTCTTCATGGCAGTCTTCGGCGCCGTCTACAACGTGCTGGGCTACCGGCTCGCCGCCGAGCCCTTCGGCCTGTCGCAGACCGCGATCGGCCTCATCTTCCTGGTCTACCTGGTCGGCACCGGCGCCTCCGCGGCCTCCGGCGTCCTGCACGCCCGCCTCGGGCGGCGCGGCGCCCTGTACGTCGCCGTGGTGCTGGCCGCGGGCGGGCTGCTGCTCACCCTCGCGGGCTCCCTCATCGCCGTGCTGACCGGACTGGTCCTCATCACGGCCGGCTTCTTCACCGGCCACTCCATCGCATCCGGCGCGGTCAGCCGCACCGCCACCACCGGCCGCGCCCAGGCCTCCGCGCTCTACCTGACCGCGTACTACGTCGGCAACAGCCTCGGCGGCACCCTGGGCGCCTCCGCCTTCCACACCGCCGGCTGGGGCGGCACCGTCGCCCTGTGCCTGGCCGCCGTCCTGGGCGTCGCGGGGATCACCGTGTACGCGACCCGGCGCGCGGTCGCGGACCGGCGGCTCGCCGTCCCGGCGGGACGCACGGCCTGACGGCCGTACGACGAAGGACGGGACCGGTGGAAGTCCACCGGTCCCGTTCCTGGTCGCGGGGCGGCCCCGCTCAGGCGATGCGGTCCAGCACGATCGGGGCCGGCGTGAACGCGGTGCCCGCCGGGGAGATCTCGACGCCGCCGGCGAGGGCCGCCAGCGCGTAGTCGAACTTCTCCGGGGTATCGGTGTGCAGGGTCAGCAGCGGCTGGCCCTGCGTGACCGTGGCACCCGGCTTGGCGTGCAGCTCGACGCCCGCGCCGGCCTGCACCGGGTCCTCCTTGCGCGCCCGGCCGGCGCCCAGGCGCCAGGCGGCGACACCCACGGCGTAGGCGTCCAGGCCGGTGAGCACACCGGACCGCTCGGCCGTGACGACGTGCTGCTCGCGCGCGACGGGCAGCGCCGCGTCCGGGTCGCCGCCCTGCGCGGCGACCATGCGGCGCCACACGTCCATGGCGGAGCCGTCGGCGAGCGCCTTGGCGGGATCGGCGTCCTTCAGCCCCGCAGCGTCGAGCATCTCGCGCGCCAGGGCGACGGTCAGCTCCACCACGTCGGCCGGGCCCCCGCCCGCCAGCACCTCGACGGACTCGCGGACCTCCAGCGCGTTGCCCGCGGTCAGGCCGAGCGGGGTGGACATGTCGGTGAGCAGCGCCACGGTCTTCACGCCGTGGTCGGTACCCAGCCCCACCATCGTGGAGGCCAGCTCGCGGGCCTGCTCCAGGTTCTTCATGAAGGCGCCGGAGCCGACCTTGACGTCCAGGACGAGCGATCCCGTCCCCTCGGCGATCTTCTTGGACATGATCGACGAGGCGATCAGCGGGATCGCCTCGACGGTGCCGGTGACGTCGCGCAGCGCGTACAGCTTCTTGTCGGCCGGGGCGAGGCCGTCGCCCGCGGCGCAGATGACGGCGCCGGTGTCGCCCAGGACCCGCAGCATCTCCTCGTTGGACAGCAGCGCCCGCCAGCCCGGGATGGACTCCAGCTTGTCCAGGGTGCCGCCGGTGTGGCCGAGACCGCGGCCGGACAGCTGGGGGACGGCCGCACCGCAGGCCGCGACCAGGGGCGCGAGCGGCAGCGTGATCTTGTCGCCGACGCCACCGGTGGAGTGCTTGTCGGCGGTCGGGCGGGGCAGCGAGGAGAAGTCCATGCGCTCGCCGCTGGCGATCATCGCAGCCGTCCAGCGCGCGATCTCGGACCGGTCCATGCCGTTGAGCAGGATCGCCATCGCGAGCGCGGACATCTGCTCGTCGGCCACCTCACCCTTGGTGTAGGCGTCGATGACCCAGTCGATCTGGTCGTCGCCGAGGCGGCCGCCGTCGCGCTTGGTGCGGATGACGGAAATGGCGTCCATGGTTCACGTACCTTCTTAGCGGTTGGTCAGGTCGTCCGGGCCGAACGCGTCGGGGAGGACGTCGCGCATCGTGCGGATGCCGTCGGACATCTCCACCAGCAGTTCGGGGCCGCCGTGCTCCCACAGCAGCTGACGGCAGCGGCCGCACGGCATCAGCTGGTCGCCCTTGCGGTCGACGCAGGTGAAGGCGACGAGCCGGCCGCCCCCGGTGGCGTGCAGGGTCGACACCAGCCCGCACTCGGCGCACAGGCCGAGTCCGTAGCTGGCGTTCTCCACGTTGCACGCCGAGATGACCCGCCCGTCGTCCACCAGTGCGGCCGCGCCGACGGGGAAGTGCGAGTAGGGGACGTAGGCCCGGGACATGGCGTCCCGGGCCTGCGTCCGCAGGCCTTCCCAGTCGACGTCGTCGACGCCGACCGGGCCCGCGGTGTCGCTCACTTGCCCTGGCCCTTCCGGTACCTCATACCGTCAGCCTTGGGCATCCTCAGACGTTGTGCCGACAGGGAGAGCACCAGCAGGGTGACGACGTACGGGGTCGCTCCCACGAACTCGCCGGGCACCTCGTCGGTGAACAGGTACCAGCCCAGCACCGCCGCGCCGACGACCAGGCTGACGCCGCCCTGCCAGAAGCTGCGCTTCCACAGCTTCCAGGCCGCCAGCAGCACCAGCAGGACCACCAGGAGCAGCAGCAGCGCGTGCACCGTCGGGCCGCCGTTGCGCAGCTGGAGCGCGTCGGAGTAGCCGAACAGTCCGGCGCCGGTGGCGAGGCCGCCGACGCGCCAGTTGCCGAAGATCATCGCGGCGAGGCCGATGTAGCCGCGGCCGCCGGTCTGGCCCTCGAGGTAGATGTGCGCGGGGACCATCGCCAGGAAGGCGCCGCCGAGGCCGGCGAGACCGCCGGAGGTGATCACGGCGACGTACTTGTAGAGGTACACGTTGACGCCGAGCGACTCGGCCGCGACCGGGTTCTCACCGCAGGACCGCAGCCGCAGACCGAACGGGCTGCGCCACAGCAGGAAGAAGCTGCCGACGAAGAGCAGCACCGCGACGACCGTCAGCGCGGAGACGTCGGTGACCAGGCCGCCGAGCACGCCGGCGAGGTCGGAGACGAAGAACCAGCCGTGCTTCTCGATGCTCGCCAGCCCGTCGGACAGCCCGGGGATGTCGAACGACGGCAGGGCGTCGACCGGTGGGGACTGCTTGGGGTTGCCGCCCTTGGTGGCCGCGTCGCCGGTGGAGAACCACAGCTTGGCGAGGTACTGGGTGGCACCGAGCGCCAGGATGTTGATGGCCACGCCCGAGATGATGTGGTCGACGCCGAAGGTGACGGTGGCGACCGCGTGGATCAGACCGCCGAGCGCACCGCCGACGACACCGGCGAGGACGCCCAGCCACGGGTTGGTCTGCCAGCCGGCCCAGGCACCGAAGAAGGTGCCGAGGATCATCATGCCCTCGAGGCCGATGTTGACCACACCGGAGCGCTCGGACCACAGACCGGCCAGACCGGCCAGGCCGATCGGCACGGCGAGGCCGAGCGCCGCGGTGATCTGGCCCTGGGCGGTGAGCTGGTCCTGACCGGTGATGATCCGCACCACCGACACCAGCGCGAGCGCGGCGGCGATGATCAGCAGGATCATCGGGAAGGAGAGGCGGCCCTTGCGGCCCTTGGCCCCTGCGGCCTTGGGAGCCGCGGGCGGCGGGGTCTGGGTCATCGTGGCGGTCACGCCGTCACCTCCTTCTTGGTGCGGGCCTGGGCGGCGAGTTCCTCGCCGACCTTCTGCTGCTGGCGCTTGAGGCCGTAACGCCGGACGACCTCGTAGGCGATGACGACGCTCAGGACGATGACGCCCTGCATGACGCCGACGATCTCCTTGTCGTAGCCGTCGAACTCCAGGCGGCCCGAGCCACGCTCCAGGAAGCCCCACAGCAGCGCGGCCAGCGCGACGCCGACCGGGTTGTTGCGGCCCAGCAGGGCCACCGAGATGCCCGTGAAGCCGATGCCGGCCGGGAAGAGGTCGGAGCCGTAGGCGTGGGCGTCGTTCAGCAGCAGCGGCATGCCGGTGAGACCGGCCAGACCGCCGGAGATCAGCATGCTGGTGATCACCATGCGCTTGACGCTGACGCCGCTCGCGGTGGCGGCGCTCTCGGACATGCCGACGCTGCGCAGGTCGAAGCCGAAGCGGGTACGGCCCAGCACGAACCAGTAGCCGATGCCGATGACCACGGCGAGCACGACGAAGCCGTAGATCTGGCCGATGTCCTCGCCCATGTCGAAGTTGAACAGGTGGCCTGAGGAGGGCAGCGGCGTGGTCGACACCGAGGTCTGCGCCTTGTCCAGGTGGCCGAGCCGGCCGTCCTTGAGCAGGTAGCCGACGATGTAGGTGGCGATCGAGTTCAGCATGATCGTCGCGATGACCTCGCTGACCCCGCGCGAGGTCTTCAGCAGGCCCGCGATGCCGGCCCACATCGCGCCGACGATCATGGCGACCACGATGATCAGTGGGACCTGCAGGAAGCCCGGCAGCGTCACCGCGCCGCCGACGGCCGCGGCGAAGAAGGCGCCCAGGCGGTACTGGCCCTCGACACCGATGTTGAACAGGTTCATGCGGAAGCCGACGGCCACCGCGATGCCCGCGATGTAGTACGTGGTCGCCTTGTTGATGATCTCGACCTGGCTGTCGCTCTTGAAGCCGTAGTCGAACATCGTCCCGAAGGCGCCGAACGGCTCCTTGCCCGTGGCGAGCAGCACCAGCGCCGTGATCACGAACGCGGCCACGAGCGCCAGCACGGGGGCCGCGACGGCGAGGAGCACCCGCTCCTTGTCGATCTTCTTCATCGTTCCTCTCCCCCGTGGTCGGCGTCGCCGTCCTCGTGCTCCAGATGGCCGGCGGCCGCGCCGGTCATGGCGGAGCCCAGCTCCTCCGGGGTGATGGTGGCGGGGTCGGCGTCGGCGACCAGACGGCCGCGGTACATGACGCGCAGGGTGTCGGACAGGCCGATCAGCTCGTCCAGGTCGGCGGAGATCAGCAGGACGGCCAGGCCCTCGCGCCGGGCCTCGCGGATCTGGTCCCAGATCTGCGCCTGGGCGCCGACGTCCACCCCGCGGGTGGGGTGCGCGGCGATCAGCAGCTTGGGCCGGTGGCTCATCTCGCGGCCGACGATCAGCTTCTGCTGGTTGCCGCCGGACAGGGACGCGGCGGTCACCTCGATGCCGGGGGTGCGGACGTCGTACTCGCGCACGATCCGCTCGGTGTCGCGGCGGGCCGCGGCCGGGTCGAGGAAACCGCCCTTGCTGTTGGGGCGCTCGGTGACGTGGCCCAGGATGCGGTTCTCCCAGAGCGGGGCCTCCAGCAGCAGGCCGTGCCGGTGCCGGTCCTCGGGGATGTAGCCGATGCCGTCCTCGCGGCGCTTGCGCGTCGGGCGGTGGGTGATCTCGTCGCCGTCGAGGCCGATCCGGCCCGCGTCGGGCGGCAGGATGCCCATGATCGCCTCGACGAGCTCCGCCTGGCCGTTGCCCTCGACACCCGCGATGCCGAGGACCTCGCCCTTGTGGATGGTGAAGGAGATCTGGTCCAGGACGACGCGCTCGATGCCCTCCAGGTCGGTCTCCGACAGGTGCAGACCGTCGATGGTCAGCATCGGGACGTCGGTGACCGTGGACTCCCGGGTCTCGGGGGACGGCAGCTCGCTGCCGACCATCAGCTCCGCGAGCTGCTTCGGGGTCGTGGTCCGCGGGTCGGCGGAGCCGACCGTGGTGCCCCGGCGGATGACGGTGATCTCGTCGGCGACGGAGAGCACCTCGCCCAGCTTGTGGGAGATGAAGATGACGGTCAGGCCCTCGGCCTTGAGCTCGCGCAGGTTGTCGAAGAGCGCGTCGACCTCCTGCGGGACGAGGACCGCGGTCGGCTCGTCGAGGATCAGCGTACGGGCGCCGCGGAAGAGGACCTTCAGGATCTCGACGCGCTGACGGTCGGCGACACCGAGGTCCTCCACCAGGACGTCCGGGCGCACCCCGAGGCCGTAGGCGTCGGAGATCTCCTTGATCTTGGCCCGGGCCTTGCCGCCGATGCCGAACAGCTTCTCGCTGCCGAGGACGACGTTCTCGAGGACGGTGAGGTTGTCGGCGAGCATGAAGTGCTGGTGCACCATGCCGATGCCGCGGGCGATGGCGTCGCCCGGGTCGTGGAAGGTGACCCGCTCGCCGTCGATGGTGATGGTGCCCTCGTCCGGCTTCTGCATGCCGTAGAGGATCTTCATCAGGGTCGACTTGCCGGCGCCGTTCTCGCCCACGAGGGCGTGCACCGTGCCACGGCGAACCGTGATGTCGATGTCGTGGTTGGCCACGACACCTGGGAATCGCTTGGTGATGCCGCGGAGCTCCACGGCATTCTGGCTGGGGGGGCTGGACGCGTTGATGGCGCACTCTCCTCGCGGAAAAGAGCGGGGCGGGCGGGGTGTGGCGAACGTATCGCGAGAAGGGGCCTCTACGCGCGTAGCGTTGCCAGATCCATAAAGGGAAGAGTCACAACGGACACCGCGTGCGCGACACCCGGCTGAACACAGGCGCGAGGCCCGGGAAGGGGGGAGCCTGGGCTGTCCCCTCCCGAGCCTCGCGACCGGCGCTCACGAGAGACCGGGCGTCACTTGACGGTCGTCTTGACCTTGATGTCGCCGTTCACGATCTTCTTCTTGGCCTCGTCCAGCTGGGACTTGATGTCGTCGATGAAGCCACCGCTGGTGGACAGGCCGACACCGTCCTTGGCCAGGTCGTAGGCGTGGGTGCCGGTCAGCGGGGAGCCGCTCTTGACCGACTCGACGACCTCGTAGACCGCGACGTTCACGTTCTTCAGCGCGGAGGTCAGGATCGAGTCCTTGTACTTGGCCAGACCCGGCTGCTCGTGCTGGTCGGAGTCGACACCGATCGCCCAGGCGCCGGACTTGCCGGCGACGGCCTCGATGGCGCCGTTGCCGGAGGAGCCCGCGGCGGCGTAGATCACGTCGATGCCGTTGTCCAGCATGCCCTGCGCGGCGGCCTTGCCCTTGGCGGGGTCGGAGAAGCCGGAGAGGTCCGAGCCGCTGGTCAGGTACTGGGTGGTGACCTTGACCTTCGAGTTGGTGTCCTCGACGCCCTGGCGGAAGCCGGCCTCGAACTTGTTGATCAGCGGGATGTCCACGCCACCGATGAAGCCGACCTTGTTGTCCTTGGTCTTCAGGGCGGCGGCGACACCGGCGAGGTAGGAGCTCTGCTCCTCGGTGAAGACGATGCTGTCGACGTTCTTGGCGTCGACGACCGAGTCGACGATCGCGAAGGTCGTCTTGGGGTACTTCTTGGCCGCGGCCGTGATGGACTCGCCGTAGGCGAAGCCGACACCGATGACCGGGTTGTAACCCGCGTCGGCCAGGTCCTCCAGGCGCTGCTCGCGGTCGGCCTCGGTGTCGGAGGTCTTGGCGGTCAGCTCCTTGACGTCGACGCCGAAGTCCTCCTTCGCCTTGTCCAGGCCCTGGGCGGCGGAGTCGTTGAACGAGTGGTCACCACGGCCACCCACGTCGTAGGCGACGCCGACCTTCAGCTTGCCGCTGCTGCTGCTGTCACCGTCGCTGTCCTTGGAGCTGCTGCCGCAAGCGGTCGCGGTGAGCGCGAGAGCCGCGGAGGCTATACCCGCGGCGGCGATCTTGGTTACCCGGCGCAAGAGGGTACCCCTTCAACTCTGAGCGCCCCGTCCGGCGCTGGCTTAACCGGAGCTTAACGCGCGTAGATGTCAGGTAAAGGGGGGTTGGCCGCCCGTTATCGGATCGTCGCATTTCGGCCAGGTGACCCGGCCGTGTCGACCGGGTCACCCACCGTCATGCCAGCAGCGCAGCGGAGGTGAACAGCTCCACGCCGACCTTGATCGCGCCCTCGTCGACGTCGAAGTCACCTTGATGCAGATCACGCTTTGACGTGTCCCCAACGGGCCGTACGCCCAACCTCGCCAGCGCGCCCGGAACCTTCTCCAGGTACCAGGAGAAGTCCTCGCCGCCCAGGCTCTGCTCCGTGTCCTCGACGGTGTGCGCGCCGTAGCGGGCCGTCATGGCGTCGCGCAGCAGCTCGGTCGAGTCCGCCTCGTTGACCACCGGCGGCACCCCGCGGTGGTACGTCAGCTCCCACTTCGCCCGGTACATGGCGGCCACCTGGTCGATCACCTCGTGGACCAGGTCGGGGGCCTCGTGCCAGGCGTTCAGGTCCAGGCAGCGGACCGTGCCCTCCAGCTCGGCGTGCTGCGGGATGACGTTGGCCGCGTGACCCGCCTCGATGCGGCCCCACACGATGCTCATCCCGGAACGGGGGTCGATCCGGCGGGCCAGCACGGCCGGCAGCTCGGTGGCCATCTTGGCGGTGGCCATCACCAGGTCGGTGGTCAGGTGGGGGCGGGCCGTGTGGCCGCCCGCGCCGTCCAGGGAGAGCTCCAGCCGGTCCACGGCGGAGGTGATCGATCCCTGACGCAGCCCGATCCGCCCGACCTCGACCTTCGGGTCGCAGTGCAGGGCCAGGATCCGGCCCACGCCGTCCAGCGCGTCCGCCTTGATGGCGTCCAGCGCACCGCCCGGCATGACCTCCTCGGCCGGCTGGAACACCAGCCGTACCGGACGCCTCAGCTTGCCCTCGCGCTCCAGCTCCGCCAGGACCAGGCCGGCGCCGAGCACCACCGTGGTGTGCACGTCGTGGCCGCAGGCGTGCGCCCGGCCGGGGACGGTGGAGCGGTACTCCACACGCTTGGTGTCCGGGATCGGGAGCGCGTCGAGGTCCGCGCGCAGCGCCAGCCGCGGACGCTCCGGGTCGGTGGCACCGATGTCGCACAGCAGACCCGTGCCGCCGGGCATCACACGGGGCTTGAGGCCGGCCTGCTCCAGGCGGGCCTTCACCGCGGCGGTGGTACGGAACTCCTGCCGGCCCAGCTCGGGGTTCATGTGCAGGTCCCGCCGGAACGCCACGAGTTCGGCCCTGAGCCGCTCGGGCACGACGCCCAACAGCGCACCTTCGGGTGCGGCGGGAACTGTGGGCGCCACTGGCACGGGCTTTTCGGAGGGTTCGGAGGCTGAGTCGTTCACCTCCGACAGGCTAGACCGCATCTGTGCTCCTGATCGCTACATCGCCGTAAATTCATGCCGCGCGAGGAAGAAAAACTCCCCCGTTCGGCGCGTACCCCGCGCTGTACAGGGGTATGAACCTGGTTTATCCCTAGCCACTCCATAGTGGCCCAACGATCGCCCTGCCGCGAGGCAACGCCCTGTGACCGGCCCCGGGCGGCTCAGGCTGCGGCTC
>NZ_JARAVL010000016.1:0-58980 GCF_033792725.1 Streptomyces sp. PA03-5A | reverse complement strand
GAACCTGGTTTATCCCTAGCCACTCCATAGTGGCCCAACGATCGCCCTGCCGCGAGGCAACGCCCTGTGACCGGCCCCGGGCGGCTCAGGCTGCGGCTCGGGCGAAGGCGGCGGGAGCCCCGGATCCGGACGGCTCGGGGGAGGGACGGCGCGGGCCCAGGAGCGTCCTCCCACGTCGGCCGGACCGGCATGCGGACGGCGCGGTCCAGGCGCGGGACCACTCCCCGCGGGTGACCCGGCACGGGCCGGACGAGGGCCCGGATCCCCCTGGCTCAGGGCCGGCGGGCAGCCCGGCGGCCTCCGCGAGGTCGGCCGAGTCGGCAACGCGGACCCGGCCGGCACGGACGGCCGCCGTCCGCGGGGCAACGCCCTGTGACCGGCCCCGGGCGGCTCAGGCTGCGGCTCAGGCGAAGGCGGCGGGAGCCCCGGATCCGGACGGCTCGGAGGAGGGACGGCGCGGGCCCAGGAGCCGCGCGTAGAGGTCGATGAGCGGCTCGGACTGCTTCTGCCAGGACCACTCGCGCAGCACGTCCGCACGCTCGTAGGCCTTGCGGTAGCGGCGCGGGTTGGTCAGCACGGCGCCGACGGCACGGACGAAGTCGGCGGTGTCCCCCGAGCGGAAGACCTCGCCGTTGCCGATCTCCAGGGTCGGCCGGGCCAGCACGCGGACGTCGCTGACCACCACGGGCAGCCGGGCGTGCGCGTACTCGAAGTAGCGGGCCGGGAGCGCGACCTGCCGGTCGGGGAGCCGGTGCACCGGGAGCACCCCGATGTCGGCCGAGGACAGGAAGCGCGGGATCTCGGCGGGCGGCACGTAGGGCAGCACGTGCAGCCGGCGGGCCACGCCCAGCTCGGCGGCGCGGCCGGTGAGGGTGCGGATCCAGGGGTCGTCGAGGTCGGGGACGACCAGCGCGGCGTGCAGGTCGTACAGCTTGGGCAGCGCGTCGACGACCGTGAGCAGGCCGCGGGCGGGACCGGCGGAGCCGCTGTGGACCAGCAGCGGGACCTCCGGGGCGAGGTGGCAGCGGTCGCGGACGCCGGGCGGCGGCGGGGAGGGCAGCGGCTCGTGCGGCGGGGTGTTGCGGGCCACCGCGGGGCGGGCGGGCAGCCCGTGGCGCTCGCGGAGGCGGTCGGCGTAGGTGTCGGCGACGGTGACGACGCCGTCCGTCAGCGGCACGTAGCTGCGCTCGTGGGCGTCGCGGGCGACGGCGGCACGGCGGGTGGGCTCGGTCTTGGCGGTGGTGTCCCAGACCACCTCCACCCGGTGACCGGTGCCCTCGGCGCGCATCGCGGCCCGCACGGCGGTGCCCAGGGTCCGGTGGCCCAGGGCGTGCACGAGGTGCGGGCGCAGTTCGTCGAGGACCGGGCCGTAGGCGATCTCCAGGTCGAGCAGGAGCGGGTCGAGCCGGCGCCAGCAGCGCTTGCCGAGCAGCAGCCGGGTCGCGGTGGCGGCGGCGCCTTCGAGGGGTCCGCCGGGGGTGGCGCGGCGGCGGACGGCGGCGCGGTACTGCGCCGAGCGCAGCGCCGTCCAGGCACGGCGCAGCACGTGCCGGAACCTGCCGCCCGCGTGGGCCAGACGGGCGGCGGCCTTCACCGGTAAAGGGCGGTGGATCACGTCCAGCTCGGCCCCGCGGGAGGCCAGCAGGGCCGTGTGGGCGGCGAGCAGCGCGGTGCGGTAGGCGTGCGACTCGGAGCTGCGGTAGGCGAGGGCGTGCCGCAGGCCCGGACGGGGGCGCTGCAGCCGACGCCGGTGGAGCGTCTCGGCGACGGTGACGCGGATGAGCCGCACTCCCCCGGGCGCGGTGCCGGCACCGCGTCCGGAGGGGTGCGGCCCTTCCGGGGCGCGGCCGATGAGCGTGACCTCGTACCCTGCGGCGGCCGCGGCCGCCGCCACACGGTGCGCCCGGGAGTCGCCGTCGAGCGCACTGTCCGCGAGGACCGCGATGCGCGGCGCGGACCTCGGTGCCGTTGCCATGGATCAAGACAACCGGGTACGGGTGACCGCTCGGTGAAGTGGATCTTGCGGAGAGTGGAACGACACCGGCCGCCGACCCGCGCGCCCTTGCGCGCCCCCGCACTTCAACACGCCCCGGCGCGACCGGTTTTCCCTCTTGCCGCGCCTTTCGGGAGCTCGCCGGCGGCCACCAGACTGGTGTGACGAGGGGAAAAGGGGTGGGGCGTGTGACATCGCGATACCCGGGCGCCGGGAGCACGGGGGCCACCGGGGACACGGAGGCGTACGGCGCGGACGGCGGAGGTGCAGGCGGCGGAGGTGCGGGCGGCGGCACGGCCGCGGTGCCGCCGCCCCGCCCCGGGCACGCGCCGCGGACGCCGCAGGGGGCGTCCTCGGCTCCCTACGGCGCAGAGGAGGACTGGAGCGCGTCCACCCGCTACATGTGCGCGGGGGCGCGTCTGGACGAGGGCTTCGCGCGCCGCGTGGTGCACGAGCTGCGGCACGAGCGGTACCGGGCCTGCGCGCCCTCCTACGGCGTCGACCTCGACCGGGTCGGCGCCCACGCCGAGCAGACCCTGCGCGACCTGCGCAAACGGGATCTGGCCGTCGGCGCCGTCTTCGTCCTCTCGCTGCTGGTCGCCCCGGTGACCACCCTCGCCTACTGGTTCGCCACCGCCTTCCTGCCCGGGGGCGGCACGCAGACGGGCTCGGTGCCGCCGAGGCGGCGCCGGGTCCGGGAGGGGCGGCGCGACCCGGCCGTCATGGCGGTGCTGCGGGCCCTGGCGGTGCAGCTCGCCGTCCTGCTGGCGGCCTCGTGGCTCGGCGCGCTGGTGCCGTTCTGGCCGAGCGCCGGACCGGTGGTGACCTTCCTGCTGACGCTGGTGCTGCTGATCGGCTGCCCGTGGCTGTTCACCTGGGAGCAGCGCAACGCGGCGTGGAAGGCCATCCGTGAGCAGCTGACCCGTGAGGCCTTCCGCTCCCCCGCGGAGGATCCGCCCCGCGACCCGGACGCGGCGGGGCTGCCGCAGTCCTCCGTGGGCGGCGACGCCAACCTGGTCGTCTACAGCGGCTACCGGCCCTTCGTGGGTGCGGGCGACGAGGTCACCTCGTGGTCCTTCGCGATGCGGCTGACCCCCGAGGGCCACCAGCCGGGCTCCGGGCAGGAGCCGCCGCCGGTGCCCTTCGACACGGCCGGGCTGATCCGGCGGATGGCCGACGACCTCGACGCCCTGCGCGCGGCCGCGGCCTCCCCGGTGGACCGGATCCCCGGCCTGGAGGTCACGGAGAAGGTCTTCGTCCACGGCACGGAACTGCGGCAGAACGCGCTGTACGGGGAGGCGGTGTTCTGGCCCGGCGCCGCGGGCCACTGGCCGCCCGAGGGCAGGCCGGCCGACCAGCTCTCCTCGGAGCGGATCGCGGCGGCCCGGGGCGTCGTCGACGGCCCCGTACGGCACTGCCTGGCCGCGCAGGTGCGCAGTTGGGGGACGGACCTGGTGCTGTCGGTCTTCGTCCAGACCGCGGTGAGCGGGGCGACGCTGTACCTGCAGGCCAACACCCTGGTGCTGACCCCGGTCCGGGAGGCCTACCGGGTCGCCGACTCCGTCTCCCGTCCCGAGGAGGCCGAGGAGGCGGCGCCCGGACTCGCGGACGCGCTGCTGCTCAGCCGCTCGGTGCTGATGTCCGCGCTGCCCGACGCCTATGCGGAGCTGCGCGCCCCGGCCCGGCGCGAGCGCGCCCTGGCGGCGCAGCGGACGGCGATCACGGACGACCGGCGCTATGACTTCGGGGCCAGGATCAGCCTGCGCGAGCTGGCGTCCTCGCACACCTACCGCGACTTCTTCCAGAAGGTGGACGTCACGCGGATCGGCAAGCAGATCGAGCTGCAGATCCTCGGCACGCTCGCCGAGTTCCTCGCCGAACACGGCTTGGACCGGGGCGACCTGACGCAGCATCGGAACGTCATCCTCAACCAGGGGATCATGATGACCGGCGGCTCCATGAGCGGCAGCATCGCGGCGGGCTCCGGTGCCGCCGCGATCTCCACCGGCGTCCGGCAGCCCGCGGCGGGGACGGGCAGCGAGGGGGGCGCGAAGTGACGCCGCAGGATCCGGCTCCGCAGGTCAACCACGGCATCGTGATCGCGGGATACGCCCGGGTCAGCGACTCGGCCCTGGCCGCCGGGCGCGGGTCGTCCGCCCGCAAGGACGGCACGGACGCCGAGGCGCTGCGCGCGGCGCTCGCCGCGATCGGCGAACTCCGCCGCCGCCTGGACGCCTTGGAGGGCGCCGAGGCCGCCGGGGAGGAGGCCGGCGCCCTGGCGGACGACCTCACGGCGGAGGAGGTGGACGGCCGCCGGGTGGGCGAACGGCTGACCCGGCTGCGGGCCCTCGTCGGCGACGCCACCGCGCTGAGCGGGCTGGTCACGGCGGTGCACGAGAGCGTACGGGCCATCACCGGTGGGTGAGCGTCCGCGCCGTGGGCGGTCGATGGTGGCGCTCGCGGTCTGCTGTGCGGCGCTGGCGGCGGCATGCTCGCTGCCGGGGGACGGCGAGGGGGCGGGCAAGTCCGCCGACGGCCCCCGTACGAAGGCGGTGTTCGCCCCGCGTGATCCCGTGGACGCGGCGCGGCTGCGGCAGATCGCCGACCTCATGGGGCGGCGCGCCGAGGGTTTCGGCTACGAGGACGTCACCGTGGAGGCCGGCGCGGGCCGGGTCACCCTCTCCCTGCGCGGAGGGAGCGAACGGGAGATCGCCTCGCTGGGGAAGCCCGCGGTCCTGGTCTTCCGGCCGGTGGTGCTGCTGGAGGCCTCCGGCACCGGCTCGCCCGCGCCCCCGTCCGGATCCGGGACGGGTCCCGGCCCGGGCACCGGCGGCTCCGCTCCCGGTGGCGCGGAGTACGCCGCTCTGGACTGCTCGGCGCCCGCCCAGCGGGTCGACCACCAGCAGGGCGACGCACGGTGGGCCGTAGCCTGCGCCGAACGGGCCGAACGGGCCGAGAGCGGCACGTGGACGAAGTACCTGCTCGGACCCGTCGCCCTGGGCGGCACCGAGATCAGCGAGGCGGAGGCCGTACTCGACACGCGGAACGCCACCGGATGGCAGATCCGGATGACCTTCGGCAACAGCGGCGCACGGAAGTTCGCCGACCTCACCGCGCGTCTGGCCACGCAGCTGAGCCCGGCCAACCAGTGCGCGATGGTGCTGGACGGCGCGGTGCTGTCGGCGCCGCTGGTCAACTCGGCCATCACCGGCGGCAGCGCCGTCATCACCGGCAACTACACCCGCAGCTCCGCCGGCCGGCTCGCCGCCCAGCTGGGCACCGGCGGTCTGCCGACGGAGATGGAGGTCGTCTCCGTGACGCACTGACCCGCCGGCGGAACGGGCCGGCGGGCCGGTGCGGGTCGGTCTCGTCCGCCCTGCCGGACGGGCTCAGTTGACGGCGGCCGTGCCCGAGGCCACCGAGGCGAGGCCGTGCAGGTCGCGGGCGCTGCCGGTGATCCCGGACAGGAAGCTCTGGGCCCGCGGCGAGGCCCGGTCGGTCAGCCACTCCGGATCGACGTCGCAGACCCTGATCTTGACTCCGGTGCCCTCCAGGGCGAGCGGCAGGGTGTGCACGACCGTGGAGGGGAAGCTCAGGACCGTGTGCCCGATCGGGCCACGGCGGGCGATCAGTTCCAGCGGCAGGTCGGGCCGGACGATCTGCAGCCCGGTCTCCGCCGAGAGCCGGTGCAGCTTGTCGGCGCTCTCCCGGCGGTGCGCGAAGTAGCGGGTGGCACCGTGCGCCCGGGTCAGGGCGGCGACGGCGGTCAGGTAGCGCTCGGGGTCGACCACCCCGGTCTCCACGAGGGAGGTGCCCACGATGTCGGTGCCGGCACTGATGGTGGGCGGGCCGAACCGTGCCCGTGTCCAGGCGAAGCGGTTGGTCCGCAGCGCCATTCCGGGGGGAGGCGAAGCGGGCATCGAGCTGAACAGCTCGACCCGCCGCCCGGCGCCTGGGGTGAGTCGGCGCCGGGCGGCTGAGGCGAAGACGCCGAAGGCGGCGTCCACCGGCGACAGCCGGCGGCCGCTGCGGTGCCAGCGGACGAGCCGGGCACCCCTGGCGAGGAGTTCGGTGAACTCCATGGTCGCCGTGCCGTCGTCCACGACGGTGATCTCCTTCGCCCGGCTGAGCGGCAGGAGCACCTGCACCAGCCGGGAGAAGGGGTCGCCGAGGACGACCCGCCCCGCGGCCCGCAGGGCCGGGGTCAGTTCGACGGCGGTGCGCAACAGCGAACCCCGGGAGGAACGGGCTTCGCACCAGCGCACCGTGATGCCCTCGTCCATCGCCAGCTCCGTCATGCGACGGAGCTGGCCACGCGTCATGGGGTCACGCGGGGCGAGGGCGACGATGGTGAGCGGCCGCCCGGGCGCCGCCGGGCCCGGGACGGCCGTGGCCGTCCCGGGCCGCGGCGTGGGCACCGCGGGCGGGTGAACATGCGCCCACTCCAGCACGTTGAGCAGCTGAACGGGGCTCTCTACGAGTGCCAGAGTGCCGCTGTCGCTCATGGATCAGGCCGACACCGACTGCGGCTCGGCCGCGGCGGCCGCCTGCGCCGCCTCCTGCTCGGCGATGACGCCGGGCACGCGGCGCAGCTTCTTCATCGGGCCGAGCTCGCCCTCGTAGACCTTCTTGACACCGTCGCCGAGCGCCTGCTCGATGATGCGGATGTCGCGGACCAGGCGGTCCAGACCCTGCGGCTCGACGGAGGCGGCCTGGTCCGAGCCCCAGTTGGCGCGGTCGAGGGTGATGTGGCGCTCCACGAAGACCGCGCCGAGGGCGACGGCCGCGAGCGTGGTCTGCAGGCCGATCTCGTGGCCGGAGTAGCCGACCGGCACGTTCGGGAACTCACCCTGCAGGGTGTTGATCATCCGCAGGTTGAGCTCCTCGTGCTTCGCCGGGTAGGTCGAGGTGGCGTGGCACAGGATGATGTTCTCGCTGCCGAGCACCTCCACCGCGTGGCGGATCTGCTTCGGGGTGGACATGCCGGTGGAGAGGATGACCGTCTTGCCGGTGGCGCGCAGGGCGCGCAGCAGCTCGTCGTCGGTCAGCGAGGCCGAGGCGACCTTGTGGACGCGGACGTTCTCGAACTTCTCCAGGAACTCGACCGAGGGGACGTCCCACGGGGAGGCGAACCAGTCGATGCCCTTCTTGGTGCAGTACTCGTCGATCGCGCGGTACTCGTCCTCACCGAACTCCACCTTGTGGCGGTAGTCGATGTACGTCATGCGGCCCCAGGGGGTGTCACGCTCGATGTCCCACTGGTCGCGCGGGGTGCAGATCTCCGGGGTGCGCTTCTGGAACTTCACACCGTCCGCGCCGGCCTCCACGGCCGCGTCGATCAGGGCGAAGGCGTCCTCGAGGGAGCCGTTGTGGTTGATGCCGATCTCGCCGGTGACGTAGACGGGCTGGCCGGGGCCGACCAGGCGGTCGCCGATCGGACGAAGGCGGGCGTTGGTGGTGGTCACTGGGAGAGTTCCCTTCGGGAAAGTGAGGGGCCGAGGATCCACGAGGCGATCTCGCGGACAGCTCCGCGTCCTCCGGGCATTGCGGTGACGGAGCGGGCGGCGTCCTTGACGATGTCGTGCGCGTTGGCGACGGCCGTGGGCCAGCCGACGAGCGCGAAACAGCCGAGGTCGTTGACGTCGTTGCCGACGTACAGGACCCGCTCGGGGGCGATTCCTTGCTCCTCGCACCACTGCTTGAGTGCGAGGTCCTTGCGGTCGATGCCGTGGAGCACGGGGACCTTGAGCTTGCGGGCCCGCGCGGCGACGACCGGGTTGGTCTCCGTGGACAGGATCAGGACGGGCAGGCCGTTGTCGCGCAGGGCGGCGATCCCGAGCCCGTCACCGCGGTGCACGGTGACGGCCTCGCGTCCTTCGGAGTCGACCAGCACCGTGTCGTCGGTCTGGGTGCCGTCGAAGTCGAGTACGACCGCGTCGACGTCGTCGCGGGTCGGGTGCGCCGGCGCCTCGGGGGCGGTCTCCGTCGCGGGGTCGAGCAGCGGGGCCAGGGCGCGGGCGCGGGCCAGGTCGTCCGGCTCGTCGATCTCCAGGACCTTGGCGGGGTCGGTCCGCACCAGCGCGGTGTGGCCGAAGAAGCGGTGCTTCGCCTCGCGGAAGCCCGGGACGCGCATCGCGTAGGCGGCGCCGGTCTCCAGCAGATCCTGCGGGCGGTCCTGGCGACGCGGGCGGTGGGCCTTGTCGTGGTTGACGCCGTAACCGCCGGTCGCGGCGGCCACCGTCGTACGGGACCGGCCGCCCTCGGCGGCCTCGTCGGCGGCCGCGGCGGCGGCGCCGATCTGGTCGGCGGCGTCACGCCAGATGAAGCCGTGGAAGGGGGCCACGGTCACGGCCGTGTCCGCGCCGTCCTCGACGATCGCGGCGACCACGCCGTTGACGTCCTCGGTGGTGATGAACGGGCTGGTGCACTGGACGAGCAGCACCACGTCGGCGCCGCGCCCGGTCATCGCCTCGTGCGCGTCCATCGCGTGCAGGACCGCGGCCTCGCTGGTGGCGGTGTCCCCGGCGATGGCGGCCGGGCGCAGGACGACCTCGGCGCCGGCGGTGCGGGCCGCGTCGGCGATGGCGGGGTCGTCGGTGGAGACGACGACGTCGGTGACGAGGCCGGCCTCCCGGCAGGCGCGCACGGCGCGGACGACCAGCGGCACGCCGCCGACGGGTGCGAGGTTCTTGCCGGGTACGCCCTTCGAGCCGCCGCGGGCGGGAATGACGGCCAACACCGTTGGCATGGTGGCTCCTTGCGACTTGGGGGGCGGGTTCACAGCTGGCCCCACCTGCGGATCACGGGCGCGACGCGCTGCACGCCCTGGCGGTACGCGGCGCGCGCGGAGTTGCGCGCGATGTCGCGCACGGCCCGGCGCAGCGGGCTGGGCTCGGTGGGCTCGGTCGCGGCGCCGGGCAGCGGCTCGCCCTTGGGGTCGAGGCCGTGGCGGGCGAGCACGCCGGGCAGGTAACCGGGCGCGGTGGTGGTCGTGTAGTACGGCGCCAGCGGCGGGAGCACAGGGGCGGCGGTCAGTTCCGTGACGCGCTCGCGCACGGCACGGAAGGGGTCGCCGTCGGAGGCGATGCCCTGGCTGCGGGCCCACTCGGGGTGCACCCTCGGCACCTCGCCGGAGTCGATCTGGTCCCAGGAGGCGTAGGCGCCGGAACCGAGGAAGTGGTGGTTGCCGAGCGCCTCGCGGATCCCGAGGTCGGTGAGGACGGCCGTGGGGATGCCGCGGTGCATGGACTCCAGCGCCGCCGTCGAACTCACCGTGACCAGCAGGTCGGTGCGGTCCAGGACTTCGCCCATGTGCCCGTAGACGAGCTTGAGGTTCTTCGGCGGGTCCAGCTTGGCCACCAGCTTCTGGTACGGCTGTTCCTCGATGTGCGTGGTGTGCTCGCCGGGCTTGCTGCGCAGCTTGACCAGCACCTCGCGCTCCGGGTGGAAGCGCGCGTGGTCCACCGCGCGGCCCAGCAGGTACGTGCGGTCCCTGCGGCTGTCCGGCACGGAGGGCTGGACAGCGAAGACCACGGTGAACGGCCGGTCCGCGGAGGGCTCGTAGGGCTTGCCCTCCAGGAAGGGCAGGGCGGTCTCCACGACCGTCCCGGCGTCGGTGCCGACGCCCTCGTAGACGTCGCGGAAGCGCTGCGCGTCGTGGGCGCTGTTGGCGAGCACGGCGTCGGCGCCGGCCCGCAGCAGGAGCCCGTCGGCGAGCTTCTCGTAGACGACCCCGACGTAGCCGGTGACGACGACCGGACGGCGGGGGGTGCCCTGCCAGGCGCGGGCGAGTCCGTGCAGCATGGCCTGGACGGTGCCGCCGACGCAGGAGAGCACGACGACGTCCGCGGTGTCACGGGAGGTCCCGGCCAGGAACTGCGCCGCCGTGACCTCGCGCATCGAGTCCGCGGGGATGCCGACCTCGGCGAGCTGGCGCTCGGTCGGGGTCGCCCGGCCGCGGAGCAGGCGGGCGTCGAGCCGCGCCTCCGGGGCGATGCGGCGCGCCGTCAGCGCACCCCATTTCCATCGGGTGTCCGAGTCGGCGAGGACGGTGACCCTGATCGGGTCGGCGGTACTTGCTGGCACGCCGCAGACGCTAGGAATGCATTCCGAGCGGGTCTCCAACGCAACGCCAACGGACGGTTAACAACGCGCCGCCGAATGGGGAATCGGCCGCCCCCGACGGCGGATTCATGATTCCGCCATCTCCCGTTCACCTTGGGGTGGGGAAGGCGTCAGGGTGGGGGACGAGCCGCCCCATAGGGTGCGCGACGTGGTTAAGCTCTCCGTCATCGTCCCGTTCTACAACGTGCAGGATTTCGCTCCTGACATGTTGAGGAGCCTCCGCGCGAATACGCGCGCGGATTTCGAGTTCATTCTCGTGAACGACTGCGCAACGGATGACACCCCGGGAATCCTGGAGCGCGCGCTGCCCGACCTGCCCGGGGCGATACTCGTCTCCCATGAGAGGAACGGCGGGCTCGCCACCGCCCGCAACACGGGCATCGACGCCGCCCGGGGCGAGTACCTGACCTTCCTCGACGGCGACGACTGGCTGGCCGAGGGCTACCTGCCCCGGCTGCTGGAGGCCATCGAGACCCTCGGCACCGACTTCGTGCGCACCGACCACGTCGTCTCCCACGGGCGCAGGCGCACCGTCGCCCGGGTGCCGCACGGCCGCCGCGGGGTCGCCCTCGACCCGCGCGAGGCGATCCTCCCCGCCGACCGCACGACCTCGGTGGACTACCCGTACGCCTGGGCCGGGATCTACCACCGGCGGCTGGTCGACGCGGGCTTGCTGCACTTCCCCGACGGGCTGCGCACCGCCGAGGACCGGCCGTGGATCTGGCGGCTGCACCGCGAGGCGAAGTCCTTCGCGGTCGTCGGCCTGCTGGGCGTCTTCTACCGGCGCGGGGTGGCCACCTCGCTCACCCAGATCGGCGACATCCGCCAGCTGGACTTCATCCGCTCCTTCGACCAGGTCCTCGCCGAGACCGCGGCGGACCCCGACGCGGACCGCTTCCTGCCCAAGGCGGTGCGCACCTACTGCGCGGTGATCGCACACCACCTGGGCGCCATGGGCCGCTACGAGCCCCGGGTCGCACGGAAGCTGAAGGCGATGAGCGCGGCCGCCCTGAAGCAGATGCCGCAGGAGATCCTGAACGAGGCGCTGGACTCGATGGACATGAAGCGCAGCCTGCTGCTGCGCCGGACACGCAGGCGCCGCGGCCTCGCCGGGGCGGTGGCCGCGTGATGCCCCGTACCCAGGTGTTCCTGGCGTCGACGCTGTTCGGCGCCGCCACGGTGGCCGCCGCGATGGACGCCGGGCTGTTCGCCCCGGCCGACCGCAGGCTGCTGCTGGTCAGCAACAACGCCGCCGTGCCCGAGATCGCGCCGGCGCTGGACACGGCACCGGGCTTCGGGGCGCTGCGCGGCCGCTTCGACCGGGTGCTCTCGTGGAACGACACGATCGCCCCGCTGCACCCCTCCGGGTGGTCCCCGCGCCCCGAGGACGTGCCCCTGTGGGAGCGCCACCTGCGGCGGCTGTGGGACCTCGGCGGGGACGAGGTCGAGCTGGTCGTCGAGTCCCTGCACGTCGACCCGGCCCTGGCGCTGGTGAACGTCTTCCCGGGCGCGCCCGTCGAGGTGTACGCCGACGGCCTCATGGTCTACGGCCCGACCCGGGACAAGCTGGACCCGCTCGTCACGACCCGGGTGGGCCGGCTGCTGCACCTGGACCTGGTCCCCGGGCTGCGGCCGCTGCTGCTGTCGGAGCACGACGTCCCGGCCCGGCTCGTCCCCGCGGAGGCCTTCACCGGCGTCCTGGCGGGGATCGCGGAGCACGCCGCGGCCCCGGCTCCCCTCCCCGAGGGCGGCGCGCTGCTGCTAGGGCAGTACCTGTCGGCGCTGGGCGTCCTCACCGCCGCCGAGGAGGAGGAGCTGCACGTCCGCATGGTGCGCGGCGCCGTCGCGGCGGGGCACCGCACGGTGGTCTTCAAGCCGCACCCGACGGCGCCCGCGCACTGGTCGCAGCGGCTGGAGCGGGAGGCGGAGGCCCTGGGGGCGGAACTGACCGTGGCCGGGGCGTCCGAGCTCGCCGAGGTGCTCTTCCTGCGGACCCGCCCCCGGCTCGTCGTCGGCTGCTTCTCCACCGCGCTGTTCACCGCGTCCGCCCTGTACGGGCTGCCGGTCGCCCGGGTCGGCACGGAGCTGGTGCTGGACCGGCTGACGCCGTACCAGAACAGCAACCGCGTGCCCGTCACGATCGCCGACCGCCTCCTGCCGGACCTGGAGGACCGGACGTACCGCGAGGCGGCGGAAGCCTGGCGGCCGCCGACGGCGGAGCGGGTCGAGCGGGACCTGACACCGCTGGTGCGCGCCGTGGGCTACTGCATGCAGCACCAGACGTACGCGCATCTGCGGGACGAGGCGGTCCGCTACCTGACGGACGGCCTGGACACCGGCACCTGGCGCTACTTCAAGCGGCGCCGACTGGCGTCCTTGGCGCTCCCGGGAGCGGTGCCGTCCCAGCTGGCGTTCCTGCCGGCCAATCCGGCCGTGCGCAGGGTCGCACGGCGGATCAGGCATGTGACGTCCCGCGGCTGACCTCGGGACGTCAGGGCCACGGGGGCCGGCGCGGAGGTCGCGCCGGCCCTCCGCGCGCTGATGGCCGCGCGGTGACTACCGCGCGCCGTCCGGGGCGAGGGTCCGCTCGATCCCCGCGACGAGGACCCGCAGACCGGTCTCGAAGCGCGCGTCGTAGTGGTCGAACATCTCCCGGCCGGCCTCGCCCACCAGCGGGAACTCCCCGCCGAGACGGGCCTGCCGCTCGTCGGTGTCGTAGCGCGGGTCGCGTCGGCCGGGCAGCGGCTGCACGGCCTGCTCCTCGATCACGAAGCCGATGGTGAAGGTGTACGCGGTGAACCACGCGTTGAGGGCGTCCTCGACGCGGAACCCCTGCTCGACGAGGGCACCCAGGTAGCGCTCCATGGCGCCCGCGTGGCTGTCGTCGGTGAGGTGCGTGCCGCTGAAGACCTTGGCGCCGTCCCGGTAGGCCAGCAGGGCCGCACGGGTGCCGCGGCAGGCGGTGGCGATCCAGTCCCGCCAGTCGGAGCCGGGGACCTCCTGGCCCATGCCGCGCTCCAGCATCTGCCGCAGCATGCGGGTGGCCATGGCGTCGAGCAGGGCCTGCTTGTTGGCGAAGTGCCAGTACAGGGCCGGTGCCTGCACCTGGAGCTCCTTGGCGAGCCGGCGCAGGGTCAGCCCTTCCAGCCCCTCCTCGTTCAGCAGGCCGAGGGCGGTCTCCACCACCTTGTCGCGGTCCAGTCGCGTCGCTGCCACGTGCCCATCCTGTCCGTCCGTCGGTACCCCTTGACAATTTAACACCGTTAAGGGAACCCTCGGGACATGGAACTTAACAGTGTTAAGGAAACCGGCGTCCTGATCGTCGGGGCCGGCCCCACCGGACTCGCCCTCGGCGTCGACCTCGCCCGCCGCGGCGTGCCCGCGCTCGTCGTGGAGCGCTCCGACCGGCTGTTCCCCGGCTCACGGGGCAAGGGCCTGCAGCCCCGCTCGCTGGAGGTGCTCGACGACCTCGGTGTGGTCGGCTCCGTCCTCGCGTCGGGCGGCCCCTACCCGCAGGGCCGCGTCTGGCAGGACGGCCGTCCGGTCCACGAGTGGGAGATGTTCGAGCGGGTGCCCGCCACCTCCGGCGCCCCGTACGGCGCGACGTGGATGGTCCCCCAGTGGCGCACGCAGGAGATCCTGCACGCGCGGCTGCGCGAACTGGGCGGCTCGGTCCGCTTCGGCGCCGGGCTCACCGGTCTCACCCAGGACGCGGACGGCGTGACCGCGGAACTGGCCGACGGCACGACCGTACGGGCGGCGTACCTGGTCGCCTCCGACGGCGGGCGCAGCGCCGTGCGCAGGGCCCTGGGCATCGCCATGCACGGCGAGACCGTCGACCCCGCCCCGATGCTCGTCGCCGACGTGACGCTGACCGGCCTGGACCGCGAGCACACCCACGTGTGGCGGGGCCCGGACGGCACCGGCGCCGTCGCCTTCCCGATGGGCGGCACCGACCGGGACTTCCAGTTCGTCGCGACGTACCCGGCCGGCGCGGAACGCCCCGACACCTCACCGGACGGGGTGCGCAAGACCGTCGAACAGCGCACCCACCTGTCGGCCGACGACGTGCTCGAGGTCATGTGGAGCTCCGACTTCCGGCCGCGCGCCGCCCTGGCAGAACGCTTCCGGGAGGGCCGGGTCCTGCTCGCCGGGGACGCCGCCCACATCCACTCCCCCGCGGGCGGCCAGGGCCTCAACACCGGCATCCAGGACGCCTACAACCTCGGCTGGAAGCTCGGCCAGGTGCTGCGGCACGGCGCCGCGGCCGAGCTGCTGGACAGCTACGAGCAGGAGCGGCTGCCGGTCGCCGCCGACGTCCTCGGCATGAGCACGCACCTGCACCGCAGCACCATCAGCCGGGGCCGGCCGATGAACCAGCGGGGCGCCGAGGTCCACCAGCTCGGTCTCGGCTACCGCGACGGCCCGCTCACCGCCGAGACCCGCGAGGGCCTCGCCGAGGACGCCCTGCGGGCCGGGGACCGCGCGCCCGACGCACCCCTGTCCGGCGACGGGCGGCTCTTCGACGTCCTGCGCGGCCCCCACTTCACGGTGCTGGCCGTCGGCACCGAACCGCCCGCGGCGCTGCCCGGCTTCGCCCGCGCGCACCGCGCGGGGGCCGGCAGCGCGGTCCACCGCGGCTACGGCGAGGGCCTGTTCGTGGTCCGCCCGGACGGCTACGTCGGCCTCGCCACGCGCGACCCGGAGCGCGTCACCGCCTGGCTCGCCCGCTTCGCCGGGTGATTCAGAAGACGTCCGAGGGGACGTACGTCCCCCAGACCTCGCGGAGCGCCTCACAGACCTCGCCCACCGTGGCCCGGGCACGGAGCGCGTCCCTCATCGGGTACAGGACGTCCTCCGTGCCCTCGGCGGCCTTCCGCAGCGCGGACAAGGCCGAGTCCACGGCCCGCCTGTCGCGTCCGGCACGCAATGCGGCCAGCCGCGCCACCTGCGCCTCCTCGATCGCGGGGTCGACGCGCAACGGCTCGTAGGGCTCCTCCTCCCCCAGCTGGAAGCGGTTGACGCCGACGACCACCCGCTCCGCGGAGTCAGTCTCCAGGGCGATCCGGTAGGCGTTGCGCTCGATCTCGGCCTTCTGGAATCCGCGTTCGATCGCGCTCACCGCCCCGCCGAGCTCCTCCACCTTGGCCATCAGCTCCAGCGCGGCCGCCTCCAGGTCGTCGGTCATCGACTCCACGACGTAGGACCCGGCGAAGGGGTCCACGGTCGCCGTCACGTCGGTCTCGTACGCCAGGACCTGCTGGGTGCGCAGCGCGAGCCGGGCGGACTTCTCGGTGGGGAGCGCGATCGCCTCGTCGAAGGAGTTGGTGTGCAGCGACTGCGTGCCGCCCAGCACCGCCGCCAGCCCCTGGACGGCCACCCGCACCAGGTTCACCTCCGGCTGCTGGGCGGTCAGCTGGACGCCCGCGGTCTGGGTGTGGAAGCGCAGCATCCACGACCTGGGGTTCCTCGCCCCGAACTCCTCGCGCATGACGCGGGCCCAGATGCGGCGGGCGGCACGGAACTTGGCGACCTCCTCCAGCAGCGTCGTGCGCGAGACGAAGAAGAAGGACAGCCGGGGCGCGAAGTCGTCCACGTCCATGCCCGCGGCGAGGGCGGTGCGGACGTACGCGACGCCGTCGGCGAGGGTGAAGGCGATCTCCTGCGCGGGCGAGGCACCGGCCTCGGCCATGTGGTAGCCGGAGATGGAGATGGTGTTCCAGCGCGGGATCTCGGCGCGGCAGTAGCGGAAGAGGTCCGCGACCAGCCGCAGCGAGGGCTTGGGCGGGAAGATGTACGTGCCGCGGGCGATGTACTCCTTGAGCACGTCGTTCTGGATGGTTCCGGTGAGCCGGTCCGCGGGCACCCCCTGCTCCTCGCCGACCAGCTGGTACATCAGGAGCAGCAGGGCGGCGGGCGCGTTGATCGTCATCGAGGTGGAGACCCGGTCCAGCGGGATGCCGTCGAAGAGCACCCGCATGTCCTCGACCGAGTCGACGGCCACGCCGACCTTGCCGACCTCGCCGTGGGCGAGGGGGGCGTCGCTGTCGTGGCCCATCTGGGTCGGCAGGTCGAAGGCGACGGACAGGCCCGTGGTGCCGTGGGCGATCAGCTGCCGGTAGCGCGCGTTGGACTCGGCGGCGGTGCCGAAGCCCGCGTACTGGCGCATCGTCCAGGGCCGGGTGGTGTACATCGTCGGATGGACACCGCGGGTGTAGGGGTAGCCGCCCGGCTCACCGAGCCGTTCGCCCGGGTCCCAGCCGTCCAGGGCGTCGGGGCCGTAGACGGGCTCGATCGGCAGACCGGATTCGGACTCGCGTGCCATGCGTCATGCCTCCAGCGACTCGGCCCCCTTTCCTCAGTGTGCGGCGAACCGTGACCGGGCCGGTGCAACTACATGCCGGGGAAATCAGTCAAAGGGTGTACCGACTCATCTCCAGGGGGACGAAGTGGCACTCATATCCGTCACAAGAACACGCGCGGCGGCCGCGGCCGCCGCGCTGCTCACCGGGGCCCTCCTCGCCGGCTGTACGGCCCAGGCGAGCGAGCCCACCGCCAGGGCCTCCGTGGCACCGGACACCGCGGGCCCCACGGCGAGCCCCTCCGGGAGCCCGAGCACTGCGCCGGGCAGCGGCTCCCCCTCGCCGACGGCATCGCCGTCCGCCACGAAGAAGCCGGAGGCCGACCGCACCCCCCGCCCGGTCGTCGTGATCGCGCGGGGCAGCAGCAGCGCGAAGGTGCGCGAACTGCAGGCGCGGCTGAAGCAGCTCGGCCTCTTCGGCCGCAACCCCACCGGCTACTACGGCGACGTCACCGCTTCCGCGGTGCGCACCTTCCAGTCCCGCCACAAGCTGCCCGCCTCGGGCACCGTCACGGACAGGACCTGGGCGAAGCTGCGCTCGGTCACCCGGCAGCCCACGCGCGGCGCCATGTACCCGCCGACCAGCAACCCGGTGGCGAAGCTCGACCCGCGCTGCATGACCGGCCGCGTGCTGTGCGTCAGCAAGACCAGCCGCACCCTGGCCTGGGTGGTGAACGGCAAGGTCGTCTCCGCGATGGACGTCCGCTTCGGTTCCCAGTACACGCCGACCCGCGAGGGCACCTTCAGCGTCTTCGCCAAGAGCCGGAACCACGTGTCGACGATCTACCACACGCCCATGCCGTACGCGATGTTCTTCAGCGGCGGCCAGGCGGTGCACTACTCGGCCGACTTCGCGGCCCGCGGCTACACGGGGGCCTCGCACGGCTGCGTCAACGTGCGCGACCGCGCGAAGATCTCGGCGCTCTTCGACCAGGTGCGGATCGGCGACAAGGTCGTCGTCTACTGGTGACCCCGGGCCAGGAGCCCGTCCAGCGCCCGCCCGAACAGCAGCCGGCCGGCCCACGCGGTGGGCCGGTCGAACGCCCCCGGCAGCGGGCGCACCCTCAGGTCCTCGCGCCACACCACGCGTGAGCCCCCCTCCTCCCGCGGCCACACCTCGATCTCGGCCCAGCCGAGCACGGTCCGGCCGCGCTTCTCCAGCCGGCACCGCCCGGGACGGCCCGCGTCCGGCGGCTCCCAGCGCACGATCTCCATGGGGTCGTCGACGGCCATCCGCCCGAGTCCGGTGCGTGCCGTGAACGACCGCTCCCCCGTGACGACGGCGGTGGTGAACGGCACCAGTTCCGCGTGGCGTTCCCAGTCGGTGACCCGGCGCCAGGCCTCGGCGGCGGGGAGCGGGCAGTGCCGCTCGATCCGGAAGATCACGTCGTCGAGCCTACGCCGCCGCCCCTGCGGCACCACGTGAGGACGCGGGCGGAGCGGGGGGAAAGCGCTCCGCCCGCGTCCCTCGTTGGGGGCCCGATACGGGGGGACCGGGCGACCCCTCGACCGATGACCAGTCGGTCTACTGGTTAAAGCGCCCGGCAGGCCGAAAGTGTCACACCCCGCACCCGTCGCGCCCGGGAGCGCGGCCGGGAGGGAGAGCTGCCCGGCCGCGCTCGGGTGCGGACCCATGGGCACGGGAAGTGCCCGGATCCGCGGGGCCGATGACCAGTCGGCCCGTCCATGGGAGCGCGCGGCGGCCGGAAAGTGTCACTCGCCGCCGTGGCCGCCGTGCGGTCCCGGCCGCCCGTCGGACGGTACGACCGGGGCGGACGGTGGCGACGGTGCGGCCTTGGAGGTCGGTACGGACGGTGCGACCGGGGCGGGCCGTGAGGTGCCGCGCGGGCCGTGGCCGCCCTGGCGGTGGTGTCCGCCGGAACGGTTCTTCCAACGGCCGGGGCCCTCCCGGGAGTCGTCGTCGCCCCGCTCGCCCCCCTTCTCGGCCTTGCCCCCGTTCCCCCCGTGCCCGGCGTTCCAGCCGAGCAGATCGGTGCAGTAGCGGCGGACCTCGCGCTGGCCGCCGCCCGCCGCCTTGCGCAGTTGCTTGTAGGCCTGCTCGTCCACGCCCTTGCGGTGCCGGCCGGCCGCGGCGTAGGCCCGGCACAACGCCCTGTGGTCCAGGGCCGGCGTGGAGGACGGCGAGGAGGACATCGTCCCGGCCGGCCGGCCGGGGAGGACGGTGCCGTGGGTGCCGCCGGTGCCGCCCGCCGGGCGGCCGTGGCCGGGGCCGGGGCGGGAGGTCGGCGGGGCGGTGCGGCCGGGTGACGGCGAACCGCTGTCCGAGGCCGCCGTCGCCCCGCTCTGGGTGTGCACCGGGGCGGGGTCCGGGACGCCGCTGCCGAGCAGGGCCGGCAGCGCGCCGGCGGCGGCCGCCATGCCGACCCCGGCCATCGCGGCGGTCGCGATCAACGTGCCCGTCACCGATCTGGAGTGACGGGCCGTACGGCTCCGCCCGCTCCGGGACACCGCACCAGCGCCCGCGCCGGGCGACCAGTCGTCGGCCGTGCCGAGGCGGACGCCCGCGGTGGCCCCGGTGAGCGCGTCGTCGCCGCGCGCGGCACGGAACGCGGCGAGGGCGGCCTCCTCGCGTTCCGGGTCGAGGGGTGCGGGAGCCGCGGCGGCGGCCAGCAACCCGGCCAGGGCGGCGGCGCGCTCGTCGCGCCAGGCCCGCTCCGCGGGGTCGTCACCGTGAGCACCCCGCAGCAACCGCTCGGCGGTGGCGTCGTCCAGCCAGTCCTGTCCTCGGTTATCGCTCATCTCATGTCCTCAAGCGTTCGGGACGCCGAAAACGTCACACTTGACGACCCGCCGTCGGAATCCAGCAGCTCAGCCAGACGGCGCAGGCCGCGGCTGGTGGCCATGCGCATCGCACCGGGCCTCTTGCCGACGACCTCGGCCGCCGACCGGGAGTCCAGGCCCATCACGACGCGCAGCAGCACCGCCTCGGCCTGGTCCTGGGGAAGGGCGGCGATGGCCGCCAGCGCGGCGCCGGTGCCCACCGCGGCGACCGCCTCCTCGGCGGTGTCCGAGACGGCGGGCCGGTCGAGCAGTTCCTCCACCCCGGCGGCGGCCAGCGGCCGGCGGCCCACCGCCCGCAGGTGGTCCAGCGCCCGGTTGCGGGCGATCCGGGCCGCCCAGCCGCGTACCGCGTCCCCGTCGCCGTGGAAGCCCGGCAGGTCGCGCGCTATCTGCAACCACGCCTCCGACGCCACGTCCTCGGCGTCCACCGCGCCGACCAGCGAGCGTACGTACTGCAGCAGTTGCGGCTGCACCGCTCGGTACACGAACCGGAAGCCGTCCTCGTCCCCCTCTTGCGCCGCGCGTACCGCGGTCGCCAAATCCACGTGCGGGCCTCCCCCTCGGAATCGCGCACCATACTGCCCCATGATGGGCGCCGGCAGGGCGTCCGGGGGCGGCTACCCGCCGGTCACCAGGGGTCAGGACAGCAGCCGGGAGAGCCGCTTCAGGCCGCGGTGCGCCGCCGTACGGACCGCTCCCGCCCGCTTGCCCAGCACCCGGGCCGCGGACACCCCGTCCAGCCCGACGACGACGCGCAGCAGCACCGCCTCCGCCTGGTCGGGCGGGAGCGAGGCGATCAGGGCGAGGGCGCGCTCGGTGGCCAGCGCCTCCAGTGCACGGTCCGCGGTGTCCTCGGCCGCGGGGAGGTCCAGCAGTCCGGCGTCGAGGGGACGGGCACGGGGCCTGGCGTCCTGGCGCCGCAGGTGGTCCAGGGCCCGGTGCCGGGCTATGGTCGCCGCCCAGCCCCGGAAGCCCGCCCCGTCCCCGCGGAACCGGCCGAGGTCGCGGGCGATTTCGAGCCAGGCCTCGGAGGTGACGTCCTCCGCGTCGTCGCCGACGAGGCCGCGCACGTAGCCGAGCAGCAGCGGCTGGACCAGCCGGTAGACCACCGCGAAGGCGTGCTCGTCCCCACCCTGGGCGCGCCCGACCGCGGCCCCGAGCTCCATGTCGCGGTCGGTCCGCGGATCGTGGCGCCCCCCGTTGCTGGCCACCCTGTCCTCTCGAATCGCCGACATCCTGTACAGCGTGGATTCGCACTGAATCGTCACACCTGTCGGGCCGCCCTGGCGATGGGTGTGACATTTTCGGCCGCGTTGACGCTTTAACAATCAGAAGCGGCCGAAGACGCTCCTGTGGGGGGAGGCGGACTTCGGCCGCTTCACCTGGGGCGGCCGGGTACGGCGGCTCAGCCGGCCCGGTCGGCGAGGGTGCTGAAGTCCTGCCAGCTCAGGACCGGCGGGCCCGGATCCCAGAGCTTCTGGGTGAGCGCGCGCAGGGGCATCCGGATGCCGGCCGCGACCTCGTCCTCGGTCTGGGCGTCCGCCCGGTCGCACCAGACGGCCAGCCGCGCGCCGAGGATGCGGTCCGGTCCTGCGAGCGCCGCGGGCACGGCGCCGTCCCGGTAGACGACGGCCGGGGTCCACTCCTCGTAGATGCGCCGCCCGCTGGGGTAGGGGAAGTTCTCCGGCGCGCCGAGGACGTAGTACAGGTACCAGGAGTTGAGGTTGAGCAGCTGCCGGCCCTCGCGCAGGAGGTCCTCGGGCAGCCGTCCGCGCAGTTTGTTGCTTGACCAGTAGGCGACCACCCGGTCCGGGTCCGCGGCGACCCGGGCGCCGCCGGAGAAGCCGTCGTTCCAGGCCTCGACCCGTTTGCCGAGCGATCGCAGGGTGGCAGCGCGGTCGTTGAGCCAGCCGGCCGCCGCGTCGGCCACCCCGGCGTCCGGGCCGTAGCGCTCACGCGCGTACGCGGCGAGCTGCGGGAAGGACGTCTCCGGATGGTCGGCCACGAGCGGTCCGTACTCGTCGCCGCCGACGTGCCAGTGGGCACCGGGGAAGAGCGGTGCGTACTCCTTGAGCAGGTCGTCGACGACGTCGGCGGCACCGGGCCGGGAGATGTCCAGCGCCCCGCGCACGGGGGTGCCGTCCACGGAACGCAGCTGGAGGTCCGGGTGGGCGTCGAGCACGGCACCCATGTGACCGGGGCTGTCGATCTCCGGGACGACGGTGATGTGCCGCTGCGCGGCCAGGTCGACGACCGCGCGGATGTCCTCCTTCGACAGGTGCCGTGACGAGACGATCTCGGGGTGGCTGTCGCTCTGGAGGCGGAAGCCCTGGTCGTCGCTGAGGTGGAGGTGGAGCTGGTTGTACTTCAGGTCGCCCAGCTCGCGGACCCTGGCCTCCAGCCACGCACGGCTGAAGTACTTGCGCCCGATGTCGATCATCAGTCCGCGCTCCGGCCGGTCCGGGCGGTCCTCGACGGTGCCGGCCGGCACCCGTCCGGTGGAACGGACCGCCTGGAGGAGGGTCCGCGTGCCGTAGAAGACCCCGGCGTCGGTGCCGGCGCGTACTGTCACCCCGTCGGCCGAACTTGTCATCTCGTACGACTCCGGGCCCGCATTACTCCGTTCGAGTGAAAGCGCAATGTCCCCCGGCTTGGCGGGCCCACTGGCGTACGGCCGGCGGAGCTCCTCCGCGAGCAGCCGCGCCTCGTCCTCCACGGCGCTCCCGGCGGGCGCCACCACGCGCGAGCCGGGGCCCGGTACGAAGGCGGCGGTACCGGCGGCAGGGGTGAAGGAACGGACGGCGGGGATCGAGGGGAACCCGGCGGACGTGCTCGCCCGCTCCGTCGGCGGGGCGCCGGGGGCCGCGGTCCCCGCGGGTGCGGCGAGCGCGGGACCGGCCCCGAGCACGGCGCTCAGCACGGCGGTCAGCACGGCCGTCGCCGCGTACGCCGACGCACGTTTCGCCCGCATCTGCCACATGATCCGAATTTATGCCCGCTGTGTGGATCTCGCCGTGCGGACCAGGGGAAGCCGTGCACTTTCGTTCCCGTACGAGTGAAATTCGTGCATCCGTCGTACAGGGCCGAACATAGGCCGATACGGTGGTCGTCACTCGTCGTCCCCCTGTGGTTCACGCCGCGCAGCCGCCTCGCGGTTCCCCCCACCTTCGTCACCGTTCCCTCCCAGGAGCCCACCGCTGTCCAGCGACACCCCCGCCCTCCCGCCGCGGGCCCCGGCGCACCTCCCGGCGCAGTCCCGCGGCCGGGCGCCCCGACCGGCGCCGACGGGCCGCCCCGGCCTCCCCCACGGCCTGCGGCGGCTCAACGAGGCCTCCCCCGGGGCGGCCGAGGCCGTCCTGCTGACCTGCTGCGGCAGCCTGCACTGGGCCCGCAGGGTCGCCGCGCACCGCCCCTACCCCGACCTGGACGCCCTGCTGGCCGCCGCCGACGAGGCCGCCTACGACCTCACGCCCGCCGACCTCGCCGAGGCCCTCGCCGCCGAGGCGGCCGGCGCCCCGCCGGACGCCGCCCCCACCCGCGGCAGCCTCGCCGCGCACACGGCGCTGCGGGCCGCGCAGGCCGCGTACGAGGCTCGCTTCGGCCACGTCTTCGTGCTCTCCCTCGACGGGGTGCACCCCGGTGAGTCCCTCGACCGGATGCTGGCGTCACTCCGTCAGCGTCTCGGCAACGAACCGGACGAGGAGCGGGTCACGGCCGCCGAGGAACTGCGCCGCGTCACCCGTTCCCGCCTGGGACGACTGGCCCTCGCAGACGCACGGGGCGGGCCGGGGGTTCCCGGCCGATACACCCACCCGTGCGGGATCGATCACACCTGAAGGACCCGGCAGGACGTAGCCGACAAGCCGTCGCTACGATGGCCAGGGCCGGAGGACCGTACCCGGCCGGGCCGACCGACCAACGAAGCCGGCAGGCCCCACACCGCTCCCGGAGGGTTTTTTCCGTGCCGGCTGGAACGTTGTACCGCGGCCGGGAAGGCATGTGGTCATGGGTGGCTCATCGAGTCACCGGTGTCCTCATCTTCTTCTTCCTGTTCGTCCACGTCCTCGACACCGCACTGGTGCGTGTCTCCCCCGAGGACTACGACAAGGTCGTCAACACCTACAAGCAGCCCATCGTCAGCCTGCTCGAGTACGGGCTGGTCGCGGCTGTCCTCTTCCACGCTCTGAACGGCCTGCGCGTCATCGCCGTGGACTTCTGGTCCAAGGGCCCGAAGTACCAGAAGCAGATGCTGTGGACGGTCGTCGGAATCTGGGTCGTGCTGATGATCGGGGCCATCTACCCCGTCCTCGGTCACGCCGCACGAGTGCTGTTCGGGAGCTGAGCGAAGTCATGTCCGCAACGGACCACGTGGAGCTCAGCTCCTCCAGCGCCGCCTACGGCCCCGACAACCCGGCCCCGGTCATCGAGCCGCCGCGCGCCCGGACCAAGCGCACCCCGCGCAGCACCCGGACCAACTTCGAGATGTACGGCTGGCTCTTCATGCGCCTGTCCGGCATCGTCCTGGTCGTCCTGGTCATCGGTCACCTGCTGATCCAGCTCGTCCTCGACGGCGGCGTCACCAAGGTCGGCTTCGCCTTCGTCGCCGGCCGCTGGGCCTCGCCGTTCTGGCAGACCTGGGACCTGATCATGCTGTGGCTGGCGATGCTGCACGGCGGCAACGGCCTGCGCACCGTGATCAACGACTACGCGGAGCGGGACAACACCCGGTTCTGGCTGAAGATGCTGGTCTACACCGCGACCGCGTTCACCATCATCCTCGGCACGCTGGTGATCTTCACCTTCGACCCGAACATCCGCTAGCCAGGGCTGGACAGGGAAGCGACCCCTCATGCAGATCCACAAGTACGACACCGTCATCGTCGGCGCGGGCGGCGCCGGCATGCGCGCCGCCATCGAGGCGACGAAGCGCAGCCGCACCGCCGTTCTGACGAAGCTCTACCCCACCCGCTCCCACACCGGCGCCGCCCAGGGCGGCATGGCCGCCGCCCTCGCGAACGTCGAGGACGACAACTGGGAGTGGCACACCTTCGACACGATCAAGGGCGGTGACTACCTGGTCGACCAGGACGCCGCCGAGATCCTGGCGAAGGAGGCCATCGACGCGGTCCTCGACCTCGAGAAGATGGGCCTGCCCTTCAACCGCACCCCCGAGGGCCGGATCGACCAGCGCCGCTTCGGCGGCCACTCCCGCAACCACGGCGAGGCCCCGGTCCGCCGTGCCTGCTACGCGGCCGACCGCACCGGCCACATGATCCTCCAGACGCTGTACCAGAACTGCGTCAAGGAGGGCGTGGAGTTCTTCAACGAGTTCTACGTCCTCGACCAGCTCATCGTCGAGGAGGACGGCGTCAAGCGGTCCGCCGGCGTCATCGCGTACGAGCTGGCCACCGGCGAGATCCACGTCTTCCAGGCGAAGGCCGTGGTGTACGCCTCCGGCGGCACCGGCAAGTTCTTCAAGGTCACCTCCAACGCGCACACCCTCACCGGTGACGGCCAGGCCGCCGTCTACCGCCGCGGTCTGCCGCTGGAGGACATGGAGTTCTTCCAGTTCCACCCGACCGGCATCTGGCGCATGGGCATCCTGCTGACGGAGGGCGCCCGCGGTGAGGGCGGCATCCTCCGCAACAAGGACGGCGAGCGCTTCATGGAGAAGTACGCGCCGGTCATGAAGGACCTCGCCTCGCGTGACGTCGTCTCCCGCGCGATCTACACCGAGATCCGCGAGGGCCGCGGCTGCGGTCCCGAGGGCGACCACGTCTACCTCGACCTGACCCACCTGCCGCCGGAGCAGCTGGACGCCAAGCTCCCGGACATCACGGAGTTCGCGCGGACCTACCTCGGCATCGAGCCCTACACGGACCCGATCCCGATCCAGCCGACCGCGCACTACGCCATGGGCGGCATCCCCACCAACGTCCAGGGTGAGGTCCTGTCGGACAACACCACCGTCGTCCCGGGCCTGTACGCCGCCGGCGAGGTCGCCTGCGTCTCCGTGCACGGCGCCAACCGCCTCGGCACCAACTCGCTGCTGGACATCAACGTCTTCGGCCGCCGGGCCGGCATCGCCGCCGCCGAGTACTCCGCGGACCACGACTACGTCGAGCTCCCCGAGGCCCCGGCGCAGTTCGTGGTCGACCTGGTGGAGCGGCTGCGTTCCTCCACCGGCAACGAGCGGGTCGCGCAGCTGCGCAAGGAGCTGCAGGAGACCATGGACGCGAACGTCATGGTGTTCCGCACCGAGCAGACCATCAAGACCGCCGTCGAGAAGATCGGCGAGCTGCGCGCGCGGTACCGGAACGTGTCGATCCAGGACAAGGGCAAGCGGTTCAACACCGACCTGCTCGAGGCCATCGAGCTCGGCAACCTGCTCGACCTCGCCGAGGTCATGGCGGTCTCGGCCCTGGCCCGCAAGGAGTCCCGCGGCGGCCACTACCGCGAGGACTACCCGAACCGCGACGACGTCAACTTCATGCGGCACACGATGGCGTACCGCGAGGTGGGTGCCGACGGCACCGAGGCGATCCGTCTCGACTACAAGCCGGTCGTGCAGACCCGCTACCAGCCGATGGAGCGTAAGTACTGATGAGCACCGCGACCCTCGACAAGGTCGAGGCCGAGGCCCAGGCCTCGCCCTACATCACGGTCACCTTCCGGATCCGCCGGTTCAACCCGGAGATCTCGGAGGAGGCCACCTGGCAGGACTTCCAACTGGAGATCGACCCCAAGGAGCGGGTCCTCGACGGCCTCCACAAGATCAAGTGGGACATGGACGGAACGCTGACGTTCCGTCGCTCCTGCGCCCACGGCATCTGCGGCTCCGACGCCATGCGCATCAACGGCCGCAACCGGCTGGCCTGCAAGACCCTGATCAAGGACATCAACCCGGACAAGCCCATCACCGTCGAGCCCATCAAGGGCCTGACGGTGCTGAAGGACCTGGTCGTCGACATGGACCCGTTCTTCCAGGCCTACCGGGACGTGATGCCCTTCCTCATCACCAAGGGCAACGAGCCGACGCGCGAGCGCCTGCAGTCCGCCGAGGACCGCGCGCGCTTCGACGACACCACCAAGTGCATCCTGTGCGCCGCGTGCACGTCGTCCTGCCCGGTCTTCTGGAACGACGGCCAGTACTTCGGCCCGGCGGCCATCGTCAACGCCCACCGCTTCATCTTCGACTCGCGTGACGAGGGCGGCGAGCAGCGGCTCGAGGTGCTGAACGACAAGGACGGCGTGTGGCGCTGCCGCACCACGTTCAACTGCACCGACGCCTGCCCCCGTGGCATCGAGGTCACCAAGGCGATCCAGGAGGTCAAGCGCGCGCTCATCACGCGTCGCTTCTGATCCCCTCCGCCGAGGCTCCCCCGAGGGCCCCGCAGCCGGTCAGCCGGCTGCGGGGCCCTCGGGCGTTCACGGGGCCAGCGCGCGGCCGATCTGCCTGCGGGTCACCGTGTGGCCGACGCACCCTGCGAGCCTGCGCAGCTCGTCCCGGCCGGCGTCACCGCCCAGGCGGGCCAGGGCGCGTATGCCGGCGCCGGCGACGACGGTCTTGACCGGGGGACGTTCGACGAGGGCGCCCAGGACGCGGACGGTCTCCGGGTGGGAAGGCACGGACGGCGACGACAGCAGCCAGGCCATACCGCGGACGGCGGTGACGTTCCAGGGGTCGTGGGAGCCGTGGGTGGCCAGCGCGAGCCAGGGGGTGGCGGTACGGCGTACCGTCTCGGCGTCGACGCCGTCGAGGAGCGCGGCGGCCGCCCGGTCCCAGCGCGCGCTGGGCGCCGGCTTGGCGGCACGCAGATGCGGGATCAGGTGACGCCAGCGGGCGCCGAGTTCCGGCAGCTGCGCCAGGACGCGGTCGGACCAGAGCTCACCGGGGTTGAGGGGCGGCTCAGGGAGGCGGTCGAGCAGCAGCTGCGCCCAGCCGAGGCCCGCGTACGCGGATCTGCGGAGCAGGCCGACCGCCTCGCCGGACAGCGGACGCCCGGCGTCCAGCAGAGCCTCGGCGAGGATGGGCACGTCGTCGCTGATCTGCGTCCACCAGCAGGTCGCCGCCACGCGTTCCAGCATGCTGTTCCACCGCACGCACCAGGAGTCCTCGGCGAAGCCGCGGGAGACCGCGGCGAGCACGAGCCAGGGTCTTTCGGACTCGTCCGGCACCTTGTGCGGTGCCTCGCCGTGCTCGACGAGGAGACCGGCCAGGGCCATGCGCCGCTCCTGAGGCATCGCCCTCAGCCGGGACACGGCTCCGTGGCCCTCGCAGTCGGCCGCCGACAGCAGGTGCCCGGCCAGCTCGGTCACCTCCCCCTCCGCGGCGAGCCGGGCGATGAACTCGATCCGGCCCTCGTCCTCCCAGGGCGAGCATTCCGGGGTCGTCACACGTTTCACAGCCGGCTCACGATCGTCGGGTCGGTGATCTCCGTGTCGCGGGCGAGGAGCAGCGCCTTGCCGAGGACCACCGACAGCATGGCGTCGCCCTCGAAGGGCAGGGGGCCCGGGACCACGCAGGCGTGGGCGGGCGGGACGACGCACAGGTGGCGGTCGCCCGGGGACATCAGGACGTTGCCGGACCCTATGTGGATCCGGTACGTGTGACGGTCGCCGCGGACGTGCAGGAAACGGCCCTCGACGCCGCAGCGTCCGGCGATGGCCAGGCGCGGCACGAGGCGGCACAGCACCTCGCGGCGCGTCTTCGCGCACGGGGTCAGCTCGCCGAAGCCGTAGGACGCCCAGTAGGCCCGGAAGCGGCCGTCGGGGCCGCCGTCCTGCCAGGTGGGGTCGTTGCCGATGCCCGCGGTGCCCACGAAGAGGTCCACGTCGCGCAGGACTTCGCTGAGGACGAGCGGCGGAACGTCGGCGAGCGGGAGCGGATCGGCGGCCCGGTCCCCGGGGGCGTGCAGCGGGAGGAAGCGCACCTGGTCCGTGCCGACGTACAAATGGCTGCCGAAGTGGCCGAAGGCGTCCCCGTCGACGCCCTGGACCCGCAGCTCCGCCCGCAGCCCCCACCGCGGGAGCTCGCGCGTGGCGGGCGGGAAGGCCTCGTCGACCGGCAGGCGCAGGCGGTACCGCCAGCCGCGGGCGGCGGCCAGCGAGGCGAACGGGTGCTGTCTCAGGACGTGGTGCGTGGCGGTGACGCGTGCGGCGTCCGCGAGGCCGTACACCTCGCGGTGGGCCTGCCGGAAGGGCTGCGTGACGCCGTGCCGCTCCAGCCACTCCCGCCAGGCGGTGATCTCCGCGCGGTCGCGCCCCCAGGGATGCCACAGTCCGACGACGTCCTCCCCGCCACCCAGGACCCGCTCTCCCGCGAGGGTGCGCAGGCCGCCGTCGGCCCACCCGCAGGCGACCCCGTCGACCGTCCACAGCAGGCGCCGGACGAGGGTGCCGAGCAGTGGATGGCCCAGCATCCGCTCCCGCCACACGGAGTACGCCCACGTGCGCCGTTCCGGGAACTGCCGTTCCAGCCATGCGGCCTGCGCCGCCAGCGTCCGGTCGATGTCCCCGACGGTCGCCCTGAGCCGCGTCAGCTCCCCCGCGTGCTCGCGCCGCACGACGGCCGGGGCCCCCTTCAGGGCCTTTCCCGCCGCGTTACGCCACCCCAGCACGGCCCGCCCGTCCCGGATCCCCAGTTCCGCGGTGACGCCACCCAGCCGCTGCACCACCCCGATCCCGTACCCGGGCACGGCCGGCTCCCCCACGTCCCCCCACGCGATCACACTCACCGTCCACCCCCTGTGCGGCGACCCCCGCAGTCCCCATGCCCGCCGAGCGTAGGACCGCCCTCTGACAACGCCCCGTTCGTCCCCCTTTCGGCGCAAGCACCCCCCATGCGCTGGGCCGACCGGTGTCCACAGCGGTGTCCCCGGTTCGGTTGTGGGGGGTCGCAGCTTGTACCGTCCCCCCATGGCCGCGACACCCCCCACACCGCCGCGACGTGCCGTCCTCGGACTCGGCGTGGCTGCCGCGCTGCTTCCCGCCGGGAAGGCGGTGGCGGCCGGCAGATCCGTGGTCGGGGGCGAGCGGCTGGGGCGGCACGGGGTGCAGGTGGCGGTGGGGGCGCCGAGGCTGCCCGAGACGAACTCGCTGTCGTGGATCGTCGCGGACGCCGACTCCGGTGCCGTGCTGGCGTCGTACAACGCGCACCGGAGGCTGCCGCCGGCGAGCACGCTGAAGATGCTGTTCGCGGACACGCTGCTGCCCCGCTTCGGCCGGCGGACCCGGCACGAGGTGACGCACGCGGACCTGGCGGACATAGGAGCCGGGAGCAGTCTGGTCGGGATCGAGGCGGGGATCACCTACACGGTCGAGCAGCTGTGGCTCGGGGTGTTCCTGCGGTCGGGGAACGACGCGGTGCACGTGCTGTGCTCGATGAACGGCGGGGTGGAGAAGACCGTCCGGGAGATGCGGGCGCAGGCCCGGGAGCTGCAGGCGAACGACACGTACGTGGTGAGTCCGGACGGCTACGACACGCCCGACCAGCTGTCGTCGGCGTACGATCTGACGCTCTTCGCGCGGGCGGGGCTGCGGAACCCGGACTTCAGGTACTACTGCCGGACGCAGGTCGCGCGGTTCCCCGCGGAGAAGGGCGCGACCTTCGAGATCCAGAACACCAACCGCCTGCTGGGCGACTACGACGGCATGATCGGGGTGAAGAACGGCTACACCACCAACGCCGGGAACACCTTCACGGGCGCGGCGGAGCGCGACGGACGGACGCTGTTGGTGACCGTGATGCACCCGGAGTCGGGGTACGACGAGGTGTACCGGGAGGCGGCCGACCTGCTGGACTGGGGGTTCGACGCGGTGGGCCGCGTGGAGCCGGTCGGGGAGCTGGTGCCGACGCTGAGCCAGGTGCGCGCGATGGCCGGGGGGCCTCCCGGTGAGAGCCGCGGCCCGCGGCCCGCGGCGGCGGGGGACGCGTCGAAGGGTTCCTCGTGGTTCGGACCGGCCGTGGAGACCGTCCTGGTGGCGGCGGTCGCGGCCTTCGTCCTGGCCATCAGGCGCCGCCCCCTGCCGCAGCGGGCGGCGGCCGGGGGGGACGCCGGGCGGCGCGGGCGCGGCTCGAGCCGCGCCCGCTGAGGTCGCCGTCCCGCGGCCGGGGTACGCCGCTCACCCGGCGAAGGTCCCGTAGGCGGCGACGACCAGCGCCATCAACCCGGTGAGCGCCGCCACGGCGGGCAGCGGCCAGCGGGAACGCTCCAGCGCCTCAATGCGCTCCTCGTGCTCGCCCAGCACCTTGTCGGTCTGGTCGGCGCGCTGCAGGAGCAGGGCGAGATCGCCCCGCGTGGTGGCGAAGCCGACGTCGACGGAGCGGCGCAGGCGTTCGAGTTCGAGGGCGACCCCGAGGGTGCCTTCCTGATGCGTGGTCATCTGCCTCACCGCCTCAGCCAGGAGGGCAGCAGCCGCTCCACGGCGTCGAGGGACATCACGCGGGTGACGGCGGCCGCGACGGCGAGCACGGTGCAGGCGCCCGGCCAGGCCGCGTCGACCAGCAGCGGCGCGGCGGCGGCGAGGGCGACGCCGGTCTGGACGAGGGTGCGGACGGTACGGCGGTCGGCGTCGGTCATGTGGTCTCCTTCCTCTTCGGGACGTGCAGTCCGTCCCAACTGGTGCGGCCGGGGATGCCGTCGGCGTCCGCGCTGCCGTAGCCGAGCTTGCGCTGCCAGGCGGCGTAGGAGCGGCGGTCGGCTTCGGTCCACTCCGGCCCGGGCCCTTGCCGGTAGCGGCCGCAGCCGACGGCGACGAGGCGCCGGCCCATCGCCGTGACGACGTCGCTGCGACGGCCGGGCCGGAAGAAGGCGGCGCCCGGGAAGGGCTCGTACGTCCGCGTGGGCGGGGTTCCGAGCCGCTTGGCGACGCGCTCCCGCATGGCCGGCATCGGGAAGCTCGGATCGATCTTCCGTCTCGTCCATTCCTTGTGCCCGATGACGTGGCCGGCGCTCCAGCCGTGCACCCGGCACAGGGCGACGGCGGTCCTCTCCACGGCCGTCAACTGGGCGGCGGGGTAGGGGTCGCGGCCATCGCCCAGGTTCTCGATCTCGAACCCGTAGAAGTGGGCGTTGCCGTCGACGGCGTCGGCACCTGGCTTCGCGGGCAGCGGGCGGCCGGCGCGGACGGCGTCGTACACGGCGCTCGAACCGCTGCCGGCGTGGTTGGTGCGCCCGTACCCGACCAGGTGCACGGTGCCGTCCTTGGCGATGACGCCGATGCACAGCGGTCCTGGCAGGTCGGCGCGGCCGGTCCGGCACAGCGCCACGCTGTCCCGGCCGGCGGTGTGATGCAGCATCACCCCGTGCACCTGGCCCCAGGCGGCGACGGCGTTGCGGTTGTGGGTGCGCCAGTCGCCGTGTCCGGCGACGGTGACGCCTTCGGCATCGAGAGCGGCCAGGAATGCCGTCGCGGAGACGGGTGTGGCCATGGTTCCTCCTCTGTCGGTGGGACGGTGGGACGGTGGGACGGTGGGACTGGCGACGGGAACGGGGAAGCCCCGGGCCGCCGTGTGACGGCGGCCCGGGGCTCGGGGGCGGACGGTCCTACAGCAGCGGGTCGATCCGGATGAAGCGGGTGTCGAAGCTGGCCGTGCTGGACGCGTTGCCGGAGCGGTAGGCGGGTGTGGCGGTGTAGCCGGTGCCCGCCGTGAGGCCGGTCACGAGGAACTGGCTGGACGACGAACCCCGGCCGGTGTTGGTGACCAGTGCCGCCCGGTCGTCGCTGGTGGCGAGGATCACCGCGTTGTCCGAGGCTCTGCGGACCGTGGCGGACATGTAGGAGCTGTACGCCCCCGAGCTCCACATGTAGGCGCCCACCGTCACGATGACCTGGCCGGAGGCGGGCGCCGTGAAGGCGGCCGCCATGGGGTCGCCGACCGCGTCGGTCAGGGTCTCCGCGTAGGTCGTCGAGTTCGTGGTGCCGCCGTCCACGTTCACCCGGAACACCGGGACGGCTCCCACCGGCGCCCAGACGGTACCGGTGTACTGCACCAGCCGGCCGGGGGTCGTCAGCCAGGCGACCATGCCGGCCACGGGTGCCGTGACCTTGGCGTCGCGCGACGCCGCGTCGGCGAAGCGCATCACGGTACGGCCGTCCACGCCCTCCGCGAGCGCCCTGAGGTTCGCGGGCAGGTCGGCGGCGTCGGTGGCCTGGGGGTAGGGGAGATTGCTGATCGGGGTGTACTGCGTGCTCACGCGGTGGCCTCCGCTGCGGGCTCGGGTACGCCGCCGCCTTCGGCGGTGTACGGGGACGGGGTGGCTTCCTCCTCCTCGCCGGGGCCGTGCGGGGACGGCGGGTCCGGCGGCTCCGGTTCCCCCTCCGGCGGCAGGCCGTCGCTGACCGTGACGGCGACCGGAAGGTCCGGTCCGAGGTCCGCGGCCGCGCCGACGCCGAGGTATCCGGCGAGTTCCGTCGTCACCGTGTCGGCCAGCTGCCGGAACTGAACGTCCGTCAGGGTGACGGGGCCGGATCCGGGGGTGTTCTCAGGCATGGGTGCCCTCCTTGATGTCGCGCCAGGTCCGGCCGCCGGCCTTCACCTCGGCGAGGGTCGGGTACGCGGCCGCCACCTGGGCGTACGTCTGCCACACCTCCGCCACCGGCGCTGCCGGGACGTCGGGGGTCAGCCCGGAGTCCGCGGGGACCCCGTTGGGCACGGTCCCGCGCAGGGTCAGGGTCTGCCGCACCCCGCCGGCCGCCGTCGCCGCGGTCTTGATCCCGGTGACCCAGGCCAGGGTGTCCAGTCGGGCGCCGCTGGTGTCGACCAGCCGCACGACGTCGCCGAGCTGGATCCGCGGGTCGGGGAGCACCTCGACGTCGCCGATGACGGGGACGGGGTACTCGCCGGCCCTGCGCATGGCGTCGGCGAGCGACTGCGCGCCCCGCAGGTCCTGCACCCAGTCCGTGGCCTCGGCGGAGTACTCCTGGCGGCCGTAGAACCGTTCGCCGGCACTGCCCGCCACCCAGGAGGTGGCGAAGCGTTCGGCCGGGTCGTCGGCCGGCTTGAGGGTCTCGAGGTGGACGGACGGCTCGCCGGTCTTCGTGACGGTGTACAGCGTCTGCGCACTGCGGTTGCTGAAGCGCACCACGAGGTAGCCGTCCTCGCGGCGGGTCAGGACGTCGACCGCGCCCTTGACCGCCGTCGCCCCGGCCGCGGGCGATGTCGCGAAGCGCACCGAGGACCCGGAGGTGCTGACGGAGTCGTCGTCGGTGAGCGGCGGTCCGATGTCGAACTCCTCCTCGGCCATCACGTAGCTGACCGTGACGGACCGGTTCGCGGGGATCTCCCGGATGGTGCTGTCGTCGTAGACGGTCCCGGTCGCCGCGCCGGTCTTGGACCAGTCCTTGGCGGGCTGGACGCAGTAGTTCCGGCAGGCGTCGATCTCCTCCGTGACGGTCAGCGCGGCGATGTCCCGCACGGTGGTCAGCGTGAGGTCGGCCGCCGTCGGGGGCTGGGCGAACCGGGTGTGGTTGCGCCAGCGGAAGACTCCGTGCTCGTCGAACTCGGCGGTCGCCATGGTCGCCCTGGCGATCTGCGTCAGCACGTCCCACTGCGAGCCCGAGACCCGGGGGACGCAGACCAGCGGGAAGACCGCGTCGTCGAGGACCGCGCCCTTGGTCCAGGTGCCGGACTGGCCGAAGACGCCCGCGGCCGGCATGGCGGCCAGCCCGGAGGTCACCTGCAGCGACTCCACGGCCACGGTGGTGACCAGCCGCACCTGGTCCAGCTCGGCGGACTTCTGGATGCCGGACGGCTGGACGTACGTGGCCGCCGTCCCCAGCAGTTGCGTTCCGTCGGGTGCGGTCAGCCTCGGCTGCACGGTGGGGTACACCGCGGTCCCGGTGCCCGCCGTGTCGAAGAACGCGCCGATGTGCCAGACGCCCCGCTGTGCCCTGATGGCCGGCCATGACCACTCGAAGTACCAGTAGCCCTGGTCCGAGCCCTCGGAGTGGAGGCGGACGGTGCCGGCGACGAAGTCGACGACCAGGCGCAGGGTGCCCGTCGCCGATCCCGTGCGGTTGAGCTGGAGGTGGATCTCCACCGTGTCGCCGATGCCGACGGCGTTGTTGACCCACGCCTCGGCGAACAGCCGGCTGCCCGGCACGGTGACGCGGCTGCGCGGGAACCAGGAGGCCGTCAGGCCCGTGGTCCCCGGCTCCAGCCCGGTGGGCACGAGCGCCATCTCGTGGGGCGCGTCCTGCCTGGTCCAGGTGTAGTTCCGCGGATCGGGCAGCACCTCCGGCTGGCCGTAGGGCGTGGTGAACCCGCCGTGCAGCGTGGCGTGGACGAGGGTGAGCGGCTGCCCCTCGACGAACTCGGGGTAGCGCGCGGGCGGGGAGCTGTGGAGTCCCGCCTGCCGGAGGAGCTCGTCCACGCACCAGGTCGCCGAGGACACCGGGCGCTTCCGGAAGAACCCGATGTACGGCTTCGGCAGGACGGCGGGGCCGCGCAGCCGCTCGGCCCCGTCCAGCGCGGTGACCTTGACGGTGTCGCTGCCGGAGGCCGCGCTGCGGGCCCGGACCGTGCCGCGGAAGGCGGCCAGGTCGTTCCCGCCGAGCCCCGCGGCGTGCACCACGGACTGGCCGGGACGGACGAGGTCTCCCGTGCTCCTGGGCGCCCACGGCGAGTACAGCTGGGGGCCGGACCGGTCGGCTCCGCCCTGCAGGTGTTCGTCCGGGGGGACGGCCGCACCCGAGATCTCGAACTCGGCCTGGGCCGAGGCGCTGCCGGAGAACGCCCGCATCGCCTCCGGCAGGTCGGTCGCGTACGACCGGTCCACGCTCCACGACTGCACCTGGGCGCCGAGGTCCTTGCCGCCGAAGCGGGTGGAGTGGGACGTGGTCCGCTCGCCCTGCGCGAGGGCCGCGCCGAGCGCGTCGTCAGCCCGCTGCACCTGCCACCTCCACCAGGTCGATGCTCACGCCGCGGTACGGCAGCGGCTGGGACGGCACGTCGCTGTACCCGGTGACCGCCATCGCGGGGCAGCCGTCGCCGGGGACGCCGTCGGCGGCGCCGTCGTCGTACGACAGGCAGGCCCCGGCGAGGGCGTACGTCCCGGCGGCCCCGGGCTTCGCGCAGGGCGTCACGAAGGCCGCGCCCGCCGGCACGGTCCCCGCCACGTAGGCGCCGTTCGCCGACACCGACGACAGGTAGGCACCGGCGGCGTTCTTGAAGTCGAGGTTCACCGCGCACGTCGGCAGGGCGGCGATCGCCGTGGAGGCCCGGAAGGAGATCCGGGTGCCGGGCGCGACGGGGTGGCTGCCCCAGTAGCGGTGGCGCCAGGCGACCTTCGCGGCGGTGTCCGCGGCGGTGAAGGCGAAGACCCCGGGGGAGGCCGGTTCCGTGACGCTCCCCGTTCCGGTGCCCACCACCGGGAGCCACTGGCCGAGCCCTGTGCTCCCCGGCTCCCCCCGGCCGGCCGCCTGCAGCGCGTCCAGCATGTTGGCCGCCGCCGGGTCGAGCAGTGCGACCGGCCCGGCGCCGTCGGTGCGGCGGGCCAGCCGGTCCAGCACCCTGGCCTGCGCGGGCTCCAGCGTGTCCCAGCTCAGCTTGGTCCGGCGGTTGGCGCGCGCGTTGCGCACGACGGTCACCCGGCCGCCGAGCGACGTGAACTCCGACACGCCGAGGTCGGCGCTCCGGTCGAAGCTCCGCGCCGCGCGGTCGATCTCGTACAGCGAACCGGGCGGTCCGATCCACAGGTTCCTGCCCATGTGTCACCTCGTCTCTTGCCGTGAGGGCATGAAAAAGGCCGGCGACACGGTCGCCGGCGTCGAATCCGTACGAAGGGCGGGAGGGGCGCGGCTCAGCGCCGCGCGAGTTGCCGGTTGCCCAGGGCCACGGCCCGCGCGATGGTCAGCGCGTCCACCTGGACGACGACGGGCCGGTCCGCGAGCTTCTCGACGGCCGTCGCCAGCCGCGCCAAGTGCGCCGGCGACCCGCCGCCCGCGCCGAGCATCCGCTCCAGCCTGCTGAGCGGGATGACCGCCTCGGCCTCGCCGCCCTCACCGACCACCGCCAGCGTGCCGCCGCTCCGGGCGGGGACGACACCGCCCTGGGCGAGGGCGGGGATGTTGGGGATCTGCGGGATGTGGATCGAGAAGGACTTGCCACCGATCACCGGCACCCAGCCCGGGATCGACACGTGGACCCGGTTCAGCGCGGAGATCATGTGGTTGATGCCGCTGACGTACGCGCGGGGCAGCGCGGTGAAGGCGTTGATGATGCCCTTCAGCACGGACTTGATCGGGCCCGCGTGGGACCTGATGGCGCCGAGGATGGCGTTCCAGGCCCACTTCACGCCCTTGGCCAGGGCGGCGGACACCTTGTCCATGTTGATGAACTGGGAAATGATCGGCGCGAGCAGTGCCATGACGAGCCCGAACGGGTTCGCCGCCATCGCGAGGTTGAGCCCCCGCTGCGCGAGCGAGGCCCCTTTGACCCCCTTGCCGAGGCTCCCCATGGACTTCCCGCCGCGGTCGGCGTTCTTGCCGGCCTTCCCGACGGACTTCTCGACGGCGTCGGACTGCCGCTTGACCTCACGCAAGGCCCCCTCGGCCTTGCCGGAGGCGCCCTTGAGCCTGTCGAGGGAGGCCCTGAACTTGTCGGTGCTCCCGCGGGACTTGCCGAGTGAGCTGTCGGCTCCCACCGCAGACGCTTTCACCTTGTCGAGGCCGGAGCCGCCGCCGGCCGCCGCCGACTTCATCCTGCCGAGCGAGGTGTTCAGCCGGTCCGAGCCGCCGCGGATCCTGTCCAGCGAGGGGCCGGCCCCGGCTGTCGAGGACTGGATCTGCCGTGCGGCCGTGGCCGCTTGGGAAGCCGCGCCCCGAAATCGGGCCAGCGATCCCGCGGCCGTGTTCGCGCTTCGCGAAAGAGACATGGGGACTCCAGGTTGTTTCAGGCCATCTGGCGTGCGGCGCCGTTCAATTCCTTGGTGAGATCACTGAGAGATCTGGACAGGGCGATCGACGCACTCCGCATGGATTTCACCCGCTCCACATCGATGCTTTCCACCGGGGCTCGCACCGCCGGCTCCGCGTCCTTCTTCCGGCGCGGAATTCCGTTCTCGTCGTGCTCGATCCGGGCCTTCCCCAAAAGGGAAGCCTTCACTTTGTCCGCGTCGAAGAGTGTGCTGACGGCGAAGCCGCCCACGATCGCCGCGAGTGCCGACCAGGCCGCCACCGAGTCGGCCTTGAAGTCCTGGAGGCCCTTGACCACTTCATCCAATCCGAAGCCGATCGCCTTGGCCCAGTTCTCCGCCTGGGTAGGCTCTTCCTTCGCGTCCTTGAACTTCTGGTCGAGATATTCCTTGGTAAGCCCCCCGCCCTTCTGCTCCTTGAACTTTCCGTCGATGTAAGCCTGGGTGGCAACACCACCCCCCGTCTCGAGTTTGCCCTTTATGTCGGCTACTCGGCTGTACACCTCGTCGATCGAGTGATTCGCCATGACGGCACCTTCCTCGCGGTAATGATGGGCACCCAGGGGCACTTGACACACGCAACCGGCAACCCCAGACTGGAGCGTCTTTCATTCGGCAAGCCTTTGAGATTCCCACAAGGGGGGAAATGTACGGCCCGGCGATTCCGGTGTCCGTTCTGTCAGCCTTTGCTCTCTGGCTGTCATTGCGGATCTTCCGAGGGGGGCGCGCGCTGAGGAAGCGCGGGATCCGGACCACGGCAACGTGCGTGAACACGGGAGGCGGCCCGAACGGCAGTGTTCAGCTCATGGTGCAGTTCACCACGGACACCGGTGAAGCCGTTCGGACCAGCATCGGCCCCTTCAATTTCCCACCCGTCCGCACAGGCGGACTTCTTGAAGTGGTCTACGACCCGCAGGAGCCGGTCAACGTCGAGACCCCGGACCGGCTGACGAACGGCAGGGTGGCACTGGCTTTCGTCGTCGGCTCCGCGACCGCGCTCCTCCTCTCGCTGGCGCTGATCGTCTTGGGCTAGTGCTCCGGAGCCCTACGCCGTCTCGTACGTGTCGGTGGACTGCGGACACGGGAGCGCGCCGAGCGCCGTGTGACGGGTCACGGATGGACCGGCCCCTCAGGCGAAGAAACGGATCAACTGCGCGGGCGTGGGGTTCCCGGGAACCGGCGACGGGCCCTGGTCCACGCCGGGGGCGGCCCCGGCGCCCGGGCGTGGGACGGGCTGGGGGCACTCCAGCGCCTCCGCGTCCTCGTCGCGGTTCACGGTGGCGAACATCCAGTTGGCCTCGGCGAGGTGGTCGACCACGTTGGCGAGCAGGTGGTCGCCCACCGACCAGTCGGCGGCCTCCCCGTGGACGCCGCGCAGGGTCGCGCTGTCGCGTGGCAGGTGCCGGACCAGCACCGCGAGCCGGCGGGAGGACAGCCGGCCGCGGTGCCAGTCCAGCAGGTCCACGCCGTAGTGGCGGAGCAGGTCCGCCTCGAGCGCCTCGGCGTGTTCGTCGACGAACCCGCCGAGGCTCAGCCTTCCCCCAGGCCGAGCCCCGTCTCCTTGCCGTAGGCCTCCAGGATGGCCGCGATGTCCTGCATCGTGACCTCGTGTCGGTCGAAGCGGCCGAACTGCCGCTCGCCCAGCAGCAGCTGGAGCAGCCCGTCCACGTCGTTGTCGTCCAGGGCCCGCAGCTCGCGGGCCGTGGAGCGGGTGAGCTCGGTGGGGAGCTCGAAGGTGTCACCGTCGACGGTGAAGGTCCAGGAACGGCCGAGCGCCTCCAGGCGCTGGGCGCGGGCGGCGCTGACGTCGAAACCGGCCATGCTGCATCCCCTCTGAGATGGGTGGGTGGTGTACCGGGACTGTGCGAAAGGGCCCGGGGCCGGTGGCGCGGCGCCACCGGCCCCGGCGGTCGGACGGGGCGTCTACGCGTAGGAGGCGTCCTTCATGAGGATGGTGGCCAGCGGCTTGACGTCGTCCACGGCGAGCGCGGTGAAGGTGACGCCGAGCTTGACCGACGAGGTGCGGTTGAGCGTGATCTCCTCGGTCTCGGTCACCTGGCCGCGCGGGATCACGAAGCGGTACGTGACGTTGGCGCCGTCGCTGAACTCGATGCCCATCGCCTTCTCGTTGAACTTCGGCGCGCCCGCCAGGTCGTACTTCCACTCCGTGCCGGAGGCGGCCACGGCGTCGCCGCCCATGAAGAAGGGCAGGGTGTCCTCGTTGAGCTGCAGCAGCTGGAACTTCACGCTCAGGTCGCGGTCGGAGTAGATGAACCGCGCCGGGCTGACGGACTGCCAGGTCTCGACCGGGTCGAGCTTGTCCTTCTTGTTGAACTTGATGCCGTCGGGCGAGGTGTAGCCGAGGTCCTTCCAGGCGGCCGCCCAGGCGACGACGGTGTCGGCCGGGGCGGCGGTGCCGACGGGGGCGACGAGGATGCGGCCGGTGCCGGCGACGCGGATCTCGGAAGAGTTGTTGCCTGCCATGCTGGACTCCTTGTCGGGGATGCGGACATGACGAAGGCCCCGCCGGACGGCAGGGCCTGATCAGGGGTGGGCGCCGGGGACGCTCAGGCGGGCCGGATGTACAGCCGCGTCGTGGAGTAGTAGCGGTTCGCGGCGGCCCGGTTCCAGTCGGGCAGCCAGCGCGGGCCGTCGGCCTCGACGACGTCGGTGACGACGGCCGTCCCGTAGGTCGTGGCCCGCAGAGCCTGCACGGCGGACCGGGCGGACAGGGCCAGGGTGTGGGCGGCCGTCTTGGTCGGGCCGTAGACCTCCAGGTCGACCAGCGGCTGGTCCAGGTGCGCGTCGTCGATCCAGGCCCCTCCCGCGCGGGAGACCAGCACGACCGGCTGGGTGCCGTCGAAGCCGGCGGGCGCGGCGTTGTCGACGGTCGCTCCGGTCAGTTCGGGGCGGGCCTTCAGGAAGTCGACGACCAGCTTCTCCACATCGGGGAAGACGGGCGGACTGGGCAAGGGTTTCTGCTCCCTTCGGACGGTGGCGGCGGCTTCGCGGTGCGAGCGGTGGGCCGCCGTCCAGCACGAAGCGGCGGTCCGTCACCCGGTCCCGGGCACAGCTCCGCCGCTGCATCCATCGTGACTGATTGCGCTCGCGCTCGCAACTTGAATCCTCTCCGCAATGGCTGGATCCGTGGCCCGAAGCGTGCCGCCCGAGGATTGGCGGCACCCGAAAGTGGTGAACACGTGTTTGAAGGACGTCTGGGTCCGGCGACGCTCGACTGCCGCTCGGCACCAGGGGGCAACGGGGAGGGAGTGCCGTGCCAGGCACGGAGGACATGCACGAACCGGTGGAGCACCGGGCGCGGGAGCGCACGCAGGAACACGCACAGGAACAGACCCGGCCGGCCGCTCCGCCAGCCGCCCGGACGCTGACGGAGGAGGAGGCCCGAGGGCTCATCGAGGAGATCGTCCAGGCCTGCCTGCCCGAGGGTCTCGTGGCGGTCACCCACTCCCACCTGGAGGAAATCACTCTGCGCGCCTACGCCCACGGCTGGCAGGACGCGATGGGCCAGTACGAGGAGGAAGCGGAGACGGAGCGGGAGAACGGCGTCGCCCGTCCCCGGCCCGGGGACTTTCCACGGCTCGTGAGCCCGGCGCCCGACACGGCGTCCGCCCCGCCGGGACCGGCGCCGGCTCCCCGGCCGCGGCGCCCGCGCCGTCCGCCCCGGGGTCTGCCGGGGGCGGGCATGACCTGAGGCCGGCCGGTCCCCGGACATGACGCCGCCCCGCGCACCTCCTCGGGTACGCGGGGCCATGCAGGGAGTTGTCGTGACGTCAGGCGCGCCGCGTGGGCGCTTTCCGGCCACGCGCCACCCGCTCGGCGGCGAACACGTCCTCCAGCCGGTACAGGCTCGCCCGGCCGCTGCGGCCGGCCGCGGCCAGGTGCCCGAGCTGCACCCACTTGCGGACCGTGGCCGGGACGACCCCCGTCTCCCGTGCGGCGGACTCGCCGTTGATCAGCGTCGGGCCGGGGTACCGCGCGCCGTTCACACGGCCTCCCGGTCCACCAGGCCGGCGATCGCCGCGGGATCCAGGGGAAGTTGCCCCCATGCGGTCTCGGCCCAGGTGTGACGGTGCGCGGGGTCGTCCGCGCAGCCGCAGTCCTCGTCGGTGCAGCGGCACCCGGGGTTCACGCAGAGCACGGCCCTGCGGGCGGGAAGGGCCCGCAACGAGACCGAGTCGCACCAGGGGCAGCGTCCGTCCACCCGGACCAGGACCTCGGTCTCCCCCAGCACCGCACCGCAGCGGCGGGCCATGCGCCGGCATTCGTCGAGGACGTGCGCGGCCAGGACGGGATGCTCGGCGACCCGGTCGAGCAGGCCCGCGATCCGGCCCAGCCGCTCGGGGACGGGGGCGCGGCGGGCACGGCCGAGGCCGAGCTTGTCCCGGACGGCCTCCTCCAGTTCGACGACGCCGTCGGTGATGTCCCGCAGGGCGTCGGACACATGGAGCCGCAGCGGTGCGGCGCCCCCGCCGAGCACCCACTCGCGGTCGGTCCGCTCCTCCCGGTCGCGTTCCGCGAGCGACCGCAGCGCCTGCGGTGTGAGGGGGTCCCTGGACGCGGCCGAGGAGCCGGGACTTCCGGGAACGAGTTCGCGGACGAGCTCGGGGAACTGGCGCCGGAGGATGTCGAGCCACCGGACGGCCCGGGCGGTGTGCTCGGTGGCGAGGTTGCAGGTCACTTGACGATTCCTTTCGTTGCGGACGGCGGTCCCGGGACTCACGCGGACAGGCCGGGCGCCGGCGCCGGCGCGATCACCCGGCCGTTGCGCCACAGGCGGCCCGCGCAGACGCCGTCGAACCAGTTGCGCTCGGGGTCGACGACCTCCTCGCACACCGCGCGGATCGGGCACCGGCCGCAGGCGAGCAGCGCCGGCAGCGCCTCCCGGGCGTGCCGGGCGAAGACCACGGAGGGCGGCAGACCGGCACAGGCGGGGGCTTGCGGGGGCTGAGGTTCACAGGGGGAACGTAAGGACACGACGGTCGGACCCTCCGACGGTTGACGTTGTAAATTCGAACATACTTTCGCATGTTGCGAACGCGCACGCAACAAATTTGTTCCCGGCGCAGGCCTGTGACACATACCTCCGGAATATGCCCGGCACCCCGTGGACCTGGGCGTCCTGAACACGGGATCTTCACCGATGCGATCGCGCAACGGTACATTTCGTGCGCGCACGCTGGTTATCGTGAAGAAGCGAGAGGGAGGAGCCCCACAGGTGCCGAGCGATGCCGACCACATCGAAGACTTCGCCGACTGGATCGAAGGCCTCATGCGCGGCCGGGGGTACGACATCGACAGCCCGCGCGGGGGCGGCAAGTCGAAGCTCGCGGACGACGCCGGGGTGCACCGCGCCGCCATCACACGGCTCCTGCAGCGGCAGAGCATGCCGGATCTGGAGACGATGCGCGGGCTCGCCCGTGCGCTCGGCATCCCCGTGCGCGACGTGCTCGTCCGGTCGGGCAAGCTGAGCGAGGACGACCTTCCCCGGCCGGACGTCCACGCTTCGGGCGCCGGCCCCGCGGGACCTCGGATGACCGCCGCGCAGGCGGCGGACGCCCTGGGCATCCCCGACCACCTGAAGGCGGCGTTCATCCAGGTGACGGAGCAGTTCACGCGCCCCGACCGCGCCGCGGACCTGGGAGCGGGGGACCGCGCGACGGGCTGAGCGTCAGTTGCGGGCGACCCAGACCTGGTTGAGCTGCTCCTGGTAGTAGAAGGACGTCAGCCCGAACGCGGGGGCCAGCAGCAGCCCCTTGAGGCCGGAGACCGTGTCGTGGAGGCCCGCGCGGCGCTGGGCGCGGGCGATGCGGCAGCCGGTGTTGTAGAGCGAGACGACGGCGGGCACGAGCAGCAGCGCGCCCAGGCTGATGGCGAGCACCGCGAGGGCGGGCCGGACCTTGATGCCGGGGTCGAACTCCCGCAGTTCCTTGTTGGCCCGGTAGTACCACACGAGCCAGTACACGCCGAAGGTGAGGGGCCCCAGGAGCCAGACGGCCCCGGGGCGGCGCATGTCGCCGGACGGCGTGGCGAGTCCCACGCCCCCGGAGACGGGGAAGCCCGGGAAGGGTCCCCGCGGGTAGGAGAGGGTCCGGTAGCGGTCCTCGTCGAACATGCTGCCCCCAGGTCGGGCCTTCGGCCGTGGACGGAGCGGTTGCGTGCCGAAGAGAAGGTAAAGCTACTCGGCGGTTCGGCGGCCTGTCAGCGGGGAACGCTCACAAATTTCGCACAGGATGTCGGATCTTCCCGGATCCTGTGTTCAGCCGTCCTCCGCCACCACCATGACGCGTCGCAGCAGGTCGGAGAGGTACCGGCGTTCGTCGGCGTCGAGGGTCCCCAGCAGCCGGTACTCCTCGTGGCCGAGGACGTCCATGGCGCCGAGCCAGGTGGCGCGGCCGTCGTCGGTGAGCTCGACGTCGACGCGCCGGCGGTCGGCGGTGGAGTGGGTGCGCCGGACGTGGCCGCGGGCCTCCAGCGCGTCGAGGCGGCCGGTGACGGACGCGGGGGCCAGGTCGAGGTCCGCGGCGAGTTCGGACGGGGCGGCGCGGCCGCCGCGCCCGGCGAGGGCGTGCAGGGTGTCGAACTCGTGCCGCTGCAGGCCGAAGTCGACCAGCGACTGTTCGCGGACCTTGCGCAGGTGGCTGGTGACGAGCTTCATGCGGGTGACGGCGCCCTCGATGTCGGGGTCGAGGTCCGGCAGGAGGGGCAGCCAGCGCTCCACGTGCCCGTCGGTCCAGTCCCGTTCCACCGGGGCTCCCACGGTGCCGGCGTCGGCGTCTGCGTCCATGGGCCGAATCCTACGGCGCAGTATATTTCGGTGGCGAATGATTCGGCACCGAAATACATTGCGGTGCCATGACACCCACGCATCCCCTCCGGCTCCGCGGCTTCCGGCTGCTGTTCGCCGGACGCACGCTGTCCCTGCTCGGCGACGGGGTCGTGCCCGCCGCACTGGTCATCGCCGTGACCAGGGCGACCGGCGACGTCTCGGCCCTCGCCCTCGTCCTGGCCTGCGCAATGGTGCCCAAGCTGCTGCTCCTGCCGCTCGGAGGGGTGGTCGCGGACCGCTTCGACGCCCGGCGCGTGGCGCTCCTCACCGACCTCGTACGCTGCGCCGCCCAGCTCTTCGTCGGGCTGGAACTGCTCGGCGGCGACCCGTCGCTGGCGCCCATCGCGCTCGCCGAGGCGGTGGGCGGCACCGCCTCGGCGTTCGCGATGCCGACCCAGTCGCCGCTGGTCGCCGGCACGGTGACCGACGGGGCGGCACGGCAGCGGGCCAACGCCCTGATGGGCGTGGCGAACAGTGCGACCCGGCTGTGCGGACCGGCCCTGGCCGCGGCGCTGATCTGGGCCGCCGGGCCCGGCCTGGCCTTCGTGCTGGACGCGGCCTCCTTCGCGGTGAGCGCCGCGCTCCTGGCGGTGCTGCGGATCGAGCGGACGCCGCTGCCGCGCGCGTCGATGCTCGCGGACCTCAAGGAGGGCTGGAGCGAGGTCCGTTCCCGCGACTGGTACTGGACGAGCCTGGTCGCGCACGCCATGTGGAACGGGGCCGCCGCGGTCCTGACCACCCTCGGTCCGGCCGTCGCGATCCACCGGCTCGGCGGCGAGGGCGTGTGGTTCTGGGTCCTGGAGGCCGGGGCGGTCGGCCTCGTCCTCGGCTCCCTGCTGGCCGCGCGGGCCCGTCCCCGCCGTCCCGTGCTCGTGGCCAACCTGGGCCTGGCGACGTACGCGCTGCCGCTGGTCCTGCTGGCCGTCGCCGCACCGGCCCCGCTGCTCGTCGCGGCCTACGGCCTGGCGCTGGCCGCGCTCGGCTACCTCAACCCGGTCTGGGAGACGGTCGTCCAGCAGCAGGTGCCGCCGCAGGCACTGGCCCGGGTGACCTCGTACGACTGGCTGCTGTCGCTCGCCGCGATGCCCGTGGGCTACGCACTGGCCCCGCTCGCCGCGAACCTGTGGGGCTCGGCGGTCCCGCTGGCGGTGTCGGCGGCGCTGGTGGCGGCCGCCTGCCTGGCGACCGCGGCGGTGCCGGCGGTGCGGGCGATCGGGACCCAGGTCCGCGCGGAGCCGGCCGCGCCCGCTCCATCCGCCGACCGGACGGCGAAGGGCTGACGGCGGAGGGCCGGCGGCGGAGGGCTGCGGCGCACTGCCCCACGGCCCCTGCGGGCCACCGCACTTGTCGCTTGAACATGTTCAAAAACAGGTCTACAGTCATCGGCAACGGGTTTTGAACACGTTCGAAAAGGGTGGGACCCATGGACCTCACGGTCGTCGCATACGTCATCTACCTGCTCGTCAGCGTCGCGCTGACGGTGTGGGTGGCCCGGACCCTCAGCCGGGCCGGCAAGGTCTTCCTCGAAGACGTGCTCCACGGCAACGAGAAGCTGGCCGACGCCGTCAACCACCTTCTGGTGGTCGGCTTCTACCTCGTGAACCTCGGCTTCGTGGCGCTGTACCTGAAGAACGCCGACCGGGTCGGGAACGCCCGCGAACTCTTCGAGGCGCTGTCGGTCAAGCTCGGTGTCGTCCTGCTCGTCCTCGGGGTGCTGCACCTGTGCAACGTGTACGTGCTCAACAAGATCCGCCGCCGGGGCGTCATGGACCGCGAGCAGATCCCGCCCGTCCGCCCGCAGGGCTGGACCGCCCCCGCGCAGCCGGGCGCGTGACGGCGATGGACCGCACCCCAGCGACCGGGGCCGCTCCGGCGGCCCCGGTGCCGGTCCGCCTGCTGACCGTCCTGTACGACCCGGACTGCTCGCTCTGCTCCTTCGTCCGCCGCTGGCTGGAGCGCCAGCGGCAGATCGTGCCGCTGGACCTCGTCCCGGTCGGCTCCGACGAGGCCCGCCGCCGCTTCCCGGAGCTGGACCACGCCGCGACCCTGCGCGAGATCACCGTCGTCGGGGACTCCGGACAGGTCTACCGCGACGACGCCGCCTGGCTGGTCTGCCTGTGGGCCCTGGCCGAGTACCGGCCGATGGCGCACCGCCTCAGCACCCGCGCCGGAGCGCCCGTCGCCCGGGCCGCCGTGCTCGCCGCCGCCCGCTACCGCGAGGCGCAGTGGGGCGGCGGGGCCGCCGCGACGGGCTGGGGCGGCCGGGTCTACCCCAGCGGCGAGGGCTGGTCCTACGACCCCAAGGACGGCTGGACGCACCGTGCCCCGGGCGCCGTCCCGGACGCCTGCGCGGACGGCTGCGCCCCGCCCGGTTAGGCTCACGGACGTGGAAGAAGCACCCCCCGGCACGACCCCCGGGGCACCCCGGCCCCCCAAGAGCGAGCAGACGCGCGCCCTGATCCTCGAGACGGCCATGCGGCTGTTCGAGGAACGGGGCTACGACAAGACGACGATGCGCGCCATCGCCAAGGAGGCCGGGGTCTCGGTCGGCAACGCCTACTACTACTTCGCGGGGAAGGAACACCTCGTCCAGGGCTTCTACGACCGCCTCGCCGCCGAGCACGCGGCCGCCGTCCAGGGCCTCCTGGACGGCGGCGGGGACAGGGACCTGGCGGTGCGGCTGCTCACCGTCATGACCTCCTGGATCGACGTGGCACGCCCCTACCACCAGTTCGCCGCGCAGTTCTTCAAGAACGCCGCCGACCCGGCGAGCCCGCTCAGCCCCTTCTCCCCCGAGTCGCACCCGGCCCGCGACGCCGCCATCTCCATCCACGAACGGGTGCTCTCCGGCTCCGACATCAAGGTCGACGCCGAACTGGCCGAGGTGCTGCCCGAGCTGATGTGGATGTACCAGATGGGCATCGTCATCTACTGGGTCTTCGACCACTCCCCCGACACCGAGCGCACCCGCCGGCTGGTCGCGCGGACCGCTCCACTGGGCGCGCGGATCCTCAGGCTCTCCCGCTACCGGCTGCTGCGGCCGATCGTGCGTGAGATCCGCGAGCTGCTCTCGGAGTTCCTCTTCCGGCGCTGAGCCGGCCCGCCGCTCCACCTCCCCCACCGGTCGTACGGAGCACCCCCGTCAGCCCGCGGCGGGCTCGGCCAGCACCGCCCAGACCGTCTTGCCGTAGCGGCCGCGCTCCCGGACGCCCCAGGTGTCCGAGAGCGCCTGCACCAGCCGCAGACCGCGCCCCGACTCGTCACCGTCCCCCGCGTCGCGCGGCACGGGGCGGGACTGCGCATCGCCGTCGGAGACCTCGACGACGCACGAACCGTCGCTGTGGACGGTCACCGCCACCTCGAACTCCCGCTCCAGGAGGGGACTGTGCCGTACGGCGTTGGTCGCCAGCTCCGACACGACCAGGACGACCGACTCGACGGTCCCGCCTTCCTGCTCCCAGCCCTCCAGGTGATCACGTACCCGGTGCCGGGCCAGCCCGACCGACGTCGGGTGCCGGGGCAGCCGGAACGCACTGCGCCTCATCAGGTCACTCTCCCCATGAGCGAACGCCCCCCTTCCGTTGCGCCATCCCTTACCAGTTTCGGCGCGGGGAATGCGCTCCGTGTCGGATTGTTCCCACTCGGTGAGAACTTTCCGGCCACATTCAGGCGCGCGGTGAGGCGAGGGTCACGATCGTGATGTCCGAGGGCGCGCCCACGCGGACCGGCGGGCCCCAGGCCCCCGCGCCACGGGTCACGTACAGCTGGGTGTCGCCGTAGCTCTCCAGGCCGGCCACCGTGGGATTGGCCAGTTCCGCGATGTAGTTGCCGGGCCACAGCTGCCCGCCGTGGGTGTGTCCGGACAACTGCAGGTCGACGTGGTGCCGGACCGCCTCGTGGATCATCACCGGCTGGTGGGCGAGGAGCACGACCGCCCGCGCGGTGTCCCGGTCGCCGAGCGCCTTGGTGTAGTCGGGGGCGTGGTCGTGGTCCGCGCCGCTGATGTCGTTGACCCCGGCCAGGTCGAAGCCGGCGAGTTCGGTGCGGGCGTTCTCCAGCGGGTGGACGCCCAGGTCGCGCACGAAGTCGATCCAGGGTGCGGCCCCGGAGAAGTACTCGTGGTTGCCGGTGACGAAAAAGCTCCCGTCCCGCGCCCGGAGCCGGGCCAGCGGCTCCGCCGCGGCGCCCAGTTCCGGCACCGAGCCGTCGACCAGGTCGCCGACGATGGTGACGAGGTCCGGGCGGGCCCCGTTGATCGTGTCCACGATCCGCTGGGTGTGCGCCTTGCCGAGGATCGGGCCCAGGTGGATGTCGCTCACCACGGCGATCCGGTAGCCGTCCGCGCTCGCGGGGAGCTTGGCGAGCGGCACGGTGACGTACTTCAGGCGCGGGCCGCGCAGCACTCCGTACGTGCCCTGGCCGACCGTCACCCCCGCGGCCACGGCCGCCGCGGCACCGACCGTACGGGCGACGAACAGCCGCCTCGTCTGCCCGGCGGGTGCGGGCTCCGGCCGCGGCCCGGGATCCGCGGTGTCCTGCCCGGCCGGCTCGGCGGCCCCGGCCCCGGCCTCCCGCGCGTCCCGGGACCGGTCCCTGCGTTCGAGCGCGCCCCGCAGCAGCGGCCGTACGGCCTCACCTGCCAGTACCGCCAGCGTCAGGTACAGCAGCACCGCCAGCCACAGGTAGCCCGGCCAGGCCAGCCAACGCTCGGCCTCCAGCGGCAGCGCCCGCCCGCCGACCAGCGCGCCCAGGCTCAGCAGCGGCAGGACGACCGCCAGGACCGTCCCCGTCCGCCGCCACCAGCCCCCGGGCACGGACACGTCGCGGACCAGCCGTCGCCACAGGTAGTAGTGCACCCCGCCGAGGAGGGCCAGGACGGCCGCGACGACGGCGACCACCACGAGAATCACCGGGCGGCCCGCAGCGCTCTCAGACCGCGGACGCCGAGGACGCCGATCGCGGTGCCCAGCACGAGGGAGGTCACCGCCAGCGTCAGGTGCACCCAGAAGTACGTGGTGGGCGAGCCGTGGTCACCGCCCTCGAAGGCGAGCCCACTGGCGTCCTTCCACAGGTTCTTGACGAACGTCGTCCATACGATCCAGCTCCACACCCCGAAGGCGGTCAGGAACCAGGACACGGGGCGGCTGAGCTTCATGCGACCAGTATGCGGGCCGCCGTGCGGCCCCCTCCCCCGGGGTCGTTCCGCCGCCCGTACCGCGAGCCGCCGCCCAAGACGCCCGTGGGCACCGCCCGGTTGCACATCCGGGACGTGGGATCGGTCACGGCCCGATCGGCCCCCCACGCCTGCCGCAGGTCCCGGACGGCCTGTAACTTCTCATCGTGCCGAACTCCTCCCCCCGCGCCGCGCGCCGTTCCGCCCTGGTGCTGTCCGCCCTCGCACTCGCCGGTGGTACGGCCCTGACCGCCGCGCCCGTCGCGCACGCGAAGACCCCGTCCCCCTCCGCGACCCCGACGCCGCCCGCGCAGATGTCGACGGTCGGCGGGGAACGGCTGGGACAGCCCGGCACCCAGGTCAGCCCGCTGACCGGCGCTCCCGCCCTGCCCGAGAAGCTCACCTCGCGGTCGTGGATCGTCTCCGACGCCGAGACCGGGCAGGTGCTGGCCGCCCACAACGCGCATTGGGAGCTGCCGCCCGCCAGCACGCTCAAGATGCTGTTCGCGGACACGGTCCTGCCGAAGCTGGACAAGTCGCAGACCTACCAGGTGCAGCCCTCCGACCTCGACGGCGTGGGCGCGGGCAGCAGCCTCGTGGGCATCAAGGAGAACCTCACCTACACCGTCCACGACCTGTGGCTCGGTGTCTTCCTGCAGTCGGGGAACGACGCCGTCCACGTCCTGTCCTCCATGAACGGCGGCGTGGACGCGACCGTCCTGGAGATGCAGCGCAAGGCCGAGGACCTCCAGGCGGACGACACCACCGTGATCTCCCCCGACGGCTACGACATGCCCGGCCAGGTCTCCTCGGCGTACGACCTGACCCTCTTCGCCCGCGCCGGACTGCAGAACGCGGACTTCCGCGAGTACTGCTCGACCGTGCGCGCCAAGTTCCCCGGCGAGTGGAAGACCGTCAAGGGGAAGAAGGGCAAGAAGGGCACGAAGAAGCGCGGCTCCTTCGAGATACGGAACACCAACCGGCTGCTCTCCGGCGACTACGACCTCGCGACCTACGACGGCATCGCAGGCGTGAAGAACGGCTACACCACCAAGGCGGGCAACACCTTCACCGGTGTCGCGCAGCGCGGCGACCGCACGCTGCTGGTGACCGTCATGCACCCCGGCGAGGGTCACAACATGGCCTACAAGGAGGCCGCGAAGCTGCTCGACTGGGGGTTCCAGGCGGACGGCATGGTGACCCCCGTCGGCACCCTGGTGCCCCCGAAGTCCGCCATCGCGTCGGCCTCGCCCTCACCCTCCGCCTCCCCCGGCAAGCAGGCGCGGGCCCAGGCCGCCCCGCACGCCTCCTCCGGTGGCGGCGGGGCGTGGACCGCCCTCGCGCTCGCCGGCGGCTCCGTCCTGGTCGTCGCCGCCCTGGCCTTCCTCGTACGGCGCCGCTGGCCGCTGCCGCAGCGGACGTCGACGGCAGCCATCCCCGCCCCGACCAAGCCCGGCGACGACGCACCCGCGAAGACCGCCGAGGCGGACACGGAGACGGACGCCGGAAAGGCGGACGCCGCGAAGGCCGACGCCGCGAAGGCGGAGGAAGGGCCGAAGGAGGCCACCGAGAAGGCGGACGAGGCGAAGGAGGCGGCCGCGGCGGAGGAAACCGAGCGGGAGACGCCCGCGCCGCAGGACGAAGCCACGGCGGACCGTCCGGCCTGACCGCCGGCCGTCGTGGCCTGATCCGTCACGTCCCGCTTCGCCGGCCGGCGGCGCCCCACGAAGGTCGGCCCGAGCCGGAAGATCGTTCCCGTCGGTCCTGCGGCCGGACTGCGGCCGGTGGCTCCCACCTCCGGCCGCAGTCGTGTCGTGCCACGCGCACATGCCCCCGGCCCGGGGGGCGCTCGACGGCGCACGTGCGGCTCGTGCGCCCACCCCGCTGCGACCGCCCCCTGCCACGCGGGCCGCCCTGCCGGTACCCAGGAACCAGGCAAAGCCGGTACGGGAGGGGAGCACGCCATGGGCATGTTGTCGGTCTTCGGGCTCGTCCTGGGTCTCGTCGCGGTCGCCTACTGTCTCCGCTCGGCACTCCGGGCCAAGACCCCCGCCGGACGCGCCGGATGGTTCATGGCCGCCCCGGCGGCCGTGCTCGCCGGGGTCTACCTCGTGGGCTACATCCTCGTCACCGTGCTGGTGCTGGCCGCCGCGTGGTTCACCGTCGCCCACTTCCTGCGCTGAACCGATGAGTTCCCGGCGGCCGGCCGGTCCACCTCCGCGTACACCCGACACCGGAGGAGACCACGATGACCGCCACCACCACGACCGCCCCACCCCGCGACCGCAGCCGGGCGAACACCGCCGTGTGGGCGCTGCAGATCCTGCTCGCCCTGTTCTTCGCGCTCGCCAGCGCCACGCCGAAGCTCATCGCGCACTCCTCGGCCGCCGAGAGCTTCGACACCATCGGCTACGGCAACTGGTTCATGTACCTCATCGGCGCCCTCGAACTCGCCGGTGCCATCGGCCTCGTCGTCCCGCGCGTGGCCGGGATCGCCGCGGTGGCCTTCATCGGACTGATGGCCGGCGCGTTCACCTTCCAGGTCGTCTACTTCGACGGCAAGAACGCGGCCACGCCCATCGTCATCGCAGCCCTGATGGGGGTCATCGCCTGGCGTCGTCTGCGCCGCGCGTGACCGCGTACGCCACGAAGTCCGCCCACGCGCCGGGCGTGAACGTCAGCCGGGCCCCGACCCGGTCCTTGGAGTCCCGCACCAGGACCGCGCCGCGGCCGAACGCGACCTCGACGCAGGCGCCGCCCTCGGAATTGCTGTAGCTGGACGTGAACCACACGAGCCCGTCGGTCATGGCCTCTCCGCCAAGTCTTCGATGAACCGCGCGGACTCCTCGGGGCCGAGGGCCTGGCGGGTGATCATGTCGTGGCGCCGCATGACGATACTGACCCGCGCCGGGTCCGCATAGAGGACTCCTGTGGTCTGCCCCTCCTCGTAGACGAGGTGCTGGTGCTCGGCGCTCTCCAGCAACACGAACGGGCCGTGCAAGCCGGGATGAAGGCCCCGCTCCGCGGGCATGACCTGGATGGTGACGTTCCGGGTCCGCCCCCGCACCAGCAACGTCCGCAGCTGCTCCCGGTGTGCGCCGGGATCCGCGAAGGAGCGCAGCGCAGACTCCTCGATCACGAAGCTGAACGAGCGGGTTCGGTCAACTGGCGTTCCAGCCGCGCCGTCACCCGTTCTTCGAGCGAGAGCAACGTGCGCACGTACGCCTCGCATTGGAGGAGCCCCGGGATGTACTGGCTCTCGTACCAGTTGACGGCGATCGCCTCGGCCTCGTACCGCATGTAGTCCCGGGCGTAGGTCGGGTACTTCTCCGGGGCGAGGAACGCCTCCGCCGCCGTGAGTTTGCCCTGTGCCCCGCACAGCCCGTCGGCGATCTGGAGCAGCCGCTGCGTCGGGCGGCGGCGCCCCTGCTCCATCGACTTGACGGTCTCGTAGCCGTACCCCGCCTCGTCGGCCAGTTGCTCGCGCGTGACGCCGGCGTGTTCGCGCCAGAGCTTGACCTGGTTGCCGCAGTACCGCCACGCCATCGGGGGCGGGGACACCTCACTGGCCACTCGGGTACAACCACCCTCCGTACTCGCGCCGCTACTCCCGACGGTACGCCACGACCTGCACTTTTGAGCCATGGACGAGACAACTCCCCCTGCCGAGTGGTGGCTTTCGCGCCACCCGCGCAGCGTCGGGCGGGCGCGGGCCAGGCTGCGGGAACAGGCCCTCGTGTGGGGCCTCGGCGCCGAGGCGACGGACACCGCGGTCCTGCTGCTGAGCGAGTTGATGGGCAACGCCGTCCGCCACGCGCGGGTCCCACCGGACCGGCGGATCGCCGCTCGCGCCGCCCTGGCCTCGGGGACCCTGCGGGTGGAGGTCTGCGACGCCGGCGACGACCCGCCCGTACCGCGGCAGGCGTCGGCGACGGACGAGTCGGGACGCGGGCTGGCGCTCGTGGAGTTGCTCGCCGACGCCTGGAACGTTCAACCTCGGCCGTACGGCATCGGTAAAACGGTCTGGTTCGAACTCAGAGTGACAAAACCATCCGTAAACAGTAGTGACCAGTGGCCTGATCTCGACGTAGGGTTCGCGCCATGGACAGTGACCTGGGACTCCTGAACGTCATCGACGTCGAGGCGACGTGCTGGGACGGCGAGCCGCCGCAAGGCTCGGTGAGCGAGATCATCGAGATCGGGCTGACCGTCGTGGACCTCGTCGCGGGCGAGCGCGTCGCCCGCCACCGCGTCCTCGTACGGCCCGCGCGCTCCGCCGTGAGCCCCTTCTGCACGCAACTGACCGGCCTGACGCAGGCCGAGGTGGACTCGGGCCTGGACTTCGCGGACGCGTGCAAGCTGCTCGCCGTCGAGCACCGGGCGGGGTCGCGGGCGTGGGCGAGCTGGGGCGATTACGACCGTCACCAGTTCAACCGGCAGTGCCGGGCGACCGGTACGACGTACCCCTTCGGCGGCCGGCACATCAACGTCAAGACGCTCTTCACCCAGGCCCACCGCCTCACCAAGCGCCCCGGCATGGCGGAGGCGCTCCGGCTCGTCGGGCTGCCCCTCGAAGGCCGCCACCACCGCGGCGAGGACGACGCGTGGAACATCGCCGCCCTCGTCGTGGACCTGGCGCGCCGGGGCGCCTGGCCTGCGACACCGGCCTACTGACGGCCGGGCCCTTCCGCGTCGTCAGGCAGTCTCGGGCCGCTCGGGCCGCGCGTGCTCCGGCCCGCCCGGCCCACCCGGCTCGTCCTTGCGGGCGGCGGCCGCTTCGGCGCTGTGCGGGGTGGCCGTCCAGGCCGCGCAGTACAGCAGCAGCTTCGCCGTGAAGTTGATCCACAGCAGCAGCGCGATGGGCACCCCGAAAGCGCCGTACATGCTCTTGGTGGCCACGCTCTGCAGGTAGCCGCTGATGAGCAGCTTCAGCGCCTCGAAGCCGATCGCCCCGATGAGGCTCGCCACGACGACGTCGCGGCGGTTCGGGGTGACCCCGGGCAGCAGGGTGAGCAGGTAGGCGAGGATCAACAGGTCTACGACGACGGCGATGCAGAAGCCCGCCACCGACAACAGGGCCCGCCCCGGACCGTGTTCGTCGAGGCCGATGGCGTCGCCGAGACGGCCGACGGCCGTCCCGGCGAGGGCCGAGCAGGCGACGGAGAGCAGGGCGACGACACCCAGGCCGACCAGGACGCCGAAGTCCTTGAGCTTCTGGACGAAGGGGTTCTCGGGCTCGTCGTCCTTGTGCCAGACCGCCCTGAGGCAGTCGCGCAGGGCGCCGACCCAGCTGACGCCGGTGACGACCAGCAGGACGGCGGCGATGGTGCCCACCGTGCCCGCGTTGTCGACGAGCCCGCCGATGTTGAGCTGGTCGGCGATGCCGGGGACCTGCTCGGCCAGCTTGTCCTCGAGTTCCTTCAGCCGGCCGGGGGACAGCAGGGCCGCGCCGACGGCGGCGCCGACCGTCAGCAGCGGGAAGAGCGCGACGAAGCTGACGAAGGTGATGGCGGCGGCGAGCCTCGTCCAGTGCACGTCCTCCAGATGTTCGTACGTGCGCCAGGCGTGGGTGCGCATGAGCCGCGCGATCCACGGTCCGATCACTGGGAGCCGAGTCAGCCATTCCATACCGCGCGCCTACCCTCCGTCACGACGTGCACTCTAGGTGGCGGTCGTCGTCGCGGTGGTGATCGCGTCCAGGACACGGTCCGTGTCGGCCTCGGATGTACGCCAGTTGCTGAAGGCCGCCCGCACGGCGGGCACGCCGTGGAGGACCGTCGGGGTGAGGAAGGCTTCCCCGGAGACGGCGACGGCGCGGACGAGCGCGTCGACGCGCCCGGGTGTCGGGTCGTCGGCCAGGGTGAAGCAGACGACGTTGAGCCGGACGGGGGCCAGCAGCCGCAGACGGGGGTCGGCCTCGATGCGCTCGCCGAGGCGCCGGGCGCAGGCGGCGTTGCGTTCGACGACCTCGCGGTGGCCCTCGCTGCCGTAGGCGGTGAGGGAGAACCAGGCGGCGAGGGCCCGCAGCCGGCGGGAGTTCTCGGGGGTGAGGTGGAGGAAGTCCGGGTCGGGGAGGGACGGCAGGCCCAGGTAGGGCGAGTCGTTGTGGAAGACCCGGACCTGGAGGTCCTGGCGGCGGGTGAACTGGACGGCGGCATCGTAGGGCACGTTCAGCCATTTGTGGAGGTCGACGCAGACGGAGTCCGCGGCGTCGATCCCCTCGGCGAGGTGCGCGTACGCGGGTGACAGCGCGGCGAAGCCGCCGAACGCGGCGTCGACGTGGAGCCAGAAGTCGTGGCGCTCCTTCAGGGCGGCGATCGCGCGCAGGTCGTCGAAGTCGACGGTGTTGACGGTGCCCGCGTTGGCGACCACGACGGCGGGGCGGCCCTCCAGCGACTCCAGCGCCGCGGCGAGGCGGCCGACGTCCACCGCCTCGCGGCCACCGGGCAGCACCGGTACGCGGGTCAGGGACGACCGGCCGAGGCCGAGCACGGACAGGGCCTTGCCGATGCTGGAGTGCGGGGTTCCGGACAGCACCGTCACCGGGCCGAGCGCGGTCAGCCCGTCGCGGGACACGGACAGCCCCCGCCGTTCGCCGAGCCACTCGCGCGCCACGGCGAGGCCCACGGTGTTGGAGACGGTCGCACCGGTGACGAAGGCACCGCTGTGCTCCGCGCCGAGGCCGAGCAGCGCGCGGAGCCAGCCGACGGTCTCGCGTTCCAGGGCGGCGGCGGAGGAGTCGCCGCCCGCCGAGACGTTCTGGTCGTAGGTACTGGTGAGCCAGTCCCCCGCGACGGCGGCGGGGGTCGCTCCCCCGGTCACGAAGCCCAGGTAGCGCGGTCCGGCGCTGCCCGAGAAACCGGGTGCCCAGCGCTGCTCGAAGAGCGCGAGCGCGCCGTCGGCGCCGGTCCCGGTGACGGGGAGGGGCTGCGGCTCGGGTGCGGGCCCGGGGCGGGCGGCCGGCCGGTCGTCGACGGCCGCCAGCTCACGGGCGGCCAGGTCCCTTACCGCCTGGAGGAGTTCGGGGAGGTGTGCGCGGTCCGCGGCGAGTGTGGGGTGCATGGCGGCAGCGTAGGCGGGCGGTCGTGCGCGGCTCCGCCCGGCGGGCTCACGCGTGCGGTGGTCCTCCCGCGGGAGCCGGGCTGAGCGGCTCGCACGCACCGGGCTGGTGCGGCACGAGGGGATGCCCGGCGCCGCCGAAGGGGTAGTCCCGCACACTGCGCCAGACGCCCTCGTCGTCCTGCTCGTACAGCGAGAAGCAGCTGACGGTCCAGGTGGCGACGAAGTCGGACAGCTCCGTCTCGGCGCGGTCCAGCGCCTCGTCGGGGATGCCGTGGCCGATGGTGACGTGCGGGTGGTACGGGAACTGGAGCTCGCGCCGGACCGGGCCGGAGCGGACCCGCTCCTGCAGGTCGGCGCAGTCGAGGCCGCCCTGGACGAGCTCGACGTAGACGACCGGGGTGACCGGCCGGAAGCTGGCCGTGCCCTCCAGCCGCATGGGGAAGGCACGGCCGGTGGCGGCGACCTCGGCGAGGTGCTCCCGGAAGGCCGGGAGCAGCGCCGTGTCCACCTCGGTGGGCGGGAGCAGCGTGACGTGGGTCGGGATGCAGTACGCCAGCGGGTCTCCGTAGCCGGCGCGGCGCTGCTGCAGCAGGCTGCCGTAAGGCTCGGGGACCGCGATCGACACGCCGATCATGCGGTTTCCCACGTGTTCACCCCTTCCCCGGGTCGGTTCGCGGCATCGTACGCACGCCGTACGACACCACTGCGTCAGCTGCCAGTGTGACGCGCGCGCGGCCTCCCGCGCGAGCGTCGTCCGTCACACCTGCGCGGGACCTAAGGCCCCTCTTTCCGGGCGTCCACGGGCGCGGAAGGAGCCGTCAGTGCTTCGCGGGCAGGAAGCCGATCCTCTCGTACGCCTTCGCCAGGGTCTCCGCGGCGACGGACCGGGCCTTCTCGGCGCCCTTCGCGAGGACCGAGTCCAGCGTCTCCGGGTCGCCCAGGTACTCCTGGGTGCGCTCGCGGAAGGGCGTGACCCATTCCACGAAGACCTCCGCGAGGTCGGTCTTGAGCGCACCGTAGCCCTTGCCCTCGTACTTCTGCTCGAGTTCCGGGATACCGGTGCCGGTGAGGGTGGAGTAGATGGTCAGCAGGTTGCTGACGCCCGGCTTCTCCTGCTCGTCGTAGCGGATCACGGTGTCGGTGTCGGTGACCGCGCTCTTGATCTTCTTCGCCGAGGTCCTGGGCTCGTCGAGGAGGTTGATCAGGCCCTTCGGGGACGCCGCCGACTTGCTCATCTTCGACAGCGGTTCCTGCAGGTCGTAGATCTTCGCCGTCTCCTTGACGATGTAGGCGCCGGGGATGGTGAAGGTCTCGCCGAACCGGCCGTTGAAGCGCTCCGCGAGGTCGCGGGTGAGTTCGATGTGCTGGCGCTGGTCCTCGCCGACCGGGACGGCGTTCGCCTGGTACAGCAGGATGTCCGCGACCTGCAGGATCGGGTACGTGAACAGGCCGACGGTGGCCCGGTCCGCGCCCTGCTTGGCGGACTTGTCCTTGAACTGCGTCATGCGGGACGCCTCGCCGAAGCCGGTGAGGCAGTTGAACACCCAGCCGAGCTGCGCGTGTTCGGGGACGTGGCTCTGGACGAACAGGGTGCAGCGCTCGGGGTCGAGCCCGGCGGCCAGCAGCTGGGCGGCGGCGAGCCGGGTGTTGGCGCGCAGCTCGGCCGGGTCCTGCGGCACGGTGATCGCGTGGAGGTCGACGACCATGTAGAAGGCGTCGTGGGACTCCTGCAGGGCCACCCACTGGCGGACCGCGCCCAGGTAGTTGCCCAGGTGGAACGAACCTGCGGTGGGCTGGATGCCGGAGAGCACACGGGGACGATCGAGAGCCATGGCACTCATTCTCTCAGGTCCGCGCGGATTCCACGGCCGCGGTGGGAACCCGGGGGCGGGCAGCGGTGTAGTAGGGGTGACGGGAGCCGCACGGGGGCGGCGCCGGCGAGGGGAGGGGGTCCGCCACGGAGGGGGAGGCGGCGGTGATCGCGCGCGTACGCGCCGGTGAGCGGGAGGCGTACGCGGAGCTGGTGCGCCCGCACGCGGACGTCGCGCACCGCACCGCCGTGCTGCTCGGCGCGGGCGCCGACGCGGAGGACGTGGTGCAGGTCTCGTTCGTCAAGGCGTACCGCGCGCTCGCGACCTTCCAGGAGGGGGCTGCCTTCCGGCCGTGGCTGCTGCGGATCGTCGCCAACGAGGCGAGGAACGCCGGGCGGGCTGCGCGCCGTCTGAGGTCGGCGGTGGAGCGCAACGCCGTGCTGGAGGCCCTGCCCCTCGCGGAGGACGACCCGGAGTCGCTGGCGATGTCGCGGGAACGCCGGGCGGAGCTGCTGTCCGCCGTGCGGGCGCTGAGCGAGCCGCACCGGATGGTGGTCACCTGCCGCTATCTGCTGGACCTGGACGAGGAGGAGACGGCGACGGTGCTCGGCTGGCCGCGTGGCACGGTGAAGTCCCGGCTGCACCGGGCCCTGGCCCGGCTGCGGGCGGGGCTCGGCGAGCCGGTGCTGTCCAGCCCGCGCGACGACGGGGGGCGGCGCCCATGACCGACCGTCTCCCGGAGGAGCTGCGCGAGGTGGGCCGGCGGCTGCGGATCCCGGCGCCGTCACCCGACTCCGTCGCCGAGCAGGTGCTGGCCCGGCTGCTGGCCGAGGCGGTGCCGGCCCCCGTCGTGCCCGCCCGCGCCCCCGCCCCCGCCCCCGGCCGCGGC
>NZ_JARAVL010000092.1:0-722 GCF_033792725.1 Streptomyces sp. PA03-5A | reverse complement strand
TCCGTTGCTGTAGGCCTTGTCCGCGGCAAGGCTGTCGGGTTTCTTGCGGGGCCTGCCCGGGCCGAGCTTGGGAATGCGGATCTTGTCCAGCACCTTCGTGAACTGGGTGCAGTCCGCCCGCTGGCCTGGTGTGACGATGAGGGACAGCGGGCGGCATCGGCCGTCGGCGCTCAGGTGGAGTTTGCTGGTGAACCCGCCCCGCGAGCGGCCCAGGCCCTCACTTCCTGCACCACCTCCACCAGGCGGGCGTGCAGACTCTGCCACGCTGTTTCGCCCTGGTGTTCTGCCTGCTCGGCCCCCTTTGATGCCGGGATCGGCGGCGGATCGGTGCGGGCGCCGGCGGCGTGCTGATGAGCGCGAACGATGGTGGAGTCCACCGAGATGTCCCAGTCGATCTCACCCCCGTCATCCGCGGCGGCCTGGACCTGCTGCAGCAGACGTTCCCACGTCCCGTCCGCAGACCACAGCCGGTGCCGTTCATAGACCGTTTTCCACGGCCCGAACCGTTCCGGCAGGTCACGCCACTGCACACCAGTCCGCACCCGGTGCAGAATCCCGTCGATGACCTGCCGGTGATCCCGCCACCGGCCACAACGCCGGTTACTGACCGGCAGGAACGGCCGCAGCCGTTCCCACTCTGCGTCTGTCAGATCACCCCGCCCCATGTCCACATCAACGACCTGGACGGCGAGTAGTCACATGATCGGGCGGACAAGTCCTAG
>NZ_JARAVL010000015.1:0-207811 GCF_033792725.1 Streptomyces sp. PA03-5A | reverse complement strand
CCCCCCCCCGCCCCCCGCCCCGCCCGCCGCGCCGGCGGGACCGCCGCCCGCGAAGAAGCGGAGGGCGAAGGACACATCCACCGCGAAGGCACAGCCTCCGGCGAAGGGCCCCGCGAGGAACCCGGCTCCGGAGCCCGCGAAGCCGCCGGCGTCGGTTGCAGGGAAGCCTGCGGCCCGGCCCGCGGCCAAGGACGCCCGCCCGGCCGCCGGCGCGGCTCCGGCGCGGACCCGGCGTCGTCTCGTGCGCCGTCCCGGTCCTCCGCGCGGTGGCACCGCCGGGCGTACCGTGACCGGGCGTCCCGGGCAGCTGAAGCTCACGCGGCGCGGCCGCGGCGCGGTCGGGGTGCTCGTGTGCTCGGTCCTCGTCGCGGGCGTGGTGCTGACCTTCGAGGGCTTCGCCGGGATGGACGGCCCGCCCCAGCCGTCCGCCGCCTCGGCGGCGCAGTCCGACGCGGCGGCGATCAAGGCGCCGCCGCCCCTCCCGCCGGCCCAGCCGACACGCATCCGCATCCGCTCCGTGAGCATCGACGCGCCGATCATGAACGTGGGGCTGGACAGCCGTGGCGTGATCGCGGCCCCGCCGCTGGAGAAGGCGGGCGAGGCCGCCTGGTTCAAGGACTCGGTCAGCCCGGGGGCCCGGGGCTCCTCCGTCATCGTGGGGCACGTCGACAACGAGAGCGGGCCCGCGGTCTTCTACAGCCTGGGGGCGCTGAAGAAGGGCTCGACCATCGACGTCGTGCGGGACGACGGCACCACGGCGATCTTCACCATCTACGGCATCGAGGTGTTCACCAAGGCCGAGTTCCCCGCCAAGCGCGTCTACGGGGACACCAAGGACCCCGAGCTGCGCGTGATCACCTGCGGCGGCACCTACAGCAAGGACTCGGGGTACTCGGGCAACGTCGTGGTCTTCGCCCGCATGTCCAAGACGAAGCAGGCCAAGGTGTGACGGGTCCGGGCGGGCGGCGGGGACCGGTCGTCAGGTCCAGGCCCCGCGTTCGGTGTACACCGCGCGCAGGGCCTCCAGCCGGTCCGTCATGATCCCGTCCACGCCCAGGTCCAGCAGGGCGCGCATCCGGGCCTCGTCGTTGATCGTCCACACGTGCACCTGCAGGTCCAGTCCGTGCGCCGCCGCGAGGAACGCGGGGTCGACGACCCGGATGCCGTACGCCTGCTCGGGGACCTGCACGCACACCGCGCCGCGCCGCCGCGCCGCGGCGAGGAGCAGCCGTTGGGCGGCACGGCCCCCGCGCGAGAGCAGCCGTAGCTCCGCCACGCCCCGGGTGCCCAGCGAACTGGCCAGCCGCGGGCCGCCCAGCGCGCGGGCCCGGACCAGCCGGGCCTCGGAGAACGAGCCCACGCACACCCGGTCCCAGGCGTCCGCGCGGCGCACCGCCTCCACCAGGGGCTCGACCGCGGCGTCCGACTTGGTGTCCACGTTCCATCGGGCGTCCGGGAACTCCTCCAGCAGTTCCTCGAACAGCGGCACCGGCTCGCGGCCCGCCACGCGGGCCCGGCCCACCTGGCTCCAGGGGAGGTCCGCGATCCGCCCGCCGGTGTCGGTGACCCGGTCCAGGGACGGGTCGTGGAAGGCGACCAGCACGCCGTCCGAGGTCAGGTGGACGTCGGTCTCCAGGTAGCGGTAGCCGAGGTCGACGGCCCGCCGGAAGGCCCAGGCGGTGTTCTCCAGGCCGTCCGCCGTGCCTCCGCGGTGGGCGAAGGCGATCGGGGCCGGGCTGTCCAGGTACGGATGGCGTATGGCGCTCACTCCGGCAGTATGGCGCGCCCCTCCGGGGTGTCCGCCACCGGCCGCCCCCCGCGGGCGACGACCACCGATTCGTCCTCCGGCCGCGACCGCGGCAGCTCGAAGAGCCGCAGGAAGAGCTGGGCCAGCGGCCCGATCGACACCGCGTACACGACCGTGCCGATCCCGACGCTGCCGCCGAGCACGAAGCCGACCGCCAGCACGGTCACCTCGATCGCGGTGCGCACCAGGCGGATCGAGCGACCCGTGCGGCGGTGCAGGCCCGTCATCAGGCCGTCGCGGGGGCCGGGGCCGTACCGGGCGGTGATGTAGAGGCCGGTCGCCACGCCGTTGAGCACCACGCCCGCCACCAGCAGCGGGATCCGCACGCCGAGACCGTGCGGCTGGGGCAGAAGGGCGAGGGTCGCGTCCATCGACAGGCCGACGACGAAGACGTTGGAGACGGTGCCGAGGCCCGGCCGCTGCCGCAACGGCCACCACAGCAGCAGGACGAGCGCGCCCACCGCCACCGAGACCAGGCCGATGCTGACCCCGGTGTGCCGCGAGATGCCCTGGTGGAGGACGTCCCATGGGTCGAGACCCAGTGCGGCGCGCACCTGCAGGGCCGCGCTCGCGCCGTAGAGGGCCAGTCCTGCGTACAGGTGCAACAGGCGGCGTGCGGTTCTGGATTGGCCCTCCACGGGACCCCCCTATGGCCATGACGAGTGGATGCGCGACACTATGTGGCATGGTCCTGGGAGAAATCCATGGCCAATGTGCGGAAGGTGGACCGGAAACCATGTCGCAGTGGACCGCAACGGTAGGGGTCACTCATCTCGCGCGTCTGCTCGAGCCCCGTCCGGCGCAGCGCGCCACCGGCCGCCGTGTCCCCGCCTACCGGGGGCTCGCCGACGGCATCCGGGTCCTGGTCCTGGAGGGGCGCGTGCCCGTGGCCGCGCGGCTCCCCGCGGAACGCGAGCTGGCGCTCGCCCTGGCCGTCAGCCGTACCACCGTCGCCGCCGCGTACGAGGCGCTGCGCGCCGAGGGCTTCGCCCGGTCACGGCGCGGCGCCGGCACGTGGACCGCGGTCCCGGAGGGCCACGCCCTGCCGACCCGCGGTCTGGAGCCGCTGCCCCCGGACGCCGCGGGCACCGTCATCGACCTCGGCTGCGCGGCGCTGCCCGCACCCGAGCCGTGGCTGACGCGTGCGGTCGAGGGCGCCCTGGCCGACCTGCCGTCCTACTCGGCCACCCACGGCGATTTCCCCGCGGGGCTGCCCGTGCTGCGCGAGGCCATCGCGGCCCGCTACACCGCGCGCGGCATCCCCACCCTGCCCGAGCAGATCATGGTGACCACCGGCGCCATGGGTGCCATCGCGGCCGCCGTGCGCCGGCTGGGCGCCCCCGGTGAGCGTGTCGCCGTCGAGTCGCCGAGCTACGCCAACGTCCTGGAACTGCTGCGCGAGAACGGTGCCCGGCTCGTCCCGGTCGCCATGCGCGAAGGGCTCGGCGGCTGGGACCTCGACGCCTGGAAGCGCGTCCTGCGCGACGCGGCTCCCCGCATGGCCTACGTCATGCCCGACTTCCACAACCCCACCGGCACCCTCGTGCCCGACGACCAGCGCCGCGCCCTCGTCGAGGCCGCCCGCGCCGCCGGGACCGTCCTCGTCGCCGACGAGACCATGGCCGAGCTGCCGCTCGACGCCGCGGCCTCCGCGCCGCGCCCGATGGCCGCCTTCGACCGCGGCGGCAGCGTCATCACCGTCGGCTCCGCGAGCAAGGCCATCTGGGCCGGGCTGCGCATCGGCTGGGTACGCGCCGCGCCCGACGTCGTGCGCCGCCTCGTCAGCGCCCGCGCCTACCTCGACCTCGGCTCGCCCGTCGTCGACCAGCTCGCGGTGGCCTGGCTCCTGCGCACGGGGGCGTGGGACGACGCGGTCGCGGCCCGTCGCGAACGGGCCCGCGCCCACCGCGACGACCTGGTGGCGGCGCTGCGCGAGCGGCTGCCCGACTGGGAGTTCGCCGTCCCGTCCGGCGGCATGACCATGTGGGTGCGGACCGGCGACGTCTCCGGCTCACGCCTCGCCGTCGCGGGCGAGCGCCTCGGCGTCCGCGTCCCCTCGGGTCCGCGCTTCGGCGTCGACGGCGCCTTCGAGGGCTACGTCCGGCTGCCCTTCACCGTCGGGGGGCCCGTCGCGCGTGACGCCGTCGAGCGCCTGGCGGCGGCCGCGCAGACCGTCCGCGACGGAGGCGGCTCCGAGGGCGAGGGCGCTGGGCTCTTCGTGGCCTGAGGCGGCCTGACGTGGCCTGATGGGCCCCCGGACAGGAGCCGGGACGGCTCGCCTGGCGAGCCGTCCCGGTCGGGGACGCCGTCCGGCTCAGCGGCCGTCGGGGAGCTCCGTGAGGCGGAGACGGAGCTCGACCTCCTGGTCGCCGGAGACCGATCCCTGCTCCTCGAGGCGGAAGGAGTCGCCGAGCACCTTCTTGACCTCGCGTACGTGACGGGGCCCGCCGGAGAGGTCCGCGGTCAGGGAGCCGTCGAGGTGGACGGGGCCGAGTTCGTGGCCGTGGCTGCGGGTGTCGACGGAGGCGGCCCACACGGTCGGGTGGGAGGACCCGGGGCGGGGCTCCACGGCCTCGGTGAGCGACTCGCCGGGACGTGTCGGGAAGGCGGCCTCCAACGCGCCGAGCACGGCTCCGGCGTCCTGCCGCTCGCAGCCGGTGAGGAGGACGTCGACGTGGGAATTGGTGTGATGACTGCTCATCAGCGGTTCTCCTCTCGCAGGAGGCCCGGCACGGTGCGTCGGGCACCGCAAGCCGCGCCCCCCTTCAGCGTAGGACGGCGACCGGGTACGCGCAGCGGGCGCCCTGCGCACCCGGCGCGCAGAGCGAGGGCCGGGTCACGTTCCGTCGCGGCGCACGGGGGTGGCCCCCGCGCGAGGGCGGGGGCCACCACGGTCGCGGGCGCCTAGAAGGTCAGCTTCCAGCTGTTGATGTAGCCGGTGTCCTGGGAGGCCACGTCCTGCACGCGCAGCTTCCACGTGCCGCCTGCGACCTCGCTCGACGCGTTGACCGTGTACGTGGCGATGACGTTGTCAGCGGAGTCGCTGCTGCTGGAGTTCTTCAGCCGGTAGCTGCTCCCGTCCGGGGCGACCAGGTCCACGACGAGGTCGCCGCGCCAGGTGTGCCGGATGTCCACGCCGACCGCGAGGGCCGCCGGGGCGTTGCCGCTGACGCCGCTGACGGTGATCGAGGACGTCACGGCCGCGCCGTTGTCGGGGACGCTGACGTCCGCGGTGTTCTCGAAGACCGTGCCGGGCGGGGGAGCGGTGGCGGTGCCCAGGGTCCAGATCGCGTTGGCGATCGCGTCGCTGTTGTTGTCCAGCGCGGTGTCGTTGATGTTCGACGCCGTGTCGCAGGAGGAGTGGTAGCAGCGGTCGAAGGCCTGCCCGGCCGTGCCGCCCCACTTCTGCGCCTGTGCCGAGGTCTTGGTGTAGTCGGCGCCGGAGAACAGCCCGCCGACCGGGATGCCCGCGCTCTTGAAGGGCGCGTGGTCGGAGCGGCCGTCGCCCTCGGTCTCGATCTCGGTCGCGAGCCCCTTGGCGGTGAAGAAGTCCTTGAAGACCTTCTCCAGCGCGGCGTTGTCGTCGTAGACGAAGTAGCCGGGGTTGGGCGAGCCGATCATGTCGAAGTTCAGGTAGCCGTCGATCTTGGCCCGGTCGGTGCCGGCCAGGCCGTTGACGTACGCCTTGGAGCCGATCATGCCCAGTTCCTCGGCGCCCCACCAGCCGAACCGCAGGTGCTTCGTGGGCTGCAGGTTCTCGCGTGCGACGGCCAGGGCGGTCTCCAGGACGGCGGCGGAGCCGGAGCCGTTGTCGTTGATGCCGGGTCCCGCGGTGACCGAGTCGAGGTGCGCCCCCGCCATGATCACGTGGTTGGTGTCGCCGCCGGGCCAGTCGGCGACCAGGTTCCAGCCGGTGGCGCCGCTGGAGGTGAACTGCTGGAGCGTGGTGGTGTAGCCGGCGGCGTCCAGCTTGGCCTTCACGTAGTCGATCGAGGCCCGGTACCCGGCTCTGCCGTGGGCACGGTTGCCGCCGTTGGCGGTGGCGATCGACTGCAGCTGGCTCAGGTGCGCCTTGACGTTCGCCACCGGGATGTCGGGGGCTGCCGCGAGTGCGGCGGGCCGTGCGGAGGCGGGTGTCGCGGACGCGGGTGTCGCGGAGGCGGTGAGCAGGGCCGCGGCGAGCGCGGTGGCGGCCCCGGCCGCGACGATCTTGAATGCGGGCACAGGTCACTCCGGTGTGTGGGGGATGGAGTTGCGCGGGACTGTGCGGGCGTTACGGAGGCGTGCTTGACGTGTGCATGCCTGGGCGCATCCTGTGGGTCGCGGGGCCTTCCGTCAAGAGCGCATACCGGACGCCGCGTTCCGGGAACCGGGCGCGCTAGGGTCGTGACATGGCTGACGACGAAGGCCCCGTGCGGGTCGACGCCTGGATCTGGTCCGTCCGGCTCACCAAGACGCGCTCCATGGCCGCCACCGCGTGCCGTGCCGGGCACGTGCGGGTCAACGGCGAGCGCGTCAAGCCCGCGCACGCGGTCCGCCCCGGTGACGAGGTGCGGCTGCGCGGTGCGGGGCACGAGCGGATCGTCGTCGTCACTCGCCTGGTGCGGAAGCGGGTCGGCGCGGCCGTCGCGGCGGAGTGCTTCGTCGACAACAGCCCTCCGCCGCCCACCCCCGAGCAGGTGCCGGCCCCCGTCCTCCGCGACCGCGGCACGGGCCGGCCGACCAAGCGGGACCGGCGGGACATGGAGCGGCTGCGCGGCACGCGCTGAGACGGGACGATGGGCGGTCAGCCCGTGGCGGTGGCCGGCAGGCCGAGGGCGGTGAGGCGCGCGCGTGCCTCGTCGAGCTGCGGCCAGCCGTCCGTTCCGGCCGGCAGCGCCTCGCCGCAACACTGCTCCCGGGCGGCGCCCACGGGGTCACCGGCGAGGGCCAGCGCCTCGGCCAGGTGCAGCCGGCACGGCCCCTCCGCCACGGGATGGCGCAGACCGCTCAGCACCGTGAGGGCGGCCTCGAACTCCCGGACCGCCCCGGCGGGATCGCCCAGCAGGACGAGCAGGCCACCGAGGTCCCCGCGGGTGTAGGCGGTCCCCGGTGCGTTGCCCGGCTCCTCGAACAGGCGCAAGGCCGTACGGTGGCAGGCCGGCGCGGTCGCCGTGCCCCCCTCCTCGCGGGCCACCAGGCCCAGGCCGTGCAGGCCGTGCAGGCCGTACGCCTCGCCCAGCCGGTTGCCGGCGCGACCCCGCACGGTACCGGCGGCCGGCATCGCCGGACGGGCCACGGCCTCGGCCCGGGGTATGCCTCGGAGCCGCCAACGCCCGGTCCCTGGGCTCTCGTTCCGGGGCGGCGTCAGGAACCGCCGTCGCCGGGGCGCCTTGTGCGGCCGACGGGTGGGCGTGGCGCGCACGGGCGGCTCCGGCCGAGCCGTCACTCGTTGTGGAGGACCTGCGCGATGGTCAGGCGGGCCGCGCGGCGGGCGGGGAGGTAGGCGCCGAGGACCGCGATGGCGATGCCCGTCAGGGCGAGGGCGGTCAGGGCCGGGGGGTGCCAGACGTCCGTCATGTACGGGGGGAGGGTCAGGTCGACCGCGTCCACCATGCGCGGGATGACCTGCCGGTAGCCCCAGATGCCCAGCGGGACGCCGAGTGCGGAGCCGAGGGCGCCGAGGACGGCCATCGAGGTCGTCATCATCACCGTGACCTGCCGCGGGGTCATCCCGATGGACTTGAGCATGCCCAGGTCTCGGCGCCGGTCGCGGGTGTTGAGGACGACCGTGTTGAAGACGCCGAGCGACGCGACGACGGCCAGCATCGCGGTGAGCACCGAGGCGGAGCCGACGACGGTCTGGGTGATGGCGTTCGGGCCCGTTACGGTCGGGCTGACGCCCGGGTCGGCGGCCGCGGCCGCGCGGGCGTAGGCGGCCGGGTCGGTGCCGTCGCGGAGCTTGACGTGGTAGGCGATGGGCTTTTCCCCGGGGGCGAGCGCCGTGAACGTCGGCCAGTCGGCGACGAGCAGTTGGCCGTCGCTCTCCATGAACGCGCCGACGACCGTCACCTCCTCGCTCCGGTCGCCCTTCCGCAGCCGCACGGCGTCGCCGACGCGCAGGCCGGACTGCCGGAGCCAGGCCGTCCCCGCGACGACTTCTCCGGCCCGCCGCATCCAGCGGCCCTCGGTGAGCACGCTGCCCAGTTCGGGCCCGTCGCCGCGGCGGCCCTCGAGCATGGCCTCGCGCGTGGAACCGGCTACCGTCACGTCCACGTCCCCCCGGGCGGTGATCCCGGCGGCTCCGGGCAACGAGCCGAGCAGGGAGGTGAGTTCGGGGTCCGAGTGTTCCGGGTCGACGACCTCGCCGTGCCGCACGTTGCTCGCGTACACGGTGACCTGGTACGCGTCCCGGCCCGCGGTGCCGAACCGGGTCATCGTCGTGGCCAGGCCGGACGCGAACGTCACCGTGGTCACGCCCAGGACCACCGCGGCCACCGTGAGGGCGCTGCGGCCGGGCCGGGCGAACGGCAGCCCTATGCCCAGGCTCACCGAACGCGGCAGCCGGCTGCCGGCCAGGTGTCGCTGGACGCCCAGGGCGCGCCCCGTCCGCGGGGCGGTGCCCGCGCTGATCGCCCGCGCCGCGGAGAGCCGGTGCGCGCGCAGCGAGGGGGCCAGCGCGGCGAGGACGCAGACGGCCGGCATGCCGAGCAGGGCGAGCACGTTCACCCACGGCGCGATGCCGACGCTGTCGTGGAACACGCCCGCGTCGGGTCCGGTGAAAGTGAACTCGAAGAAGGGCCCCGCCAGCAGGTTCCCGGCGACCACACCGACGGCGCAGCCCAGGACCGCGGGCGCGGTCACCATCACCAGGTACACGGCGAGCACTTGTCCCGGTGTGAACCCCAGGGCCTTGAGGATGCCGATGTGCCGGAAGCCGGAGATGACGGCGCCGCTCACCACGTTGGCGACGATCAGCACGGACACCACGATGCCGAGGATGCCGAAGGCCATCAGGTACGGCGCGTACGCCCGCGCCGCCCCGCCGATCCGGTGCTTGAGCGTGAGGTACGACTCGGAACCGGCGAGCGCGCCCTGCGGGAGCCGTGCGGTCACCGTCCCGAGCTGCTCGCGGAGCCGGGCGTCCGACGAGGCGTCGGAGAAGCGCAGGAGCAGCTGCGTGGTGGCCGGGTGCAGCGCGTCGATCTGGGCGGGCGCCACCCAGGCGTCGGCGGTGCGGCTCAGGTCGAAGGCGAAGCCCACGATGGTGAGCGTGGGACCGGAGGGGACCCGGATGCGTTTGCCCAGGTCGTCGGCGGTCCAGTCCGGCTGACGGTTGAGGACCACCTCGCCGGGCGCCGTCGCCCAGCGGCCCGCCCAGAGGTCCAGCCGGTCCACCGCCCCGCCCGGCTCCGCCCGGCCGACGACGGTGACCTCGCCGAAGACCCCGTACGTGGCGGTGTCCCGCGGCAGCTCGACCGTGGCCTGCGGGAAGGGTCCGCCGACGGCCTCGACGCCGGGTTCCCCCACCGCCTGGGCCAGTTGGGCGTCCGAGGTCCTGGACCGGTCGAACGCGGCGACGACATGGGGTCCGTGCTGCTTGCCGAAGGCCTTGTCGAAGGGCGCGGAGGCCGCGTCGACCAGTCCGAGCGCGACGACGATCGCCCCCGTCGAGGTCAGGGTGACCAGCGCGATGACGAGGGTCTGGAGCCTGCGCCGCCGTACGGCCGCCCGCGCGGCCCGCCACACCGCCCTCATGCGGACGGCTCCAGGGTGTGCTGCCCGGTCACCCGGCCGTCGGCGAGGGTGACCAGGCGGCTGGCGCAGCGGCGCGCGAGGTGCTCGTCGTGCGTGACCAGGACGAGCGTCTGCCCGATCTGGTTGAGGTCGAGGAGCAGGTCCATCACCTGCTCGCCCGCGCGGCTGTCCAGGGCGCCGGTCGGCTCGTCGGCGAGCAGCAGGGCGGGCCGGTTCATCAAGGCGCGTGCCACGGCGACGCGTTGCCGTTCGCCGCCGCTCAGCACGGCCGGATAGGCGTTCGCGCGGTCCGCGATGCCGAGTTCCTCGAAGAGTTCCAGGGCGCGGCGCCGGGCCGGCCGGGCGGGGGTGCCGGTCAACTGGGCGGCGAGCGCGACGTTGTCCAGCGCGGACAGGTCGTCGACGAGGTTGAAGAACTGGAAGATCATGCCGATGCGCCGCCGCCGGTACAGGGCGAGGCCCCGCTCGCTCAACCGCCCCACGTCCTCGCCGTGCACCAGCACCGTGCCGGACGTGGGCCGGTCCAGGCCGGCGATCATGTTGAGCAGGGTGGACTTGCCGCACCCGGAGGGGCCCATCACCGCGACCGCCTCCCCGGCGCGGATCTCCAGCGTGACGCCGTTCAGGGCGGTCGTCTCGCCGTATTCCTTGCGTACGCCGTCGAGCCGTACGACGGTCTTCCCGCTGCTGTCCTCAGTGACCATGAACAGGACGCTAGGGGCGAGGCGCGGCCCGGACATCCCTCCCCGGATGGCACATTGCCGGGGATCTCATCCTGGGGATGCAGGAACCCTGCATCCAGGGGCTGATGCGTCCGGGGTGGTCGTCTGCGAAGGTGATCCCGTGGCGAGAGGGGGAGCCGGACGTGCTGGTCGTGGCGCTGGGGGTGGCGTGCTTCGCCGCCGTGTGCCTGGCGGTGGCCCTGGTGCGCACGCGGCGCCGCTGGCAGGCGGCCGTGGGGGAACGCGGCTGGCTGGTCGAGCGGGAGCGGGAGAGCGCGGCGCGCGCCGCGGTGGCGGCCGAACGGGACCGGATCGCGCGGGAGTTGCACGACATCGTCAGTCACAACGTCAGCCTCATGGTGGTCCAGGCCGGCGCGGCGCGTGAGGTGATGGGCACGATGCCGGACGAGGCCGCGGCGGCGCTCCGGGCGGTCGAGGACGCGGGGCGCGGCGCCATGACCGACCTCCGGCACCTGCTGGGACTGCTGGCGCCGTCCCCGGACGGCGTGGACGGCGAGGACACCGGGGGCGGGGAGCCTGCTCCGGGTGGGCCCGGCGACGAGGGCGTCGAGGCGCTGGCCCCGCAGCCCGGCCTGGACCGGCTGGGGGCGCTCGTCGACCGGGTCTCCTTCGCCGGGCTGCCCGTCGAGGTGCGCGTATCCGGCGAACCACGCCCCCTGCCGCAGGGCATCGACGTGACGGCGTACCGCATCGTCCAGGAGGCGCTGACCAACGCGCTCCGGCACGGCGACGGCGGGAAGGCGGAGGTGACGGTGCGGTACGCGGAGCGCGCGCTGCGCGTCGAGGTGCTCAACACCGGCCCCAGCGTGCTGGACGGAGCCGGGAGCACGCAGTCCGCGCAGTCCGTGGCGGCCCGCGCCGTGGCGCGCCGCCGTGCGGGCACCGGACGCGGTCTGCTGGGCCTGCGCGAACGGGTCGCGGTGTACGGCGGAGACCTGGACGCCCGGCGCCGCCTCGGCGGCGGTTACCGGGTCAGGGCGCGCATCCCGCTGGACCGGCCGTGACGGCGGCCGCGGACGGGGCGGCCCCCCGCGTGCTCATCGCCGACGACCAGACCCTCATCAGGACGGGCTTCCGGCTCATCCTCACCGCGCGCGGCATCACGGTGGTCGGCGAGGCCGCGGACGGCGCGGAGGCGGTCGCCGAGGCACACCGGCTGCGGCCGGACGTCGTGCTGATGGACATCCGCATGCCGGCCATGGACGGCCTGGAGGCCACGCGCCGCATCCTGGAGCGGACCCCGCAGTGCCGGGTGCTCATCCTGACCACCTTCGACCTGGACCGCTACGTCTACACGGCGCTGTCGTTGGGGGCGAGCGGCTTCCTGCTCAAGGACGTCACGCCGGAGCACCTGGCGGCGGCCGTACGGCTGGTCGGCACGGGGGACGCCCTGTTGGCGCCGTCGATCACTCGGAGGCTGGTGGAACGCTTCGCCTCCGGGTCCGCGGCCGCGCAGGACGGGCCTTCGGTCCACGCCGACCTCGCCGCCCTGACCCCTCGTGAGCTGGAGGTCCTCACGCTGCTGGGCCGCGGCCTGTCCAACCTCGAACTGGCCGCGGAACTGACGCTGAGCGAGGCGACGGTGAAGTCGCACGTCGCCCGCATCTTCGCGAAGCTCGCGCTGCGCGACCGGGCCCAAGCGGTGGTGCTGGCCTACGAGACGGGCTTGGTGCGGCCGCGCGGCCTGGATGCCGGGGGCTCCCCGGAGCGGTGACCCCGCGGCTTTCGGAGGGCCGGTGGGGCGCCTGGTCTGCGAGGTACGGATGCCGTCCCGCAGCCCGCGTGCGGGTCGGTGCTGCAGGATCGGGCTCAGGTGCCGGGCGTGGTCGGCGGGGTGAGTGCCCCGGAGCGACGCCGAGGGGTGCCCGGGACCGGTGACGGTGGTGTGTCGCCGGAGCGGTGAACCTCCGCGGCGTCGCGGTCCGCCGCACGGACGGGTTCCGGCACGGCGAGGTGCGGCGGAGACGGTGATGCCGCACGTCGACCGCCTGCTTGCCCCATCGGCTTGTGCGATCGCGTACCGGCAAGCGTGCCGGCCGACGGGACGGCGCGGGCGGCCTCGGCGCCGGGTACCGCCGAGCGGAAGCAGGCGATGGGGACGCCGCCGGGGCTCCCGGGCGATGAGCCCCGGCGGTCGGCGCGGGCTCCGCGGTGACGGCGCGTGCGCGTACCACGGTTCGGGCCTGCGGACGGGTCTGGTCAGGCCCCGGGGTCTTCGGTACCGAGGGTTCCCCGGGCGGTGCGTTCCCGCCGCGATGCGCTCAGGGCAGGGGCGCCACGTAGACCCAGGCGCCGTCATGGCGGACGAAGCGGCTGTTCTCCTGCATCGCGTCGTGCTCGCCACGCAGGCTGTAGTGCGCGCGGAAGGCGACGGTGCCCTCGCTGTGGAAGGCGCTGCCGTCGGTCGTGGCGAGGATCTCCAGCCGCTCCCAGCGCAGATGGTGGTCGAGGTCCAGGTCCGCGGGCCGGGTCTCCGGGTGCCAGGTGCGCAGTACGTACGCCGCGTCGTGCACCGCGTAGGCGCTGTAGCGGGAGCGCATCAGGGCCTCGGCGGTGGGGGCGGCGGCGTGGCCGGAGTGGTAGCGGCCGCAGCAGTCGCCGTACGTGGCGGGCAGCCCGCAGGGGCAGGGCGTTCCGGGGGAGTGCGGCACGGGACGGGAGTGGGGGCGCGGGGCGGAACGGCGGCCGGGGCGGGACTTGGGCATGCCGCCATTGTGCACGGCCGCTGCGGGCGTGCCCGCAGGCCCCGTGACCACCGGCGATTCCTCCCGGGTAGCCTGCGGGACGGCAAGATCTCCGCCCGACCCCGAGGAGCCCCCGTGCCGCAGCCGAGGATCGCCCTGGTGACCACCGCGCACCTTCCGGCGGGCGCCGTCGACCGCGACCTGCCCCTGCTGCGGGACGCCGTCGCGGCGGCGGGCGCCGAGGCCGTGATCGTGCACTGGGACGACCCGGACGTCGACTGGGCCGGGTTCGACCTGGTGGTCATACGGTCGACCTGGGACTACACGGTGCGCACCGAGGAGTTCCTGGCCTGGGCCGACCGCTGCGGCGCCGCCACCACCCTGTTCAACCCGCCCGCGGTCGTGCGCTGGAACTCCGACAAGCGCTACCTCGGCGAGCTGGCCTCACTCGGCGTGCCCGCGGTCGCCACCCGCTACCTCCCGCCGGGCGGCGGCACCGGCGGGCTGCCCGGCGACCGGGATTTCGTGGTCAAGCCCGCCGCGGGCGCGGGCGCCCGCTACGCCGCGCGCTACCGCCCCGGGCAGCACGAGGAGGCGCGGGCGCACGTGGCGCGGATGCACGAGGAGGGCCTCACCGCGATGGTCCAGCCCTACATGCCGCGGATCGACACCACCGGCGAGCGCGCCCTGGTCTTCCTCGGCGGCCGGTTCCTGCACGCCATCGCCAAGAACGCCGTGCTGTCCCCGGACACGCGCTACGACCAGCGCAAGGTCGCCCACCCCGGGGTGCGTCCCTGGACCCCGACCGAGGCGGAACTGGCCGCCGCGGAGCGGGCGCTGGCCGCCGTACCGGGTACGCCGGAGCTGCTCTACGCCCGGGTGGACCTCGTCGACGGCGAGGACGGCGCCCCGTGCGTGATGGAGCTGGAGCTCATCGAGCCCAACCTGTTCCTGACGGACCACCCGGACTCGTTGCCCGTGGTCGCCGGCGCGATCGTTGCGGCCGCGGGCTGAGTCTCAGCGGGTCACGGGCAGCCCGGCACGCGCGGCGGCCGTCGCGAGGACCTCGCGCAGCATGGCGGGGGTGAGCCGCCCGGTGAAGGTGTTCTGCTGGCTGACGTGGTAGCAGCCGAACAGGTGCAGCGGCGGCTCCCCTTCCGCGGGGGCCGCCAGTTCCACGTGCGCGCCGTGCCCGAACCGGGGGAGCGGCCGCGGCAGCCGGTACCCGGCGCCGCCGAGCACGGGCAGCAGCGCCTGCCAGCCGAACGCGCCGAGGACGACGATCGCGCGCAGCGTGGGCCGCAGCAGTTCCAGTTCGCGCACCAGCCACGGGCGGCAGGTCAGCCGCTCCTGCGTGGTGGGCTTGTTGGCGGGCGGCGCGCAGTGGACGGGCGAGGTCACCCGTACCCCGTACAGCTCCAGGCCGTCGCCGCGTTCCGTGGAGGTGGGCTGGGAGGCCAGGCCGACGGCGTGCAGCGCCTCGAACAGCACGTCGCCCGAGCGGTCGCCGGTGAACATCCGGCCGGTGCGGTTGCCGCCGTGCGCGGCGGGGGCCAGACCGACCAGGGCCAGCGCGGCGTCCGGCGGGCCGAAGCCCGGCACGGGACGGGCCCAGTACTCCCATCCGGCGTAGGCGCGGCGCCGGACCCGGGCGGTCTCCTCGCGCCAGGCGACCAGCCGCGGGCAGGCCCGGCAGCCGGTCAGCCGTTCGTCGAGCGCGGCCAGGTCCCCCGCACCGGGCGCGGACAGGGCGGGGAAGTCCGCCGATTCCTGCTGCACCGTGCGCCGTCCCTTCACGGCCCTACGGCGGTCGCAGGGCCCGCGTCCCACGCTACCCACCAGGCCCCCGGCCCCGCCGCGGGGGCGCGGCGGGGCCGGGGGAACGCGCCGGGAGGGCGCGGGGTCGGGGCGTCGGGTCAGGCGCGGGCCGGTTCAGGTTCCCCCGCCGCACCGGACGGTTCCGCCGCGTCCGCGGCGGGCACGGGGCGCAGCCCCTCGCCCTCGACGTCGACGTTCGGCAGGATCCGGTCCAGCCAGGACGGGAGCCACCAGGCCCGGCGGCCCAGCAGCGCGAGCACCGCGGGGACGATGGCCATCCGGACGACGAACGCGTCGAAGAAGACGGCGGTCGCCAGACCGAACCCGATCGATTTGATCATCGCCTCGCCGGAGCCGATGAACCCGGCGAAGACGGCGATCATGATGATCGCGGCGGCGGTGACCACCCGGGCACCGTGCCGGAACCCGGTGACGATGGCCTGACCGGGCCGCTCGCCGTGGACGTGGGCCTCGCGGATGCGGGTGACCAGGAAGACCTCGTAGTCCATGGCGAGGCCGAAGACCACCCCCACCAGGAAGATCGGCATCATCGACATGATCGGGCCGGTCTGCTCGACGCCCAGGAGAGAGGCGAGCCAGCCCCACTGGAAGACCGCGACGACCGCGCCGAGGGCGGCGGCGACCGAGAGCAGGAAGCCGAGGGCGGCCTTCAGCGGCACGAGCACCGAGCGGAACACGACGATCAGCAGCACGAAGGCGAGGCCGACGACGAGCGCCAGGTAGGGCAGCAGCGCGTCGGTGAGCTTCTGCGAGGTGTCGATGTTCAGCGCCGTGGTGCCGGTGACGGAGACCTTGGCACCGGTGCGCTCGGTGATCCCGTCCCCCGTGGTACGGATCGCCTTGACCAGGTCCTCGGTCTCGGCGCTGCTCGGCTTGGACGCGGGCACCACGTTGATGATCGCGGTGTCCCCGGCCTTGTTGAACGTCGCCGGGGTCACGGCCGCCACGTCGTCGAGGCCCTTGATGTCCGCGGTGGCCTCCCGGACCGCACCCCGGGGGTCGACGGCGCCCTTGACGTCGGCGACCACGACGAGCGGCCCGTTGAAACCGGGGCCGAAGCCCTCCGACAGCAGGTCGTACGCCCGGCGCTGGGTCGTCGAGACGGGCTGGGAGCCGTCGTCGCCGAGGCCGAGTTCGATCGACGCGGCGGGCACGGCCACCGCGCCGAGCGCCGCGACGCAGACGAGCAGGACGGCGACGGGCCGCCGGATGACGAACCGGGCCCAGCGGGTGCCCATGTTGGGCCGTTCCGTGCGGGCCCTGCGGTGGGCGTGGTGCGCGTTCCCGTCGCGGCGGCGGAACAGGCCTCCGGCGTCCGCCGGCCGGACGCGTCGGCCGGCGAAGCCGATGAGGGCGGGCACCAGGGTGAGGGCGATGAGGACGGCGATGACGACCGTGCCGGCGGCGGCCACGCCCATCTTCGTCAGCATCGGGATGTTGACGACCGACAGCCCCACCAGCGCGATCACGACGGTCAGCCCGGCGAAGACCACGGCGGACCCCGCGGTGCCCACGGCGCGGCCGGCCGCCTCCTCGCCCTGCCGCCCCTCGGCGAGCTCGGCACGGAAGCGGGACACGATGAACAGGGCGTAGTCGATGCCCACGGCCAGGCCGATCATCATCGCCAGGATCGAGGTGGTGGACCCCAGGTCGAGGGCGCTGGCGAGCGCGGTGATGGAGCTGACGCCGATCCCGACGCCGATCAGCGCCGTGACCAGGGGCAGCCCGGCGGAGACCAGCGAACCGAAGGTGATCACCAGGACGACGGCGGCGACGGCGATGCCGATCACCTCGGTGGACCCGGTCTCCGGGCTCGTCTGGAGCGCGTCACCGCCGATCTCCACCGTCAGCCCCTTGTCGCGGGCGTGCGCGGCGGCGGTCTCCAGTTCCTCGCGGGAGGAGTCCCGCAGCTCCATGCCGGGGACCTCGTACGCCACGCGGACGTAGGCGACGGTCCGGTCCTCGCTCACGGCCCCGGCCGTGTACGGGTCGTCGACGGAGGCGACCTCGGCGCCCTGCCGCAGCTCGTCCACGACCTGCCGGACGGCCTTCTTGTTGGCGCTCTGCGTCATCTTCCCGCCGACGGGGGCCTTGAAGACCACGCGGGCGGTCGCGCCGTCGGAGCCGGTGCCGGGGAAGCGCTGGTCGAGCAGGTCGAAGGCCTTCTGGGACTCGGTGCCGGGCACGGAGAAGGAGGAGCTGCCCGCGGCGGGCGCGTTGGCGGCGCCGACACCGGCGAGGGCGAGCAGCGCCACCCAGATCAGGACGACGAAGTGCCGTCGCCGGAAGGCGAACCGGCCGGTCCGGTGGAGGAATGTGGCCACGGGGGCGTACTCCCTGTCGGGTTCGTGGGTCGGTGGAGGAGGGGTGCCGTCAGGGAGCGGGCGCGGGGACGGGTCCGGGGCGGACGCCGAGCGCGGGCAGGATCACCGCGTCGAGGAAGGCCAGCAGGTACCTCTGGGTGGGCGGGACGCCCTCGAGCACGTGCCGGGTGGCGAAGGCGCCCAGCAGCATCTGCACGAGGTAGGGGATCGCCGGGTTGTCCGCGCTGATCTCCCCGCGGTCGACGGCGCGCCGCACCAGGGTGTCCAGGCCCGAGCGCTCCGGCTGGACCATGACCTCGCGCAGGGCGTGCAGCAGGTCGGGATGGGCGTGCAGGGCCATGGCCAGACCGCGCATGAGCGCGCAGTCGCGCTCCAGCCGCCGGTCGTCCTCGAGGGTCAGCAGGGCGCGCAGGTCGCGGCGGAGGCTCCCGGTGTCGAGGTCCCCGGCGCTGACGGGCTTCTCGTGCCGCAGTGCCATGGCGACCAACTCGGCCTTGCCGCCCCACTGGCGGTACAGGGTGGCCTTGCTGCAGTGGCAGCGAGCGGCGACGGCGTCCATGGTCAGGGCCTCGTAGCCGACCTCGCGGAGCAGGTCGAGGGTGCTCGTGTAGACCGCGGCCTCGCGTTCCGGGGTGAGGCGGCTGCCACGGCGGGCGGTGACCGGTGCCGGCATGGCCCTCTCCCTCCTAAACGAAACGGTTTCGTACTCGTCTGAGCATAGGGTTGGAGCTCATCGAAACGAAACGGTTTCGTACGTGGCTTGTGTCACGTCGTGGACGGGAACTCCCGCAGAACTTCCGGAGGAAGCCTCAGAAGGCGTAGCGGATGCGGAGCCACGGCGCGTGCTCCGCGGCGAGCGCCAGCAGCCGGCGTACGGACGCGGCCTTCTCCGCGGCGCGGTAGCGCACGTTCAGGTCCCCGTTCTGCGAGTGCTTCGGCTCCTGCAGCGCGGGGCGCCACAGCAGTTCCTCGGCCCGGGGGTGCCAGCCCAGGTTGACCTCGTGCAGCCCGGCGTTGTGGGTGAGCATGATCACCTCGGCCGCGGCCTGGGCCTTCACCGCCGCCGGAAGGACGTCGTCCAGGTGCCGGAACAGCTCCGCCCACGCGGTCTGCCAGCCGGGACGCACGACGACCGGCGACAGGTTGAGGTGCACCTCGTACCCGGCCTCCAGGAAGTCGCCCGCGGCGGCGATCCGTTCGGCCACCGGGCTGGTGCGGATGTCCAGCAGCCGGGAGTCCTCGGGCGGCATCAGCGAGAAGCGGATCCTCGTGCGTCCCCGGGGGTCGAGCCGCAGCAGGTCGGGGTTGACGAACTTGGTCGCGAAGGAGGCCTTCGCCGTGGGCCACCGCCGGAAGGCCGCTACGAGGTCGGCGGTGTTGTCGCTGATCAGGGCGTCCACCGAGCAGTCGCCGTTCTCGCCGACGTCGTACACCCACGCCCGCGGGTCGCACTGGTTCGGCGCGGGCTTGCGGCCCTGCTCCGCGACGTGCCGCGCGATGCGGCCGATGACGCGGTCGATGTTGGTGAAGGTGGTGACCGGGTTGGCGTAGCCCTTGCGGCGCGGGACGTAGCAGTAGGCGCAGGCCATGGCACAGCCGTTGGAGGCGCCGGGCGCGATCCAGTCGGCCGAGCGGCCGTTGGGGCGGACGGTGAGCGTCTTCTTCACCCCGAGGACCACGGTCCGCGTCTTCACCCGCACCCAGCGCGCGGCGTTGCCCTCGTTGCCGTGCAGGCCCGGGATCCGCCAGTGCGACGGCACCTCGACGACGACGGCGTCCGGGAAGCGGGCGAGGATCTCCCGCCCCCGCGGGGACGCGGCCGCCTCCGGCTCCGCGTAGACGGTGCGGACGTCCAGCAGACGTGCGGCGGCGGGGGAGTCGCGGAAGGACGCGCCGCCCGCCGCCGTGTGCCGCGGGGGCAGGACGTCGTCGAGCGGGAAGAGCCCCTCCGGTTCCGGTGCCACCGTCCCGACCCTACCCGGACGGGCGGGGCCGCCCGGGGAGCCGGCGTGCGGCGTCGCGGTCATCTGGCGGCCGGGCCGCGGGGCCCGGCCCGGGCGCGGCGCGGTCGCCCGTCACGGGACGGCGGGGCCGGTGATCATCTCGCCGTGCCGGTCGTACGGCCAGGCGTTGGCGACGCAGCCGTGCAGGCCCTTGATCTGCTGCATCATCGCCGGGGCGGGCCGCCCGGGACCAGGGCAGCCGCGGTGGCCGCGGCCGAGACGGTGGCCGACCTCGTGGTTGACGATCAGGGCGCGGTACTCGGCCGGACGGCCCTTGTAGTACGGGCTCAGCAGCACCCAGCGCTTGAGGTTGACCACGACGTCCTTGCCGCCGCTGCAGTTGACCTCGCCGCCGGTGTCCAGGCCGTACTTCGCGCACAGGGCGTCCGTGGTGTCCGGGGTGGCCAGCCGCACGAGGAAGTCGTACGGCGGCGCGGAGACCCGCCGGAAGGCGGCGCCGGCCGTCGTCCAGCCGCGCTTGTCGGCGAGTATGCGGTCGACCTGCGCGGCGACCGAGGCGGCGGAGAACCCGGTGCCGTCCTCGACCTCCACGCCGTACAGCAGCGGGGTGCCGTGCCCGATGGTCTGCCGGCTGCCGGGGGCCTTGGTGAACCTGCCGTCGCCGTGCTCCGGCACCCGGATCAGGGTCGGCGTCGCCGTCGGCGTCCGTGGGGGCGCCGAGGGCCGCAGGGCGGAGGCGGCCGGCCCGTGCCGGCCGGCCGCGGGGACCGCCCGCTCGTGAGCGTTCTGTAGGGCGGGCACCGCGCACAGCGCGCCGGCGCAGACCCCGAGGACCGCGAGGCACGGCACCAACAACCGCCACCGGGGCGTCGTCGCGGGGGCTCGGTCCGTCCGGCGGTGCTTCATACGTCGTACTCCATACGGCCGCGTGCGAACCGGCGGCGAGCGCCGGAGCTCACGCTCCTCTCACGGTTGTGCGGTCATGCCGGGCGGGCAGTGCGACGCCGGCGGAGGGCTCGACGGGCGCCCCGGCGAACCCGGACCCGCGCAGGTCACGGGCGGGTCCGGCCTTCAAGTATGCGCAGAGAGGTGAACGGCAGGTGAGCCCTCAGGCTTCCCGTGACGCCGTCAGCCGGGCCGCGGCGCTGTCCAGGAGCATGTCGAGGGCGGTGGGGTAGGCGCTGCGGTTCATGCGGTCGACCAGTAGGCCGGCGGTGGCCGCGATGTGCGGGTGGGTCCGCGCCGGGAGGCGCGCGTACGTCTCCCGCCACACGTCCCGGTCGGCGGACCGGGCGGCCTCGGGGAGGGCCAGGGTCGCCGCGTCCAGCGCGGCGAAGGCCAGGGCCTGGTCGATGAAGGCCTGGTAGATCGCGACCGCGGCGGGGTCGGGGAAACCGGCGGTGCGCAGGATGCCCAGGACGGTCTCGTCGGCAGCGGTCTCGTGGGCGCGGCCGGAGACCCGGCTGGCGGTGAGCACCGCCGCCTGCGGATGGGCGAGGTACGCGGTGTGGATGCGCAGCCCCAGGTCGCGCAGGTCGGCGCGCCAGGTGCCGGTGGACCGCCAGCCCTCCACGGCCCGGCCCATCAGGTCGTCCGCGATGGCCAGGGTGAGGTCGTCCATGCCGCGGAAGTAGCGGTACAGCGTGCTCGGGTCGGCGCCGAGCGCGGTGCCCAGCCGGCGCACGGTCAGCCCGGCGGAGCCGTGCTCGCGCAGCATCCGCAGCGCGGTGTCGACGATCAGCCGGTGCGAGAGCACGGCCCCGCTCCTGGTGGGGCGGCGGCGCCGCCGTGCCGCCTCCTGGACGACCTTCTTGGGCACGCGGCCCCTCCTTCCCGCCTGCGGCCTTATGCCAACGCCATTGACCATACGTCGCGCGGCGGCGTTTCATCCCTGGGCAGAGGCGCCTCCGCCTCGGAAACGGAGACTTGTCAGCCATGCGTGTACTGCTCGTGGGAGCCGGCGGGGTGGGCACCGCCATCACCCGGATCGCCGCCCGCCGCTCGTTCTTCGAGGCCATGGTCGTCGCCGACCGGGACCTCGCCCGCGCCGAGGCCGCCGTCGCGGCCGCGGACGACGGGACGGGCCGGTTCTCCGCCGCCCGCGTCGACGCCTCCGACGAGGCCGCGGTCACCGCGCTGCTCGCCGAGCGGCGCTGCGACGTCCTGCTCAACGCCACCGACCCGCGCTTCGTGATGCCCCTGTTCGGTGCCGCCCTCGCCGCCGGTGCCGACTACCTCGACATGGCGATGTCGCTGTCCCGCCCCCACCCCGAGCGCCCCCATCAGGAATGCGGGGTCAAGCTCGGCGACGAGCAGTTCGAGCGGGCCGCCGAGTGGGAGGGGGCCGGACGGCTGGCCCTGGTCGGGATGGGCGTGGAGCCGGGCCTGTCGGACGTCTTCGCCCGCTACGCCGCCGACGAGCTGTTCGACGCGATCGAGGAGATCGGGGTGCGCGACGGCGCGAACCTCACCGTCGACGGCTACGACTTCGCTCCGTCGTTCAGCATCTGGACCACCATCGAGGAGTGCCTCAACCCGCCGGTGGTCTACGAGGCCGGACGCGGCTGGTTCACGACCCCGCCCTTCAGCGAGCCCGAGGTCTTCGACTTCCCCGAGGGCATCGGCCCCGTCAGCTGCGTGAACGTCGAGCACGAGGAGGTGCTGCTGATGCCGCGCTGGGTCGACGCGGGGCGCGTCACCTTCAAGTACGGCCTGGGGGAGGAGTTCATCGGCACCCTCAGGACCCTCCATCAGCTGGGCCTGGACCGCACCGAACCCGTCGCGGTGGGCAGCGACCTGGGAGCGGCCCGGGTCAGCCCGCGGGACGTGGTGGCCGCCTGCCTGCCGGACCCGGCGACGCTGGGCGAGCGCATGCACGGCAAGACCTGCGCCGGGACGTGGGTCAAGGGGACGAAGGACGGCCGGGCGCGCGAGGTGTACCTGTACCACGTCGTCGACAACCAGTGGTCGATGCGCGAGTACGGCTCGCAGGCCGTCGTCTGGCAGACGGCCGTCAACCCCGTCGTGGCCCTGGAACTGATGGCCGCGGGCTCCTGGGCGGGCAGCGGGGTCCTCGGCCCGGAGGCCTTCGCGCCGCGTCCGTTCCTCGACCTGCTGACCTCCTACGGCGTCCCGTGGGGCGTACGGGAGTCCTGACAGCCGGCCAGCCAGTTGGCGATGGCCGCGGTGATGGGCTGCCCCGTCGCCAGCTCGACGAAGCCGAACTGCCCGCCCTGGTTGCACTCCAGGAACCACCAGGTCCCGTCGGTGTCCTCGGCGAAGTCGAAGGCGCCGTAGGCGAGTCCGGCCGCGGCCATGTACTCCCGCACCGAGCGCACGATGCGCGCCGGCGGCTCGACGGGCTCCCAGTCGGCGTCCTCGGGGCTGCCGAACCGGCCGTCGACCTGGTCGGGGCCGGACTTCTTGCGGGCCGCGAACAGCCCCGTCCCCACGCAGGTCAGCCGGATGTCGGCGGCCTTGGGTATGTACTGCTGCAGCAGCGTCGGGCCGGCGGCCACCGCGGAGAAGTCGGCGTCCGGGGCGACCAGCGTGGTCGGCAGCGCCATCGGCGGATCGCCCGGATGCGTGCCGGAGACCGACTTGACCACCAGCTGCGGATGCTGCTCGGCGAACTCCCTTGCCGCCTGCGGGAAGGTGGTGATGAGCGTGGCGGGGACCGCGAACCCGCAGTGGTGCGCGGTGAACAACTGCCACGGCTTGTAACGGGCCTGCGCCGCGGCGCCCGGGTGGTTCATCCACCGGGCCCGCACGCAGCGCAGCGCCCCGTACAGTGCTCCGCCGGCCTCGGCGGTCAGCCACGCGGACTGCTCCGCCGCGCCCGCGCCGGGTGTGCCGGGTCTTCGGATCCAGATCGAGCGCACGCTGTCCATGCTCACCATGCGCTCCTGGACCGACAGGTACCCGCGTACGTCACCGCGTACGTACTCGGCGGACATGGACACCTCGCCGGGCAGGTCCGCAGGGTCCAGGCGGACCACCGGCGTCCCGCGGTCGTGCAGCGCGGCCACCACCAGGTCGGCTGTCACGTCCTCGGGGGAGGTGAGGATCAGGACGGTCATCGGGTTCGGGGTGCTCAGTCGTCGAAGTGCGTCTTGGAGCCTGCGGTGGAGACGGTGGCGGCCGTGGCGAGCAGCAGCGCGCGGTCGGTGATGACGGGGCGTCCGTCGGGGAGCACGTTCAGCTGCAGGGCGGAATCGTAGGTGTACGGCGCTACGAATGTTTCGGGTGTGGCCGGCCGGGCATGAATCAGCGCGAACGGTCGCATGGCTTCTCCTCACTACTCCTGCGCGTCGGGCAGCAACCAGCTCCAGTGCCCAACTGCGGCCCTACGTATGAGACTCACGTGGGCCCCCGAACCGTTCCCTGTTACTGGTGTGACGCAGGTAACTATACGTGCCTGAAGTGCATTGAGTTCGCTACGCAGAGTGACGAAGTGACTCTCTTTCGTAGGTATCGCCAAGGGGCACCGGTGTTCGCGTACCCCCTGCACGGCGGAGGTTGCGCACCGTCACGGAGTTCGTCGTCCGCGCTCCTCCTCCAGGGCCAGTACCTCGGGCAGGTTCCCCAGCCGCTCCAGCCCCCGAACCGCCCTCGCCGTACGGTGGTTGGCGGCGAGCAGGTCCCGGTGCCGGTGCACGAAGGACCAGTAGCCGGTCGTGTACGGGCAGGCGCGCTCGCCCGTCCGTTCGGCGGGCCGGTAGGCGCAGCCGTCGCACAGGTCGCTCATGCGGTGGATGTAGGCGCCCGCCGAGGTGTACGGCTTGGTCGTCATCAGCCCGCCGTCCGCGTACTGGGACATCCCGACCACGTTCGGCGCCATCACCCAGTCGTGGCCGTCGACGAAGCAGCGGTGGAACCAGTCCGTCAACTCCGCCGGGTCCCAGCCGTGTTGGAGGGCGTGACTGCCCAGCACCATCAGCCGGGGGATGTGGTGGGTCCACCCCGTGTCGCGGACCTGGGCCAGCACCGTCGACAGGCAGCGCGCCCGCACCGCTTCCGCGTCCAGTTCCAGGAACCAGCGCGGCAGCCGCGTGTGGTGGCGCAGTTCGTTGCGGCGCCGGTAGCCGGCGCCGAAGTGCCAGTACAACTGCTGTACGTACTCGCGCCATCCGGCGACCTGCCGGACGAAGCCCTCCACGCTGTTCAGCGGCGCCTCACCGGACCGCAGGGCGCGCTCCGCCCGCTCGACGCACTCGGCGGGGTGCAACAGCCCCAGGTTCAGGGGGGCGGAGAGCAGGCTGTGGCTCATCACCGGGTCCCCGGCGAGCATGGCGTCCTCGTACCGCCCGAACTCCGGCAGCCGGTGCGCGACGAAGGCGCGGAGCGCCGACAGGGCCTCGCGCCGGGTCGCGGGGAACATGCGGGGGCCGTCGCGTCCCACGAAGCGGACCCGGCCCTCGCGCTCCCAGCGGTCCAGGTCGCGCCGGACCTCCTCGTCGATCTCGTCCTCGTGCGGCCGCCAGGGCGGCGGCACCCCGAGGTCGTCCCGGTCGCGCGGCGGCGGCTCCCGGTTGTCGTGGTCCAGGTTCCAGCGCCCGCCGGCCGGTTCGCCGCCGTCCATCAGCAGGTCGTGGGAGCGGCGCACCCAGCGGTAGAAGTCCTCCAGCAGCAGGCGTCCGCCGGAGCGGCCCTCCAGCCACCCGGCGAAGTCCTCACGCGGCACCAGGAACGCGCGGTCCGGCAGCACCTCGACCCGGTCCAGCGATTCCACCAGCCTCAGCGCGGCCCGGGAGCTCGGCCGGCACACGGTCACGCCTGCGTCGCCGACCGCCTCGCGCAGCCCCTCGCGGTAGGTCCCTGCCCGCACGTAGCGCACGCGGTCGCCGAGTTCCGCCGCCCGGTGCCGCATCGCGGACAGCAGGAGATGGGCCTTGGCCCGGTGCGAGCGGCGCCGGGCGAACGCCGAGCGCGCCTCGATCATCACCACGGGGACGCCGGGGTCGAGGAAGTGCGGCCCCAGCTGGTCGCCGAAGAGCCAGTGCGGACGTGGCGCCATGCGGGGTACCTCCGGTGGCGTGCGGCGGGACGTAGCGGGATGTTCCGGGCGGGGACATCCTTCATCACGCCGGCGGCCGACGGCTGCAATGGCGTCCGTGGCCGCCCGCCGGTGTCGTCGTTCCGGACTGCGGTGAGCGGGGAGCCCCTTCGCCCGTTCCCGATGAGCCTGCCCGAGGCGCCTGGGGCGCCCTGCATGCGGTACGGCCGTGACCGCCACCCTGCTGCCTCAGCCGTCCCGGCGCCGCGCCCCCTTCCGTCGGAGCGCCGCACGGGCCGCCGCACGGGCCCGGCGGCCCGGCAGCACCCGCCGAGTGGGTCAGCCCCGTGTCGCGTCGGATCGCGGGGTGACGTCGCGCTGCCAGCGGGTCTCGCCGTCCACGACGAGGGACGTGGCGGCCAGGCCCGCCGCCGCGGCGACCGCCCCGGACGCCCGGTGCCCGGGGTGGACGTGGGCGACGACGCGGTCCACGGGGAGCACGGCGAGCCAGGTGACGAGGGCGACGGCCGCCTCGGTGGCGATGCCCCGGCCCTGCCAGGGGGTGCCGACCACCCACGCGACCTCCGCGACCGTGCCGTCCGGCGTGTCCCACGCCACCGTCGCCTGCACGGTGCCCGCGAGGCGGTCGTCCGCGCGGAGCCGGACCACCCAGTTCCACCAGGACACGCTCGGGTCCCCGGAGCCGGCGACCAGGCGGGCGTAGCGGGCGCGCAGGCCCGGTGCGTCGTACGGAGCGCCACCGGTGAACTCGTGGAGCCGGGGGTCGCCGAGCACGGCGGCCATCTCCTCGGCGTGCTCGACCCGCAGCGGTTCGAGGACCAGCCGCGCCGTGGTGAGCGCTTCGGGGCCGCCGGGCCGCAGGGGCGGCGTCACCCGGCGAGCCCGAACAGCCGGACGGCGTTGCCGTGCAGGACGCCCCGCGTCCACGCGTCGCCCAGCTCCAGCCGCGTCAGCGCCTCCAGGGCGTGCGGGTACGCGTACGGGATGTTGGGGAAGTCGCTGCCGAACAGGACGCGCTCCCCGAGGTCGGCCAGCCGCTTGCGCTCCGGGGGCGGGAAGGGCGCCGCGGCCTCGCTGAAGTCCGTGAAGGCCATCGTCGTGTCCAGGTGCACGCCCTCGTACCGCCCGGCGAGGTCCAGGAACGCCCCGTACTCGGGCATCCCCATGTGGGCGACGACCAGCCGCAGCCGGGGGTGCCGGGCCAGCAGCCGCGCGATCGGGCCGGGACCGGTGTGGCGGCCGGGGACGGGGCCCGACCCGCAGTGGGTGACGACGGGGACGCCGCTGTCCGCGAGCAGCCCCCAGACGGGGTCGAGCAGCGGGTCGTTGGGGTCGAAGGCCCCGACCTGGACGTGGCACTTGAAGACCCGGGCGCCCGCCTCCAGCGCCTGCCGGACGTAGCCCGGCGCCTGCGGCTCCGGGAAGAAGGTCGCCGTGTGCAGGCAGTCGGGCGTCCGGGCGGCGAAGCCGGCGGCCCAGGAGTTCAGCCAGGCGGCCATCGCAGGCTTGTGCGGGTAGAGCATCGAGGTGAAGGCGCGCACCCCGAACGCCCGGAGCGTGGCCACCCGCGCGTCCTCGTCGGTGCGGTACGCGATGGGCCACGGCCGGCCCGTGAGCGGGCCGGCGGAGTCGAAGTACGCCCAGACCTTGGCCAGCACGCGGTCCGGCATGAAGTGCGTGTGCACGTCCACGATCCCCGGCAGGCCCAGGCCCTGCCAGAGCTCCCTCACCCGTACGGCGTCGTCCGGCGGCGCCACGTCCGTCACCTGTGCCACTGTGCCTCCTCCATGGCGGTGATCCTCACACGAACCGCGGCCCGCCGGGGCTGCCGCCCTTGTCAACGGCATCGCGCATCCATAGCATCGCCAGTGTTACAGCAATACTGTCATGCTCGTTGCGAAGCCGGAGGCCCCCGATGACCGAGGCGGGAACGCGACCCGGGGAAGCGGCCTCCGCCGGCGGGCCGCTCGCCGGTGTGCGCGTGGTGGAGCTGGCCGGCATCGGGCCGGCCCCGTTCGCCGCCATGCTGCTCGGCGACCTCGGCGCCGACGTCGTCCGCGTCGACCGGCCCGGTGGCTCACGGCTCGGCATCGACCCGGCGCACGACGTCACCAACCGCAACAAACGCTCCGTGGTCGCCGACCTCAAGAGCGAGGAGGGCGCCCGGCTGGTCCTGGACCTCGCCGCCCGCGCCGACATCCTGCTGGAGGGCAACCGCCCCGGCGTCGCCGAACGCCTCGGCGTCGGTCCCGCCGACTGCCACGCCCGCAACCCCCGCCTCGTCTACGGCCGGATGACCGGCTGGGGCCAGGACGGGCCGCTCGCCCCGCGCGCCGGGCACGACATCGGCTACATCGCCGTCGCCGGGGCCCTCGGGATGATCGGCTCCGGCGACGGACCGCCCGCCATCCCGGCCAACCTGCTCGGCGACTACGCGGGCGGCTCCCTCTACCTCGTCACCGGCGTCCTCGCGGCCCTGCACCACGCCCGCGCCACCGGCACCGGACAGGTCGTCGACGCGGCCATCGTCGACGGCGTCGCCCACCTCGGCGCGATGATCCGCGGCATGGTCGCCGCCGGCGGCTGGCAGGACCGGCGCGGCGCCAACCTGCTGGACGGCGGCTGCCCCTACTACGCCGTCTACGAGACCGCCGACGGCGGCTGGATGGCCGTCGGCGCCCTGGAACCCGCCTTCTACGCGGAGTTCGCCCGGCTGCTCGACCTCCCCCAGGACGCGCCGGACCGGGGCGACCTCGGACGCTGGGACGAGCTGCGCGCCGTGATCGCGGCCCGCTTCAAGTCCCGTACCCGCCAGGAGTGGACGGAGGTCTTCGAGGACAGCGACGCCTGCACGGCGCCGGTGCTGTCGCTGGCGGAGGCCGCGGCCCACCCCCACCTGGCCGCCCGCGGCACCTTCGCCGACGCCGGCGGCACCACCCAGCCCGCTCCCGCCCCGCGCTTCTCCGCCACCCCCGGCGTGCTGCGCCGGCCGCCCGCGATGCCCGGCGCGCACACGGCCGAGGTCGCCCGCGACTGGGACCTGCCGGCGCCCGCCCCAGGGGCCGCGCCGCCCAGCACCACCCTCGTCGAGCAGGCCGGGGACCGGCTCCCGTAGCCGGGCCACCGGCGGAAGGCAGGCACAAGCATGCAGCGCGACCTCTTCACGGCCGAGCACGAGGCGTTCCGGGAGACCGTGCGGACCTTCCTCGCCAAGGAGGTGCTGCCGCACCACGAGCGCTGGGAGAAGGCCGGCATCGTCGACCGCGAGGCCTGGCTCGCCGCCGGCCGCCAGGGCCTGCTCGGCCCGGCCGTCCCCGAGGAGTACGGCGGCGGGGGCAGCGACGACTTCCGCTACGCGGTCGTGCTGGCGGAGGAGTTCGCCCGCGCCGGGGCACACGGGCTCGCCCTCGGCCTGCACAACGACGTCATCGGCCCGTACCTGACCGGACTGGCCACCGAGGAGCAGAAACGGCGCTGGCTGCCCGGCTTCTGCAGCGGCGAGACCATCACGGCCATCGCCATGACCGAGCCCGGTGCGGGCTCCGACCTGCAGGGCATCCGCACCACCGCCACCGACGCGGGCGACGCCTACGTCCTCAACGGCTCCAAGACCTTCATCTCCAACGGGATCCTCGCCGACCTCGTCGTGGTCGTCGCGCGCACCACCCCCGAAGGCGGTGCGCGCGGGCTGAGCCTCCTCGTCGTGGAGCGCGGCATGCCCGGCTTCGAACGCGGCCGCAACCTGGACAAGATCGGCCAGAAGGCCCAGGACACCGCCGAGCTCTTCTTCCACGACGTACGGGTGCCCAAGGAGAACCTGCTCGGCACCGAGAACCAGGCCTTCTTCCACCTGATGGCCAACCTCGCCCAGGAGCGGCTCACGATCGCCGTCGCCGCGGCGGCCGCCGCCGAGCACCTGCTGGACCTCACCACCACCTACGTCAAGGAGCGCGAGGCCTTCGGCCGGCCGCTCGCCCGGCTCCAGCACATACGGTTCGAGATCGCCGAGATGGCCACCGAATGCGCCGTCACGCGCACCTTCGTCGACCGCTGCATCGGCGAGCACGCGGCGGGCCGCCTCGACGCGGTGCACGCGTCGATGGCCAAATGGTGGGCGACGGAACTGCAGAAGCGGGTCACCGACCGCTGTCTGCAACTGCACGGCGGCTACGGCTACATGAGCGAGTTCCCGATCGCCAAGGCCTTCACCGACGGACGCATCCAGACCATCTACGGCGGCACCACGGAGATCATGAAGGAGATCATCGGCCGTTCGCTGCTCGGCTGATCCGGCCCCATCCCCGCCCGTCACCCCCACCGGCATCCCCACCCGCATCCCCACCGACACCCTCATCGAAAGGCACCCGACGTTGAGCACCGACGCCTACGTCTACGAGGCCATCCGCACCCCGCGCGGGCGCGGAAAGGCCAACGGCTCCCTGCACGGCACCAAGCCCATCGACCTGGTCACCGGGCTCATCGACGAACTGCGCCGCCGCCTGCCGGGCCTCGACCCGGCCGCGATCGACGACATCGTGCTCGGCGTCGTGACCCCGATCGGCGACCAGGGCTCCGACATCGCCAAGACCGCCGCCATCGCCGCCGGGCTGCCCGAGACCGTGGCGGGCGTTCAGGAGAACCGCTTCTGCGCCTCCGGACTGGAGGCCGTCAACATGGCCGCCGCCAAGGTGCGTTCCGGCTGGGAGGACCTGGTGCTCGCGGGCGGCGTCGAGTCGATGTCCCGCGTCCCCATGGGCTCCGACGGCGGGGCCTGGGCCATGGACCCCATGACCAGCTACACCACGGGCTTCGTGCCCCAGGGCGTCGGCGCCGACCTCATCGCCACCATCGAGGGCTTCAGCCGCCACGACGTCGACTCCTACGCCGCCGAGTCGCAGGCGCGCGCCGTCGAGGCCTGGAAGGAGGGGCGTTTCGACCGCTCCGTCGTCCCCGTCGTCGACCGCAACGGCCTGGTCGTCCTCGACCGCGACGAGCACATCCGGCCCGGCACCACCGCGGAGAGCCTGGCCGGGCTGAAGCCCTCCTTCGCCACGATCGGCGAGGCCGGCGGGTTCGACGCCGTCGCGCTGCAGAAGTACCACTGGGTCGAGAAGATCGACCACGTCCACCACGCGGGCAACTCCTCCGGCATCGTGGACGGCGCCGCCCTGGTCGCCATCGGCAACCGCGAGACGGGCGAGCGCTTCGGCCTGGCCCCGCGCGCCCGCATCGTCTCCGCCGCGGTCTCCGGCTCCGACCCCACCATCATGCTCACCGGCCCCGCCCCCGCCTGCCGCAAGGCGCTCGCCAAGGCCGGGCTGACCGTCGACGACATCGACCTCGTCGAGATCAACGAGGCCTTCGCCGCCGTCGTCCTGCGCTTCATGCGCGAGATGGGCCTGAGCCACGACAAGGTCAACGTCAACGGCGGCGCCATCGCGCTCGGCCACCCGCTCGGCGCCACCGGCGCCATGATCCTGGGCACCCTGATCGACGAACTGGAGCGCCGCGACCAGCGGTACGGACTCGCCACGCTGTGCGTCGGCGGCGGCATGGGCATCGCCACCGTCGTCGAGCGTCTCTGACCTCCTGTCCCGCACCCCGCAACGGAGCCGACCGAACATGACCGCTCTTCCGACGAACACCACCATCCGCTGGGAACAGGACGGGACCGGGGTCGTCACCCTCGTCCTCGACGACCCGAACCAGTCCGCCAACACCATGAACCAGGCCTTCAGGGAGTCCCTGCGGGTCGTCGCCGACCGCCTGGAGGCGGAACGCGACTCGGTCCGCGGCGTCATCGTCACCTCCGCCAAGAAGACCTTCTTCGCCGGCGGCGACCTCAAGGACATGATCAAGGCGGGTCCCGAGGACGCCCCGCAGATCTTCGAGGCCGGCATGGGCATCAAGCGCGACCTGCGCCGCATCGAGACCCTCGGCAAGCCCGTGGTCGCCGCCGTCAACGGCGCGGCCCTCGGCGGCGGTTACGAGATCGCGCTGGCCTGCCACCACCGCGTCGCGCTCGACGCCCGCGGATCGAAGATCGGCCTGCCCGAGGCGACCCTCGGCCTGCTCCCCGGCGGCGGCGGGGTGGTCCGCACGGTGCGGCTGCTGGGCATCACCGACGCGCTGCTGAAGGTGCTGCTGCAGGGCAACCAGTACGACCCGCGGCGGGCGCTGGAGAACGGGCTGGTGCACGAGGTCGCCACGGACCACGACGACATGCTCGCCAAGGCGCACGCCTTCATCGACGCCCACCCCGCGTCCGCGCAGCCGTGGGACGCCAAGGGCTACCGCATCCCCGGCGGCACCCCCAGCACCCCCGCGTTCGCGGCCAACCTGCCCGCCTTCCCGGCCAACCTGAGGAAGCAGCTCGCCGGCGCCCCCTACCCGGCGCAGCGCAACATCCTGGCCGCGGCCGTCGAGGGCGCCCAGGTCGACATCGACACCGCCTTCACGATCGAGGCCCGTTACTTCACCGAGCTGGTGACCGGCCAGGTCGCGAAGAACATGATCCAGGCCTTCTTCTTCGACATGCAGGCCGTCAACTCCGGTGCCAGCCGCCCCAAGGACGTCCCGGCCCGGAAGGTCACCAAGGTGGCCGTGCTCGGCGCCGGCATGATGGGCGCGGGCATCGCCTACTCCTGCGCCAAGGCGGGCATCGAGGTCGTCCTGAAGGACGTCACCGCCGAGGCCGCCGAGCGCGGCAAGGCGTACTCCGCGGGACTGCTCGACAAGGCCCTGGCCAGGGGCCGCACCACCCAGGAGAAGCGGGACGAGCTGCTCGCCCGGATCCACCCCACCGCAGACCCGCAGGACCTGGCGGGCTGCGACGCCGTGATCGAGGCGGTCTTCGAGGACCCGGCCCTGAAGCACAAGGTCTTCCAGGAGATCGAGGGCGTGGTCGCCCCCGACGCCCTGCTGTGCTCCAACACCTCCACCCTGCCCATCACGCTGCTCGCCGAGGGCGTGCAGCGCCGCGGGGACTTCATCGGCCTGCACTTCTTCTCGCCGGTCGACAAGATGCCGCTGGTCGAGATCATCAAGGGCGCCCGCTCCGGCGACGAGGCCGTCGCCCGGGCCTTCGACCTGGTCCGGCAGATCCGCAAGACCCCGATCGTCGTCAACGACTCGCGCGGCTTCTTCACCTCGCGCGTCATCGGGCACTTCATCAACGAGGGCGTCGCCATGGTCGGCGAGGGCGTCGACCCCGCGACCGTGGAGCAGGCCGCCGCCCAGGCGGGCTACCCGGCCAAGGTGCTGTCCCTGATGGACGAGCTGACGCTCACGCTGCCCCGCAAGATCCGCGAGGAGTCACGGCGCGCGGTGGAGGAGGCCGGCGGCACCTGGCAGCCGCACCCGGCCGACGCCGTCATCGACCGCATGGTCGAGGAGTTCGGCCGCCCCGGGCGCAGCGGGGGCGCCGGCTTCTACGACTACGCGGACGGCAGGCGGGCGGGCCTGTGGCCCGGACTGCGCGAGCACTTCACCAAACCGGAGGCGGCGGCCGTCCCCTTCGAGGACCTCAAGGAGCGCATGCTCTTCGCCGAGGCGCTGGACACCGTCCGCTGCCTGGAGGAGGGCGTCCTCACCTCCGTCGCCGACGCCAACATCGGCTCCATCCTGGGCATCGGCTTCCCCGCCTGGACCGGTGGCGTCCTGCAGTACGTCAACGGCTACCCCGGTGGCCCGGCCGGCTTCCTCGCCCGCGCCGAGGAGTTGAGGGCCGCCTACGGCGAGCGCTTCGCGGCGCCGGAGCTGCTGGTGCGCAAGGCCGGGCGGGGCGAGACCTTCACCGACGGCTGACCCGTACGACGGTGCCGCGGCCCCCGCACCCGGGGGACCGCGGCACCGTCGTCTCAGTCCTCTCCGCGCCCCCGGTCGCCGAGCCCGGCGGCCGTGGCCCGCAGTTCCTCGGCGAGCGACCGCTGGAAGGCGGTGACCAGGGCCTGGACGACCATCGGCTGCAGGTCGTCGGTGAGCCTGCGCATCCGGGCCCGCTCCTCCGGCGCCGGGCGTCCGGCCACGTACGGCTGCCACACCTCCTGCTGGAAGAGCCGGTGCAGCTCGTGGGCGACCGCGCGGGCGTGCTTGAGCACGATCTCCCGGGTGGCGAGCAGCGTCTCCAGCGGGATCGGCACGTCCAGCAGGCGCACGCCCAGGTGCAGCAGGGCCGGGTTCACCAGCAGCACACCGGGGTCCCCGGTGGGGTGCAGGACGCCCATGGCCGCGAGCCGGTCCAGGTCATGGCCGCTCAGCGGCCGCCCCGCCCGCTGCTCCAGCCTGTCGCGGGCCAGCTCCTCCGCTGCGTCCGGCATCCATGTCGCCACCAGCGCCCGGTGCAGTGCGAGGTCCTCGGGGGTGATGTCGGCCGGCAGCTGGTCCAGGTAGCGGCCGATCGCGGCCAGCGTCAGCCCCTGTCGCTGCAGTTCCTCGATCAGCGCCAGACGGGCGAGGTGGTCCGGCCCGTACAGACCGACGCGCCGGGTGCCCAGTTCCGGCGGCGGCAGCAGGCCCTTGGCGCTGTAGAAGCGGATCGTGCGGACCGTCGTACCGGACCGTGCCGCGAGCTCGTCCACCGTCAGGCGCGGCTCCTCGGCCGCCGGCGCGGTCTGCCGGGCGGGGGACTGCGTCATGCGCCGGATCTCGCTCTCTGCCTCGCCGCGCTGGTCATGACACCAGTATGACCGGTCACGGTGCGCAGCCGGGGCCGCGCCGGCGTCCGCGGCGGGCCCGGGAGGGCCGCCGCACACGGCATGCCGCGCCCGTCGAGGGATCCGACCGTCGACGAACGCCCGGGACCACCGCGGCCATCGGCGGGTGCAGCATCCGGCCGGCGGCGCTGGTCGCGCGGGACTCAGGACCCCGCGGGGCGGCGGGAGCCGGGGTCCGCGTCGCCATCGGTGCCGCGCGGGGCGGCCATGCCGACCAGCGCGATGTCGTCGTGGGGGCGGTCGGCGAGCCATTCGGTGGTGCGCATCTCCACGTGCTCGACCAGGGCCTCCACGGGCATGCCGACACACCCGGCCATGGTCGTCTTCAGGCGCTCCGAGCCGAAGAACTCACGGCCCGTCACCCCGCCGCGGGCCTCGGTGACGCCGTCCGAGTAGAGCAGGCAGCTCTCCCCGGGCTGCAGCACCGTGGTGAAGGTCGTCGCCCGTACGTCGGGCACCGCGCCGATCAGCGTGCCGGTCGTGTCGGCCTCCTCCACCTCGCCGGAGGCCCGCAGGATGAGCGGGGCCGGGTGGCCGCCCGCGGTGAGCCGCAGCCGCACCTGGCCGTGGCCGAGCGGGGTGACACCCGCCAGCACCATGGTCGCGAACCGCGTGTGCGCGGTGTTGAGGAGCGCGTCGTTGAGCAGCGTCAGCAGCCGCACGTGGTCGGTCTCGACCAGGCGCAGGGCACTGAGGGTGTTGCGGATCTTGCCGGTGAGGACGGCGGCCTCCAGGCCCTTGCCGCACACGTCCCCCAGGACCACGGTGCTCTCGCCGTCGGAGTCCAGCGCCGGGTAGGCGTCGTAGAAGTCCCCGCCGATGCGCAGCGCCTCGCGGGCCGGCCGGTAGGAGCCCGCGACCTCGGTGCCCCTGAGGGGCTTCAGCCGCGGCGGCAGCAGGTCCTCCTGGAGCAGGGCGGCGCTGCGCGCCTGCTCGGTGTAGAGGACGCAGGCGCAGATCGCGGCGCCGGCCCGGGCGGCGAAGACCCGGGCGAAGGTCTCCTCCTCGACCGTGAACGGCCCGCCGAGGCGCCGCATCAGGATGAGCGCCCCCGCCGGGACCCCGTTGCCCGGCAGCGGGGTCACCAGCAGCGACACCGGGGTGCCGAAGTCCTCGGGGACCACCCAGTCCGGGGTCTGCGCGGGGTCGATCCAGCGGGACGGCACCGGGGGGAACCCGGCCAGCGCCTCCGCCAGCCCCGGCACCTCGGCGGGATCGGCGGACGGTGCGCACTCCTCCACGCCGGGGCGGCCCGCGACGGCCCGGGTCAGCCGCAGCCGCCGGTCGGGCGGGGTGACGACCACCGCGGCGTCGGCGAGCCGCGAGGCGGCCAGTTCGGCCGTGGCGGCCAGGCACTTGCGCGGGTCGAGCGAGGAGAGCAGCCGGGCGGACGCCTCGGCCAGGAACGCCGTCCGTTCCTGGGCCAGCCGTAGTTCGCGGTCGGCGCTGCGGGCGTCCGTCACGTCGGTGAGGTACCAGGCGTGGTGCCCGCCCGGGAGGTCGGCGCGGCGTGCCGTGACCTGCCGGCTCCCCACGCCGCCGTGGGCGGTGGACGCCCCGGAGGCGTCCGCCGTCGTCAGCCACGCGGGCGCGGTAGCGGCGAGCGGGCGGCCGGGCACCGCGTGCGGGGCCCAGGAGGTGACCACGGCGTTCACGGCACGGATCACCCCGGCGCGGTCGCACACCACGACGGCGGTCTCGGTCAGGGACTCGATCAGCGCGCGCAGCACCCGTTGCCCGATCCGAGCGGAGGTGCCTGACCCCTGCTCTCGGGCCACTGGTGAGCGCGGAGGCGGGAGAGACGTCACGATGCGGTAGGAGCATGGCCGGGGCCGTCTGGGACCGTCGGGCTCGCTCCGGTCACCCTCTCGTACCTGGACGAAGGTTGGCTGGGCAAACAGTTGCCCTTCGGCAAGAGTCTTCCCCATCGCCCGTCACCGGGCAAGCTCCTCCCAGCGGTTCACCGCCAGTCCAGGCATACGATCAGCGCGTCGTCCTCTGCCTCCGGCAGGACGCGGTGACCCGGCAGTTCGGCCAGGATCGCCCCGGGGACGTCCGCGGCCGGAAGCAGCCGGGTGGCCAGGGCCGCGCGGGCCAGGGCCCGTTCGCCGTACGTCTCGCCGCCCGGGGAGGCGGTCGCGTACACGCCGTCGCTCACCACCAGGAGCCGGTCGCCGGAGCGCACCTCGAACGGCTGCGGCACGTACGGGGTGTCCTCGAACATGCCCAGGGGGAACTGCGCCTCGAAGCCGATCGTCTCCACCGCCGAGCCGCGCAGCCGGTACACGCGCGGCGATCCGGCCTCGACGACCTCGGCCGCGCCGGTCGCCAGGTCGAAGCGCATCAGCAGGACCGAAACGTACCGTTCGCCCCGGTAGCGGGCGTAGACGGCCTGGTCCGCGAGCGCCGCCTGGTCGGCGAGGGGGACGCCGGCACGCCGGGCGTTGCGCAGTGCGTTCACGGTGAGGCTGGTCAGCAGGGCGGCCTCGATGCCCTCTCCCATGCCGTTGGTGACGGTCAGCGTGAGGTCCCGCGCGGAGGCCGACCAGTCGAAGTTGTCTCCGTGGATGTCGTACGCGGGCTCCAGCTGGGCGCCGAGGGCGTACTCGGGGCGGGCGCACGCCCGTCCGGGCAGCAGCTCCCACTGCACCTCCGCGGCGAGGGTCAGCCGCTCCCGGCGGCGGGCGCGCAGGTAGCGGTCGGTGTCCCGGTCGGCGACGAGGAGGTGGTGGCCGAGGACCTCCGCGATCTCCGCGAGGTCCCGGACCTCCTCCGGCGCGGGTTCGCCGGGGAGGCCGACCCTCAGCACGCCGATCCGGTCACCGCGCACGCTCACCGGCAGGTGGAGGCGCACGCCGTCCTCGCCCGCCGGCTCGGCGAACGGTTCCTGGGCGCCGAAGCACCGGCCTTCGGGCGTTCCCGCGACGGGTACGGCGGCCTCAGCGGGTTCGGGCGCGGAGACCGGCTGGAGCACCGCCAGGCCGTAGTCGGCGAGCAGGATCTCCACGGAGCGGGCCGCGCAGTGCGTGCGGAGGACCTCCGCCAGGGCGGCGGGCAGGGCGTGCGGCGGCGCGGCGCGCAGGGCGCGTTCGGCGGCGAGCGGGGCGTGTCGGTTCACCGGGGTGCGACGGTCCTTCTTGGTCCGGGGGCGGGTCGGTTAGCGTGGTGGCGCGCCGTTCGGCGCGCCTTGTCCTGTCTTCGTCTACCCGCTCGCCCGCGGTACCCCGCGGGCGGCGCGCCGTGAGGAGGTGCCCTTGCCCGCAACCGCCGGATCGCAGCGGGACGCCGCCGTGGCCGCGGCGTCGTCCGTGGTCGAGGCACTGGAGGTGCTGTGGGGCCGCGGCCGGGAGGCGGGCGACCCACCCGTACCGCCCTCGCAACTGCGCGTGCTGTTCGCGCTGGAGGGCAACGAGGGGATCAACCTGAGGACGCTGTGCGACGTCCTGGGCGCCGCGCCGCCCGCGGTGAGCCGGCTCTGCGACCGGCTGCAGGCGGTGGGGTACCTCACCCGGGACACCAGCCCCACCTCGCGCCGGGAGGTGTGCCTGTGGCTGACGCCGCGCGGTGCCGCCTTCCTCGCCCAGCTGCGGGAACGCCGGGAGCAGGAACTGGCGACGGTCGTGGCGGCGATGCCCGAGCGTGCCCGGCGCGCGCTGCTGGAGGGGCTGACCGCGTTCCGCTCCGCCGCCGAGGCGACGGGGCTCGGTGCCGTACGGCCGCTCCCCGGCGACCGCAGCCACACCGCGTAGCCGTCCGGCCCGCGCTCCCCGCCGTGCGTCCGGCGCCGGTGACGTTGGCCGGCGGGGCGCTCTCCGTGCAATTGTTGTGTTCGACTACTGTTGCCAAACGGCAATGATCGAAGATGATCGGCACTGTCCCAAAGGGCATCCGGCCAGGGTGCCGGTCGCGTACGATCCCATCGCCCCACCTGGGGCACCGCAGGGGTGGGGAGACGATGTGGAAGGCAACACGCTGACGCCCCCCGAGGGCGTCATCCCCAGACAGGGCGACGGCCGGCGCAGCCGGCTGTCCGTCCTCCTCGTCGAGGACGACGCGGGGGACGCGCTGCTCGTCGAGGAACTGGTCGCCGACAGCGGGGTGCCCGTCGAACTGCGCTGGGTGCGCACGCTGGCCGAGGCCGGCACCGAACTCGCCGCCCGCCCCGCCGACTGCGTCCTGCTCGACCTGCACCTGCCCGACGGCCAGGGCCTCGACGCCCTCGGCCGGGCGCTGTCGCTCACCGACCGCGCCGCCGTCGTCGTGCTGACCGGTCTCGCCGAGGAACGGACCGGCCTCGCCGCGCTCTCCGCCGGGGCGCAGGACTACCTGGTCAAGGGGCGCGTCGAGGGCGAACTCCTCGGCCGCGCGCTGCGCTACGCCGTCGAACGCAAGCAGGCCGAACGCGCGGCGCTCGCCCTGCGGGCCAGCCAGATGCGGGCCCAGGAGAACGCCCGCCTGGAGCGCGGACTGCTCCCGCTGCCCATGCTGCGCACCAAGGACGTCACCGTCACGCCCCGTTACCGCCCCGGCCGGGCCGACTCCCTGCTCGGCGGGGACTTCTACGACGTCGTGGAGACCACCGAGGGCGTCGTCCACACCCTCATCGGGGACGTCTCCGGGCACGGGCCCGACGAGGCCGCGCTCGGCGTCGGACTGCGCATCGCCTGGCGCACCCTGGTCCTGACCGGGGTCGAAGGCGCCCGGCAACTCGCCCTGCTGGAACAGGTGCTGGTGGCCGAACGCGCCGCCCCCGAGATCTTCGCCACCGCCACCATCCTCACCCTCGCCCCCGACCGCCGTACCGCCCGGGTGTGGCGGGCCGGCCACCACGGACTGCTCAACCTGACCCCGGAGGGCACCGTCGAGTACACCGAGCCGCCCCGCGGGCCCGCGCTGGGCGTGGTGCCCGGCGCGGGGGAGTGGCCCGAGGGCCGCCTGGAACTGCGACCCGGCCAGTCGCTGATGCTCTTCACGGACGGGCTGTTCGAGGGCCGCACCGATCAGGGCCGGCTCGGTGAGGAGGGGCTGCTCGCACTGGCCAGACAGCACGCCACCCTGCCCGCCTCGGAGTTCGTCGACACCCTGATCGCGCGCGCCGAGGCCCTGGCCGCCGACCACGGCGGCCTGGACGACGACCTGGCCGTGGTCCACCTCACCTGGAGCCCCTCGCCGTGACCGCCGCCCGCGCGCGGCCGGCCGGGCCGGATGCGGCTCGACCCGGGCACCCGGAGGGCACCCGCATCCGCTTCACCCTGCCGGCGGCCGCCGAGCGGGGACCCGCACCGCAGGAAGGATCCGCGTGAACCTGCAGGAACCGGAACCGATCATCGTGCTGCTCGTCGAGGACGACCCCGGCGACGAGCTGATGACCCGCGAGGCGTTCCAGGAGAACAAGGTCCGCAACGTCCTGCACGTCGTACGGGACGGCGAGGAGGCACTGGACTTCCTCAACCGGCGCGGCGCCCACGCCGGCGCACCGCGCCCCGGCCTGATCCTCCTCGACCTCAACCTGCCCCGCTTCGACGGCCGTCAGGTGCTCGCCGAGATCAAGGCCGACGCCGACCTGTGCACCATCCCGGTCGTCGTCCTCACCACCTCCGAGGCCGAGGAGGACATCCTGCGCAGCTACGCGCTGCACGCCAACGCGTACGTGACCAAGCCGGTGGACTTCGACCGGTTCATCGAGGTGGTCCGGCAGATCGACGACTTCTTCGTGACGGTGGTCAAGCTCCCGGGCCGCTGAACCGCGCCCGGCGCCTGCGGACCGCGCCGCTCAGACCCTCCGCCAGCGGGCCATCGCCCAGGAGAACACCCCGAACAGCCCCAGGCCCACCGCGACCACGGCCAGCAGCCACGGCCCGGCGGGGGTGTCCCGGAACGTGCGCAGCGTGTCGTCCAGCCCCTTCGCCCGGTCCGGGTCGAAGCGCACCGCCGCGACGACGACGAAGCAGCCCGCGGCGGCGAACACCACGCCCCGGCTGGCCCCTCCGGCCACCCCGAGGAAGTCGACCACCTTGCGGACCCGCGGCGACATCGCGCCCGTCCGCAGGTGCTTGCGGAACTTCCGCATCAGCGCCCGCACCGCGATCCATACCCCGGCTCCCAGCAGGACCAGGCCCGCCGCCCCCACCAGCCAGCGGCCCATGGGCCAGCCCAGGGCGTGTGCGGTGGCGTCCTTGGAGGTCTCGTCGCTCGACCCGCCCGCGGAGGAGCCGCCCACCGCGAAGGTCACCACGGAGTACGTCACGAAGGCGTAGAAGACCGCGCGGGCCGCGGACATCAGCCGCTTGCCGGCCTTGTCCCCGTCCGGTCCCGCCGCGCCGAACGCGGCCTCCGACAAGCGCCACAGCGTCATCCCGGCGAAGCCCACCGCCAGGGCCCACACCAGGAACCCGCCGAAGGGCTGCGCCGCCAGCCGGGCGACCGCGCCGCCCCGGTCGGCCTGTTCCGAGGACCCGTCGAAGGCCACCTGCAGGGCCAGCACGCCCAGCAGCGTGTAGATGACCCCGCGCGCCGCGAGGCCCGCCCGCGCCCCGGCGCGGATCGCCTTCTTCCCCTGCGTCCCGGGCCGTACCGCGCCCGTACCCACCGTCGTGCCCACACCGGCCTCCCTGCCCCAAGTGCTCCGGTCCACCGGGTGCCCCGTCGTGGGCGGAACACACCCGGCGACGCCGGGGTGCGCGGCTGCGTGGAGCGCCCGGCCGGGGGTATCCGCGTGGTGCGAACACACTTCCGGCCAGGGGCCGGACGAGGTTGGGGTTGAGGTGGAGATGGAGATCTCGAGCATCATCAGTGCCATCGTGATCGGTCTGGTCATCGGTGTGCTGGGGCGTCTGGTGGCGCCGGGGCGGCAGCCGATCGGAGTGCTGTGGACGGTCGTCGTCGGCATCGTGGCGGCCTTCATCGGCAGCGCGATCGCCCAGGGGTTCGGCGTCGCCGACACCGACGGCGTCGACTGGGTCGAGTGGCTGATACAGATCGGCCTCGCGGCCGTCGGAGTGAGCCTGCTGTCGCGGAGCAAGGCGCGGCGGTGAGCACCGCGGTCCGGCCGCCCCCGTCCGGGGGCGGCCGGACCGCGTGAGGACGGCGACCGGTCCGGTCGCCGTCCTCGTCCTGTCCCGGGCACGCCGCGCGCGGCGGAGGGCCCTGATGGTAGGTCACCTATGACGTGCACGACCGAGGAGTGGGAGGGTGTGCCATGTCCAGGGACGACGCGGACGGCCGGACCGGCCCGGAAGACGGGCGCGACGAGACCGAGGACGAGCGCGCCGACCGGAAGTGGAGCGAGCTCATCCAGGAGGTGCGGGTCGCCCAGACGGGCGTGCAGATCCTCTTCGGCTTCCTGCTGACGGTCGTCTTCACGCCGCACTACCAGCGGCTCGGCTCCACCGACCACACGATCTACATCGTGACGGTCGTGCTCGGTGCCTGCGCGACAGGGGCGTTGATCGGCCCGGTCTCCTTCCACCGGATCGTCTCCGGCCGCCGCATCAAGCCGCAGGCCGTGCGCTGGGCCTCGCGGCTCACCTTCGTCGGGCTCGTGCTGCTGCTGGCGACGATGACCTCGGCGCTGCTCCTGGTGCTGCGGGCCGCCACGCACGACGCCTATGTGCCGTGGCTCGTCGCCGGCGTCCTGGTCTGGTACCTGGTCTGCTGGTACGGACTGCCGTTCTGGGCCCGGTACCGGCACACGGGCGACTGAGCCCCGACGTGGGACACGCGAACGCCGTGGCCAGGAAACCCGGGGGTTTCCTGGCCACGGCGTTCGCGTCGTGCGGTCCTGCGTCGTGCGGTCCTCAGACGTGCAGGACGCGGTCGACGAGGTCGCGGTAGCTCCCGCAGGGCCACGCGCAGCCGCTCGGTGTCGCCGTCGTCGTGCTCGCCGGCCCGCCAGCCCGAGCGCAGTTCGTCGCGCCGGCTGCGCAGTTCCTCGACCAGTCGTTCGGTGGCCTCGCCGAGGACCTCGTCGGCCTCCTCCACGGCGTGGCGCGGCTCGTCGACGAAGCCGCCGACCGCGTGGTGCAGGCGCTGCTGCAGCTTGTCCACCGCGCCGTCCACCCGCGGCGGCGCGCCGGGGGCGGGCACCCGCCCTTCCTGCGCCGGCCGCCGGGCCGCCGCGGGCCGCTCCGTGTCGCCGGGCTTCTCCGCTGCCGCGGGCTTCCCGACCGTCGCGTGCCTGTCGGCCGCCGAGGGCTTGCCGGCTTCCTCGGGCCGCGACCATCCGGCGGGCCGCTGCGCGGCAGGCGCCTCGCCCTTCTTCCCCGTGGTCTGCGGTGCCTGGGGGGCCCGCTGTTCGCGGGTGCCACCGGCCGTGGGGGACGGCCGCTCGTCGGGGGTCCGCTCGGCGGAGGCTCCGGCCGGGCCGTTGCGTACCTCGCGGCCGGTGCCGTCGGTCTCGTCGGTTCCGTCGGTTCCGTCGGTGTCGCGGTGCTCGTGCGTGGGATTCATCGGCTGCTCCAGGTCGGCATGTGGAAGCGGTGGGAGCCGCGTCGGCCGGAGCCCGTGTCACCTGCGCCGTCCTCGCGCGAGGTGCTGCGGGGCTCCTTGTCCACCGCGATGAGGTCGTCGAACAGCGCCCGGGCGTGGAGCAACCGAGCGCGCAGTTCCTCGGTGTCCGCCGCGGTGCGGTCACCGTCGTTCCGGGATTGCGAGACCCCGCGCAGGTCGCGGTAGGCCTGGAGGTGCCGCGGGCGGTGGACCGACAGGGCGTCGATCTGCTCGCCCGAGGTGTGCTCCGGGAAGCCGCGGTCGTGCGCCAGCCGGTCCAGCAGGCCCGACGCCTCCTGCACCGCCTGCGCGGGGGAGTCGACGAACCGCTCCTGCAGGGCGGCCCACTCGGCGCGGTACTCCTCGGCCTGACGTGCGTTCAGCGGCTCCGGGGTCAGGCCGCCGTGCCGGTCGACACGCTCCTGCAACTCCCGGTGCGCCGCGTCCGTGTCGCCGTCGTGCCGCGCGACCGTGCGTTCGTACTCCGGTCCGAAGCGGCGCCTGAGCTGTCCCGTGCCGCTGCCGCGCCGCGACATCACGGCCGCGGCGAGGACGATCAGGACAACGAGGACGACCGCCCCGATGATGATGCCCGTGGTCATGGTGTGCCTCCTGGGGGCCGTCGTCGGGCCCCGGCATTCGAACTGACCTTGATGCGGGTCCTTGGTGTGCTCACGGTGCGTGTTTCCGCAATCCGTTCGTCCACACGTACGACGTCGGGAGGTGACGATGCGTCAGCGCGGCAGGTGCACGTGGATGACCTTGCCGCCCGCGCGCAGGAGCGTCACCCGGAAGTCCCGGGCCAGCCGGCGCACCAGGCGCAGGCCGTAGCCGCCCGGCAGGAAGCGGTCGGAGGGCTGGGGCGCGGCCGGCAGCCGGTCGTTGTGGTCCTGGACGGACACGCGGATCGCGTCCGGCACCGCCACCACGTCGAGGGCCGCCAGCCCGCCGCCGTACCGGAAGGCGTTGGTGACCAGTTCGGAGACGACCAGCAGGCAGTCCTCGACCCGCTCCGGATCCACGCCTCTGAGCCGGGCGCGGGCGAAGTCACGCGCCTCGCCTATGGTGGTGGGCAGCGGCCGGTCCGCAGTGGCGGGCCGCACGATCCCCCCGCCTTCCGCGTCTAGGTCAATGCTGTACACGCACGATCACCCCGTAGGCATCATCGGTCCCTCTGTGGTCTGCCCCTGCTGGCCGGTCCTACGCTGCCTTCGGCGCGATTCACGTTCTTCCGGGATCGGGGGGAATGCTTCGCGGAGGAGGGGGTACCCGAGGGGCAACGTACGGGAACATGACGTAGAGGTGCAGAGGTGCGAGGAGGAGCCGTGATCGCCCACGTGAGCGGGACGAGCACCGGGGTCGAGAGCCCCGAGGTCGACGTACTGCCGCAGATCACCGACCCGAGCAGCGTGGCCCCCACGAGCGCGCGCCGGCTGTCCAAGCTCTTCCTCGAGCGCCTGACGGTGCTCGAGGAGGGCACCCACGAACACCAGTACGCCCGCAACACCCTGATCGAGATGAACATGTCGCTCGTGCGGTTCGCGGCCAGGCGCTTCCGCGACCGCAGCGACGAGATGGAGGACATCGTCCAGGTCGGCACGATCGGGCTGATCAAGGCCATCGACCGGTTCGACATCTCGCGCGAGGTCGAGTTCACGACCTTCGCGGTGCCGTACATCGTCGGTGAGATCAAGCGGTTCTTCCGCGACACCACTTGGGCCGTGCACGTGCCGCGCCGCCTCCAGGAGCGCCGGGTGGAGCTGGCCCGGGCCCGGGACGAGCTGTCCTCCCGGCTGGGCCGCGCCCCCAAGGTGAGCGAGCTCGCGGCGCTCATGGACATCTCCGAGGCCGAGGTCGTCGAGGCCCAGGTGGCCTCCAACGGTTACACCGCCTCCTCCCTCGACGCCGCCATGAACGGCGACGACGGCGACGACGGCGAGACCGTGCTCGCCGACTTCATCGGCGCGGTCGACCCCGCCATGGAACTCGTCGAGGACCTCGGCTCCCTCGCACCGCTCGTCGTGGAGCTCGGCGAACGCGACCGGCAGCTGCTCCATCTGCGCTACGTGGAGGAACTGACGCAGGCCCAGATCGGCGAGATCATGGGCTGCACGCAGATGCACGTCTCCCGGCTGCTCTCGCGCACCCTGGCCCGGCTGCGGGCCGGACTGCTCCAGGACGGCTGCGCCTGACCTCACCCCGTCCCCCGCCACGTGCCCGCGCCCGGTCCCTTCGGGCGCGGGCACGCGCGCACCGCCTACGATGCGCGGATGACCGATCACGATCACGTGGCGCCGGACCGCCGCTTCCGCCCGCTGGTCCGGATGACGGCCCGCGACCCGCACGAACCGCACCGGGTCGCCACCCCGCTGGAACTGCTCTTCGACCTCTGTTTCGTGGTGGCGGTCGCCCAGGCCGGCGCCCGGCTGGTGCACGCGGTCGCCGAGGGCCATGCCGGGCGCGGTGTCCTCGGCTACTGCCTGGTCTTCTTCGCGATCTGGCTGGCCTGGATGAACTTCACCTGGTTCGCCTCGGCCTTCGACACCGACGACGTGCCCTACCGCATCGCCACCTTCGTCCAGATCACCGGTGTCCTGGTCCTGGCGGCAGGAGTTCCCCGGGCCTTCGACGCCAACGACTTCTCGATCGCCGTGGCCGGCTACATCATCATGCGCGTCGCACTCGCCTTCCAGTGGCTGCGCGCGGCACGCAACGCGGCCGGACCGGCACGGACCACGGCGCTGAGCTACGCCGCCGGTCTGGTCGTCGTCCAGGTGGGATGGGTCCTCCTGCTGCTCCAGCCCGTCGGCGGGCTGTGGAACTGGGGCTTCCTGATCCTGGCCGTCGCGGAACTGGTGGTGCCCGCCTGGGCCGAGCGGGCGCAGCGCACCACCTGGCATCCGCACCACATCTCCGAGCGCTACGGCCTGTTCACCATCATCGTGCTCGGTGAGTCGGTGGCCGCGGCGACGGTGGCCGTGCAGTCCGCCGTCGACGAGTCCACCGCGCTCGGCGAGCTGCTGCCCGTCGCCGTCGGGGGGCTGCTCATCGTCTTCTGCGCCTACTGGATCTACTTCGCCATCCCCATCCACCAGCACCTCACCAGCAGCGCGCGGGCGTTCCTGTGGGGTTACGGGCACTACCTCGTCTTCGGCTCGGCCGCCGCCATCGGGGCGGGGCTTGAGGTGGTGGTCGAGCAGGCCGTGCACAAGGCGCACATCTCGCAGACGGCCGCCGCGGCCGCCGTCACGCTGCCGACCGCGCTGTTCCTGCTGACGGTCTGGCTGATCCACTCCCGCAGCGCCAAGCGCGGGTTCGCCGAGCACGCGGTGCTGCCCGCCTGTGCCCTGGTGGTGCTCGCGAGCACCTTCTGCGGGAGCGCGGCGGTGCCGGTGGCGGGGCTCGCCATGGCCGCGGCGGTCGCCGTGGGCGAGGTGCTGCACTCCCGGCGCTGGCCTGCCGCCTGAGGGCGGCGGACGGGGTGCCCCGCCGGAGGACGGGGCACCCCTGCTCCGGCCCTGTCGTCAGGGGAAGGAGACCACCGTGGACGGCGTGGTCGAGGTGCCGGAGGTCGCGGCACCGGTGCCGTTGATGACGTGGTCGTACTGGCCCATGCCGCCCAGGGAGACCACCAGGACGTCGTGCATCTTGATCCCGGACTTCACCGGGACCTCGAAGCCGTGGTCCATGCGGATCGTCGGATCGGTGGTGAAGTTGCAGTAGCTGCCCAGGCCCCAGGCCTCGTGGGTGTTCACCGAGTCGTCCACCTTGTAGGCGGCCCAGCCCTTCGTCGCGCCGTTCTGGATGGCGGCCTGGCTGGGGGCGTCGTAGGCGATCTCGTTCTGGAAGAAGACCGTCCTGCCCCGCTCGCCGCTCCACTGGACGTCGTACTTCTTGAAGTGCTCGACGAACAGGCCGGTGGCCAGGACGTCGTCGCCGTTCACGCGCAGGCCGTAGTCGGCCGGGTTGGTGTCCCAGCCCACTCCGGCGCCGTGATCGGCGCGCCAGATCCAGGTGTGGTCGATGACGGTGTCGTCGCTGTTGACCTCCATGCTGGTGGTCGCCTTGCCAGGTCCGGCGCCGCCGATGCGGATGAAGACGTCCTGCACGGTCGTCGGGTTGGCGGCGTGGTCGGCGGCCGCGCCCTGCGGGCCGACCTGGAGCAGCACCTGGGAGTTGACCGCACCGGCGTCGATCAGGAAGCCGGCCAGCTTCACGCCGTCGACGTCGGCGACCTTCATGGCGGTGACGCCATTGTCGGGGATGACCGTCGCGAGGCCGAGGCCCAGCACGACCGTGTCGGCGCGGGTGACGTTGATGGTCTGGTCGACGTGGTAGATGCCCGGGGTGAACAGCAGGTTGAGGCCCTGGGCGAGCGCGGCGTTGATGGTGGCGGCCGTCGCGCCCGGCTTGACCACGTAGAACTGGCTCAGCGGGATCGAGGAGCCCTGCGGCGCGCCGTTGCCCCAGCTGGTGCCGCGGGCGTTGGTGCGCTTGGCCGGCACGAAGACCTTGTAGTCGTTGCCGTCGAGGTAGAGGAAGGGCTTCTCGCGGGAGACGGGGGTGGTGTCGAGCGTGGTGTACGGCGGGTTGGGGAAGCTCTGCGCGGGAGCGCCCTGGACGCCGGAGAAGACCATGTTCCACACGCCGTTGGTCCAGCCGCCGACCGAGCTGTCGCGGGTGTACCACTGCTGCTGCGAGTACGGGCCCACAGTGCCGTCGATCTTGCTGTCGGCGATGTAACCGCCGCTGGCCCAGCCGTAGCCGTTGGGTGCGAGGTTGAGGCCGCCCTTGACGTGCATGCGGCGGAAGGGCGCGGCCTGGGCGACGGCCCAGCGGTCGGTGCCGGAGACCGGGTTGAGGGCGAGGTTCTCCGCGGAGCGCCAGAAGTTCTGGGTGGCGTTGCCGTTGAACCAGCCGGCGTCCACGGTCACGTCGCCGTTGAAGGTGGTGTCGTCGGGGGAGAGGCCGAGCCCGGCGATCGAGGTGTAGAAGCCGATGTTGGCGTTGATGTTGTTGTAGGTGCCGGGCTTGAACAGCAGCGCGTAGCGTCCGGTGCCGAACTGCGCGGACTCCTGCTGCTGGAAGACCTGGTCCAGCTTGGCCTGGATGCCCGGGGTCGAGGGGTCGAAGACCAGGACGTTCGGGCCGAGGTCGCCGCCGCCGGGGATCACCGGGCCGGTGCCGCCGTCGGTGGTGTGCACGGCGAGCTCCCACAGCGAGTAGCCGTATGCGGTGGCGCGGGTGGTGCCGTACACGCGCAGGTAGCGGCCCGTGCCGCTGACGGCGCGGGTCTCGGTGCCGCCGGCGCCGGTGGTCGTGGAGGCGACCGTGGTCCAGTCGGTGCCGTTGGCGGAGAGCTGGATCTGGTAGGCCTTGGCGTAGGCGGCCTCCCACGTGAGGACGACCTCGCAGACGCTCTGGGAGCCGCCGAGGTCCACCTGGATCCACTGGGGGTCGCTGAAGGCGCTGGACCAGCGGGTTCCGGCGTTGCCGTCGACGGCGTTGGCGGCGGTGAAGGAGCCGTTCTCGGCGGAGGATGCGGTGGCGGTCCTGCCCTGTGCGGCATTGGCGGTGCCGCAGGCGGCGGCGTGGGCCGTGGTGAGCGGTCCGGCCGGGACGGTGATCAGGGCGAGCAGCACCGCCAGGAGGGCGATCAGCCCCAGGGGTCTGCGGCGGGCGGCATTGACTTCGGGTCTCATAGGAACTCCTGTGTCAGCCTCACGACTTAATTTAGGGCGTGAGTTAAGACGTGACAGAAGTGGGGGTCAAGACTCCTCGCAGAAAGTGTTTCTGACGGGCTAACAGCTCGCCTGCCGCTGCAGGCTCTTGCGCAGCCGTGACCTGCAGGGAGTTCCATCCGTTCGGAACTTGAACGCGAGCAGCCTCATCCTGGCCACCTGAAGCTCCCCGCACCAATCTTGACGTGAAGTCTTGACGCCATCCGTGCCCCTCGGTTGACTGCCGTCGCGGCAGCCGGAACCGGCTCGGGTACCGGTTCCGGCCGCTGCCACCACCATGCCCCCGTTCCTCGCGCGCCCCCGCTCTCCACCACCCGGGTTCGCGTCCGGCAGAAGGGCCGATTCCACGGGTCCCACAAATGATCTTCACGGGTTAGACTCCGCGGGTGTCCGAACTCCGCACACTGGTCCTCGGGTTCCGGCAGGCGATCCTCGACTGCCCCGACCCGGGCCTGGTCTCCCTGGAGCGTTTCCCGCACGGCTCGTGCGGGGACGCCTCCATCCTCCTCGGCCAGTACCTGTACGAGAACGGCCAGGGCGTGTGGACCTACGTCAGCGCCTGGGAGAACCGCGCCACCCACGCGTGGATCGAGAAGAACGGCCTGCGCATCGACATCACCGCCGACCAGTTCGACGGGGTCGGCACCCCCGTGATCATCGCCTCGGGAGGCGGCTGGCACGACCGCTTCACGGTCGACCCCACCGCCTCCCACGGCGCTCTCATCGATGTGCGCCAGGACTTCGCCCGACGCGAACTGCGCACCGCCTACGAGCGGTTGACGGCGGTCATCCGGCGGCATCGGCCGGGAGCGGAAGGGGCGCCACCAGCCTGCGCATGACCGCGGGCTCCAGCGCCGGGTTCGCCGCCGCCCGGTGCGCGAGCTCCTCGTCGTCGAGCAACTCCGCGAGCCTGGCCGGAGAGAGGTTCGGATGGCCCGCCCCAGCCGCCCGCACACCGGGATCGGGGTCGTGGGTCAGCCGGTCCACGGTCTCCGCAGCGGTGGCCGGGTCCCGGGCGGCCAGGGCGCGGACGGCCGGGTCTTCGTGCCGGGCGTACCGCGCGAGCCCGGCGGTCGGGAACCGCGGCCGGGTGAGGAGGAGTTCGCGCTCGTACCCGGTGTACTCCAGGAAGGCGCTCAGCAGCAGCTCGGTGGGCGCCTCCGGATGGTTCTGCGCGAGCAGTACCCGCACACCGAGGTCGTCGTCCGCGGCCAGCCGCGCCACCAGGTCGGACGGCAGGCTGTGATCGCCGGCGGCGCGCCGCCGCAGCAACGGGTGCCCGGACAGGGCGTCCCGCCGCACCGCGGCGGGATCCCGGGGCCACAGGCGTTGCAGTACCGGTCCGAAGGTGCCGCCCACCGGCACCTCGTAGTCGATCGCCACGCGTTCCGCCTCGCTCAGTGCGGGATGCACGGAGAGCGCGAGCCGTACCCGCGGATCGGCGTCCACGGCGAGGGCCCGGCGCTCCTCCGCCCCGAGGTCGCAGCGGTATGCGATCCGTTCCCGCACCTCGGGGTCGGCATCGGCGGCCAGCAGGACCACCACGTCGGCGGGAAGGGTGGGGTTGCCCGCGATCATCCGCCGGTCCCCCTCGCCCACGGGGGCGTTGAGCACACCCTCCACGACGCCTCGGCTCAGGGCGCAGTGCATCAGCGCATGAGTCCGCCCATGGCACGACCGGTCGGGCAGCTCCCGCTCCACCCACGCCGGGTCCTCGTGCCGCAGGTGCTGCCGCACCATGTCCCGTACCTCCTCGTCCGGGTCCGCCAGGAGGACGTCGCGGATCTCGTCCGGCACGCCGCGCCATGCGACGCCCATGCGTCGCACCTTCGGCTCCGGGTGGGCGTGCATCGACTCCATCAGTCCGGCGGAGGCCTGGCGGTAGAGGGTGCCCAGCAACTCCCCCTCGTACGTCAGGATCATGTGGACGACGGCCTGGTCCGGGAGCGGCCGGGGGCGCACGCTCCACGGCATCCGGGGGGTCTCGGCCAGGTGCGCCCGCACGAACCATTCGGTGTCGTCCAGCAGCCGTGCCCGCTGGGCCGGCTCGGCGTGCGGACTGCGGGCGAGGAAGCTGCGGGTGTACCTGTCGGGGTGGCGGACGACGGCGTCGACCACGGCGTCCGGCAGCGCCCGGTCGCGGCACAGGACCATCCGTGCCGCCGGCGGACCGTCGGCGAGCAGCCGCAGCAGGACGTCCTCGGGGGCCGCGGGATTCAGCGCCAGGCCGGCGAGCCGGCGTGCGGGCAGCCCGGCGGTCTCCCAGATCTCCTCGGGTGTGATCATGTAATCTGTGCTTCCTTTCCGCGGGGGCTGGGCACCGTTTCCGCGCACACCGGCCGGGTACACGGGATCGCAGGAGGCAGACATGGACCTGGGTGACTGGTCGACCACGGCCCTCGTGATCGCCGCGGTGGCGGTCGTGGTGATGCTCGTGGTGGCGGTCGTGCTCGTGGTGAAGATGGCGCGCATCCGTACCCTGCTGCGCAGCGCGGACGTACCGCGCTCGGGCAAACTGGCCTTCTGGGCGGGGCTCGTCTACCTGGTCTGCCCGGTGGACCTGCTGCCCGATCCGATCCTCATCGACGACATCGGTGTGCTGCTGCTGGCGCTGCGTTCGCTCAAGAGCGCGGCCGACGGGCAGCTGCCCGTCGGCCGCGACCGCGCACGGACCCTTCCCAAGTCCAAGAGCCCGGTGGCCTGAACCACCCCTCCGCCCGGGGAGGGCTCAGCCCGTCCGCTCCGCGTCCCCCGGCTGCCTCTCGGGCTGGGCGACCGGCAGGCACACGGTGAAGCGCGTGTCGCCGGGGCTCGACTCGACCCGGATGTCGCCGTGGTGCTTGTTGACCACGATGCGGTACGAGATATCCAGGCCCAGCCCGGTGCCCTCGCCCACCGGCTTGGTGGTGAAGAACGGCTCGAAGATCCGCGGCCGGATCTCCGGGGAGATGCCGGGACCGGTGTCGCCCACCTCCACCACCAGGCGGTCCGGACCGTCCCACGAGCTGCGCAGCGTCAGGGTGCCCGAACCGTCCATGGCGTCGAGGGCGTTGACGATGAGGTTGGTCCACACCTGGTTGAGCTCGGCGCCGTACGCCTGGATCTGCGGCAGGCTGCGGTCGTACTCCTTCACGACGCGCACCCCGCCGGGGATCTTCGCGTGGAGCATCGTGAGCGTCGCGTCGAGCAGCGCGTGGACGTCCACCGTCTGCTGCGGGGCCCGGTCCAGCTGCGAGTACTGCTTCGCGGCCCCGACCAGTCCGGAGATCCGGGTGACGGCGTCGTCGATCTCGCCCATGAGCAGTTCGGTGTCGAGGGTGTACGTGAGCCAGCGGATCGCCGCCTCCAGCCGGTCCTCGCCGACCGCGTCGACCACGGAGTCCAGCCACTCCGCGTCCACACCGCCCGCGACCAGCGTCGAGGACAGCTCCCAGGAGCCGTTGACGCCGTGGTCCTCGAGCCAGTCCGTCAGTTCGTCCTCGGCGTCGGCCGCCTCCAGCGCCGACCGCTCGGGCGCCGACGCCATGCGCTTGATCGCGGCGTCCTGCAGCTCGACCAGCTGGTGCAGTTGCCGGGTGTCGAGCCGGCCGTCCGCGATCATCGCGAGCTTGTGCCGCATGCCGGCCACCCGGTCGCGCAGCGCCGAGGTGGCGCGCACCGCGGCGGCGGCCGGATTGTTCAGCTCATGGGTGAGCCCGGCGGACAGCGAGCCCAGCGCCAGCAGCCGCTCGCGCTCCCCGACGATGGTGTTCTGCTTGCGGTAGCCGAAGAACGCCCCCTCCAGCAGGTGCACCGCCATCGGGAACCACGCGCGCATCGCCCCGGCGAACTCCTCGGCCGGGATCACGAAGAACTCGCAGTCGGTGACCGCCTTCAGCGAGTTGGGGTACGTCTGCTCCACCCGGTCCCCGAGGTACGCCTGCGTCGCGCCGGCGTACACGCCCCGCAGGTCGGTGCGGTTGACCTCCACCACGTCGCCGTGGACCAGGCGGCCCAGCGACACCGTGCCGCTGAGCAGCACGTAGAAGCAGGTCGCCGGATCGCCCTCGGCGTAGACGGGGTTGTTCGCCGGGACCCGCTCCACCCGGCCCTGTTCGCCCAGCCAGTCCAGTTCCTTCTCGCCGAGCGACTCGAACAGGAACAGGGTCCGCAGCTGCTCCGGCCCGAGCCGGTCCGTCGTGGTCACTGCGCCTCCAGATACCGGTGCACCAGGGATACGGCCATCGCGCCCTCGCCGACCGCGGAGGCCACCCGCTTGACCGACTCCGCCCGCACGTCACCGGCGGCGAAGACACCGGGCACGCTGGCCTCCAGGTGGTACGGGTCACGGGGGAGCGGCCAGCCCGCGGGCCGCTTGCCGCCGCCGATCAGGTCGGGGCCGGTGACCACGAAGCCGCGCCGGTCCCGCTCCACGACACCCTCCAGCCAGTCCGTGCGGGGTTCGGCGCCGATGAAGACGAACAGGAACGAGGCGTCGACGGTGGTCACCGTGCCGGTCTTCGCGTCGCGGAGCATCAGTTGCTCCAGGTGGTCGCCGCCCTTGCCGCCGACGACCTCGGTGCAGGGGCTGACCTTGATGTTGTCGATGGCCGCGATCTGGTCGATCAGGTACTGCGACATCGAACGCTGCAGGTCCGCGCCGCGGATCAGCAGGTGGACCCGGCACGCGTTGCGGGAGAAGTAGACGGCCGCCTGCCCGGCCGAGTTGGCCCCGCCGACGATGTAGACCTCCTGGCCCGCGCAGTTCATGGCCTCGGTCATCGCCGAGCCGTAGAAGACCCCGGCACCGGTGAACTCCGCCAGCCCAGGCGCTTCGAGCCGCCGGTAGGACACCCCGGTCGCCAGCACCACCGTGTGCGCCGCGATGGACGAGCCGTCACCGAAGGACAGCACCCTTCCGGTGCCCACCGCCTCCAGCGCGACCACCTCCCGGGTGCTGAGGATCTCCGCCCCGAACTTCGTCGCCTGCCGGCGGGCCCGGTCGGTCAGCTGGGCGCCGGAGACGCCGTCCGGGAAGCCGAGGTAGTTCTCGATGCGGCTGCTCTGCCCCGCCTGGCCGCCGGTCGCCCGGCGCTCCACCAGTACCGTGCGCAGACCCTCGGACGCGCCGTACACCGCCGCACCCAGCCCCGCGGGGCCGCCGCCGACCACCACCAGGTCGTAGAAGTCGGAGGCCGGGACGGTGCTCAGCCCCACGTGGGCGGCGAGCTCGGCCTCCGTGGGCCGCACCAGCGTCGTCCCGTCCGCGGTGACCACCAGCGGTACGTCGGCCGGCGTCAGCCCGGCGGCGGTCAGCAACTGCTCGGCCTGGGGCTCCTCCGCGGGCAGCCAGCGGTAGGGCACCAGGTTGCGGGTGAGGAAGTCACGCACCTTGAACGAGGGCGCCGACCAGCGGTGGCCGACCACGCGGGTCTCGGACGCCGTCGGGTCCGGCGTGGTGATCCACGCGTCGAGCAGGGTGTCGATCACCGGGTAGAGGTTCTCCTCCGGCGGGCTCCACGGCTTCAGCAGGTAGTGGTCGAGGTCGACGATGTTGATGGCGTCGATGGCCGCGCTGGTGTCGGCGTACGCCGTGAGCAGCACACGGCGGGCGAGCGGGAAGAGGTCCATCGCCGCCTCGAGGAACTCCACCCCGTTCATCTTCGGCATGCGGTAGTCGGCGAGCATCACCGCGAGTTGTTCACCTCGCAGTTTGATCTCCCGCAGCGCGCTCAGGGCCTCGTCGCCGGAGGTGGCGCGCACCACCCGGTAGCGGTCCCCGTACCTGCGGCGGATGTCCCGGGCCACGGCGCGGGACACTGCCGGATCGTCGTCGACGGTCAGGATCGTCGGATTCGCCATGTGACCATCATTGCTCCCCGGCGGCCGTCGTGCGCAGTAAACCGAACAGTCGTGCTTGAACCTGCGCCAGGGGACCCGCCTCAGGCCGCGTGCGCGCTCCGGGACGTCGTGACGGACGGTGCGCCCCCGCGCACCGTCCGCCAGGTCAGGCGTCCTCGACGGCGACGGCGGCCACGGTGTCGTAGAAGGAGACGTGGCCCGTGATCTCGGGCACCGACGCGAGCGGCTCCTCGTAGACCCAGGCGACGTCGTTGTGGTCGGCGTACGACCAGTAGGAGGCGACGCCCTTGTAGGGGCAGGTGGTGTTGGTGTCGCTGGGGCGGAAGAGCGCGAGGTCCACGTCCTGCGGCGGGATGTAGTAGCGCACCGGCAGACCGGTCTCGTGGACCAGTACCGGCCGCCGGGTCTCGGCCACGACCTTGCCGTCGATCGTGACGGTCACGTGCTGGGTGCCGGGTACCGCGTCCACGCGGTGACCGCGGCGGCTGTCCGTGGGGGGCATGGTCTTCCCTTCCTCGGGTCCGTCCGGATCCGTTGCAACGGCGGCGGTGCCGCCCCACATTCCCCGGGCGCCCCGGGGTCCCCCGCATGCACGCATCTGCGTGACTCCGGCGGCGGTCCCCCGTTGGCCCTTCAAGATCACAGTGAAGGAGGTCCGCCCGATGAGCACCCGCCGTCACCAGAAGGGCCGCAAGCACCGCACGGTCAATCGCACGCCGAGGCCCGTCGCCCCCGTCCGTACCGCGCCGGCGGCCGCACCAGCCGCCCCGGCCGCACCAGCCGCCCCGGCCGCCTCGCCGGTCCCGCCCGCCCCTTCCGACACCGCCGCCTCGCCGGTCCCGCCCGCCCCTTCCGGCACCGCGGTACCCGCCCCCGTGCCCGCCCCGGCCGCGCCTCCGGGAGCGTCGACCACCCGGCCCCCGTCCCCGGCGCCTGCCGCGGCCGTCGTGCCGGCTCCCGCCGAGCCCCGCCTCGAGGAGTCCGGCCTCGCCCGTACGGCGCTCAAGACCCTCCAGGAACTCCGCGCGGCCGGGAGCGACGGGACGACCATCGACGCCCTGAGCGCCAGCGTCGGCTACCAGCCCGCGACCATTGCACGGCACATCGACAGCCTCGCCGCCCACCACCTGGTCCAGCAGCGGGACGGCCGCTGGTACGCCGTGACCACGTCATGACCCCGGGCGTGGCGGCCGGCCGGTGGCGCGTTCCCCGGAGAGGTCCAGAACGCTGAACCCCAGGCGCCGGTGGAGACCGGTCGCTGCCGTCCGCCACGCCCACACCGACAGTGCCGCGCTGCCCTGCCGGACGGATCCGCCCGCGGGCCCTGGCGCGGCGGTCAGCAGCTACGGAAGACGTGGCCCGGCTCCCCGGCGGGCACCACGTCGCGGTCGCGGAGCACCACCGCGAGGCGGGCACCCCAGCGGCGGCAGGTCGCCGTGAAGTCGGCGGCGTCGTACGCCACGACGAGGACGCGGCCGTCGTACGCGGAGGCGTACCGGCCGCACTCGTCGTACGCGCCGCACTCCTCGGCGACTGCGAAGTCGAAGCCGATGGCGGCACGCTGGGGGAGGAGCTCGGCCGTGTTCTTCTGGGCGACGGCCAGCCCCGCCGCATGGGCGCGTGCGGTGAGCAGCCGGGCGAACGCGGCGTTGTCGGCCGCCGTGAGCAGGCCGTCGGAGCGCTCGAACGAGTCGAGGTTGTCCGGCTCGACCGCCTGGAACCCCCGCCGCGCGCAGTCGTCGATCCAGGCGCCGACGATCTCCGCCAGTGCCGTCCGCCCGGCGGCGGTGGAGGTGTCCAGCAGCGCCTCGTCCCACTCGTCGTCCATGACGAGCCCGCCGTCCCCGTCGTGCAGCAGCAGGCCCGGATTCCGGGCGCGCCACCGGGACAGCTCGCCGGGCTGGGCCTGGAAGGCGTTGACGTAGCAGACCGAGTAAACGCCCGGGGCCGGCCGGTCCGCGCGGTCGCGGGAGACCACGCGCACGCCCTTCGGCGGCGGGTAGCCGCCGCCGATCTGGTAGTCGAAGGACGCCCCCGCCTCCGGCGGCACCACGTGCGGGGCGGCGGAGGGGCGGTCGCCGGTACCGCACCCGGTGGTCAGCGCCAGGGCCGCCAGGACGGCGAGGACGACGGGGACGGCACGCGGCGCCGCGCACGGGTCGGGGAGGGGCACACACGCTCCTGGACGGCGAAGGCCGGGCGGGGGAGCACCATCCTCCCGTCCGGCCCCGTGGTGCCCTCGGCCGGGTCCGCGCCGCGGCTCACATGAAGCCGCCGCCGGTCCAGTGGGTGCCGGTGAGCCACACGAGCGCGATGAGCGTGTCGATCGCGCCCAGGACGACGGCGATCAGCGGGAGCACCGGCTTGGCGCCGCGGAAGGTGCGGCCCATCGCGAGCCAGCCGCACACGACCGCGGCCGGGCCGAGGATGATGCCGAGAACGAAGAATCCGGCGACCGCGCAGATCAGGCCGACGACGCCCAGGGTGTCGGGGCTCGCGCCGGTACGGGTACCGCTGCTGTGGGGCATGGTTCCTTCCTCCGTGGGTCGGCGCCCGCTCCGCGGCACGGAACGTGCGGTCCTCTACGGGGTCCGGATACCCCCGTCCGGCATGCTCAGCCGTGCCGGTGGGGTCGGCGTGTGACGGGGCCGCCCGGTCCGTGCGGACGGGGCGGCCCGTGGCGGGAGCCGGCGGTGAAGCCGGTCAGCCGGTGAACAACTGCTTGAGCTTCAGGCCGAGTTCGTAGACGCCGTAGGCGAAGGGCGCGCCGACCCACAGCCAGGCGACGACCATGAGCGGCAGCCGGCCGCCCCCGGCGGAGGCGTCGGCGGCGGGCGCGGGGTTCGGGGCGGTCATCGGACGGCTCCTTCCGACTCGGTTCCGGTCGTGGCCTTGGGCTCGGCGGACGGTCCGTCATGGTGGCGCGGATGGACCGGTCGTACCAGCTCGTTGGCGACGAAGCCGATCACCAGCAGCACCATCATGATGACGAAGGACGTGGAGTAGAGGTCGGGCCCCGTCCGTCCCGCCGACTTCTCGTGGTCGGCGATCGCGTTCACGATCAGCGGCCCGAGCACGCCGGCCGTGGACCAGGCGGTCAGCAGCCGTCCGTGGATCGCGCCCACCTGGTACGTCCCGAAGAGGTCCTTGAGGTAGGCGGGCACGGTGGCGAACCCGCCGCCGTAGAAGGACAGGATGACGGCGGCGGCGATGATGAACAGCGGCTTGGAGTCGTCGCCGAGCAGGGCGATGAGCAGGTACAGCAGCGCCCCCGCACCGAGGTAGAGGCGGTAGATGTTCTTCCGCCCGACCAGGTCGGAGGTGGAGGACCAGGTGATCCGGCCGAGCATGTTGCCGAGCGACAGCAGGCCGACGAAACCGGCGGCGGCGGTGGCCGTCACCGGGGTGGAGGTGTTCGCGAAGAAGTCGGTGATCATCGGCGCGGCCTTCTCCAGGATGCCGATGCCCGCCGTCACGTTCATGCAGAGCACCACCCACAGGCACCAGAACTGCGGGGTGCGCAGCGCGTTGCGCGCCGACACGTGGGCGGTGGTGACGAGCGGGCGCGCGGTGTCGGCCGCCGGGGTCCAGCCGGCCGGCCGCCAGTCGTCCGCGGGGACCCGGACCAGCAGCACCCCGAAGGTCATGAAGACCGCGTAGACGAGGCCCATCACCAGGAAGGTCTGCCCGATGCCGGCGGAGTCGGCGCCGAAGGAGGACAGCAACTGCGTCGACCAGGGCGACGCGATGAGCGCGCCGCCGCCGAAGCCCATGATGGCGATGCCGGTGGCGAGCCCGGGCCGGTCGGGGAACCACTTGATGAGCGTGGAGACCGGCGAGATGTAGCCGATGCCGAGGCCTATGCCGCCGACGAGGCCGTAACCGAGGACGATCAGCCAGTACTGGCGCGTGGCGGCGCCGAGGGCCGAGATGAGGAAGCCGGAGGAGAAGCAGAGGGCCGACACGCACATAGCCCACCTGGGCCCGTTGCGCTCGACGAGCGTGCCGCCGAACGCGGCCGACAGGCCGAGCATGACGATCGCCAGCTGGAACGGCAGCGCCGACTGGGTGCCGCTCAGCCCGAGCGAGGACTCCAGCGGGGGCTTGAAGACGCTCCAGGCGTACGCCTGCCCGATGGCGAGGTGGATGGAGAGTGCGGCCGGCGGTACCAGCCAGCGGCTCCAGCCCGGCGGTGCGACGGTGCGGGCACGGGTGAGGACGTCGGGTACGCCCGTTGACGCCATGGCGAGTACCTCCGTGAGGGGACTTGATCCCGTGGACCGTACAACTTTCATCCATCCCTGGGTAGGGCGTCGGGCGATGAACTTGCCCTGGCGGCGGGAGGGTTCGGGGTCCGGGCGGCATCGGGCCGATCCTCGGCGGACCGGCGCCCGCAGGCGCGGCTCACGGACTGGGCGGACATGAGGGATTTGCCGGGATCTGCCCATATCGATTCGTAATAGGTGTAATAACTGGCGGCTTGTTCGGCTATGAGTGGTTGGGGTTATCGTGTCCGGTGTTAGCCGATTCGGGCTATCACTGGAAACGCCGGACGTGGCCGGTCAGAGGTGACCCATGCATGCGATAACGGACAGCTACGACTACGTGGTCGTCGGCGGCGGCACCGCGGGCAGCGTGCTCGCCGCGCGCCTTTCCGAACGAGGCGGCGCGCGCGTGCTCCTGCTGGAGGCGGGCGGAGACCGGCCACCAGCCGCGGCGGCGTCGCCGCCTGCCTGGCCGACGCTGCTGGGGACGCCCGCGAACTGGGGCGGCACCACCGTCCGGCAGTCCGCCACGGGCACCACCACCCCCCTCGCGCGCGGCCGCGGCCTGGGCGGGGGGTCAACCATCAACGCCATGACCTTCGTGCGCGGTCACCGCTCCGGCTACGACGCGTGGACCGCGGGCGGCGCGAAGGGCTGGGGCTTCGACGACCTGCTCCCGTACTTCAAGCGCAGCGAGAACGCCCCCGGGCGGGACCCCGTGCTCCGCGGCGTCGGCGGCCCCCTGACCGTGGGACCCGCCAGCCCGCCCCATCCGGTCGTGGCCGCGCTCCTGACGGCGGCGACCCAGACCGGGTACCGGCGGGCGGCCGACATCGCCGGCGGTCTGGAGGAGGGCTTCGGCTGGAGCGACCTCAACATCGTCGGGGGCCGGCGGCAGAGCGCCGCCGACGCCTACCTCACCCCCGCCCGGCACCGCCCCAACCTGACCGTGGTGACCGGTGCACTGGCCCACCGCCTGCTCCTGCGCGACGGCCGGTGCGTCGGGGTGGAGTACGGGCACGCCGACCGCACCGGTACCGGCACCGTCGCGGTCGGGTGCCGCGGCGAGGTCGTCCTCACCGCGGGGACCATCGGTACGGCGCAGTTGCTGATGCTCTCCGGCGTCGGCCCGGAGGCGCACCTGCGGGACATGGGTGTCGACGTCGCCCTCGACCTGCCGGGCGTCGGGTCGAACCTGCAGGACCACCCCCTGGCCGACGTCGTCCACCGCGCGGCCCGGCCCGTTCCGCCCGGGACCAACAACCACGGCGAGGCCGTCGGCCTGGTCCGCAGCCGGCTCGGCATCCGCGACCCCGACGTGCAGGTGCTCCTGGCCGACGCGCCGGGCCGCGCGCCCGCGCCCCACGTGCCGGACGGGCAGGGGTACCGGATCGCGGTCTCCCCGATGCGGCCGTACAGCCGCGGCACCGTACGGCTCGCGAGCGCCGCACCGGACGCCCTGCCCCTGGTGGACCCGGACTACTACGGCGACGAACGCGACCTGAGCACGATGGTCGAAGCGCTCTTCCTGGCACGGGAGATCGGCCGGGCGCACGCCCTCGACGGATGGCGTGCGCACGAGGTCCTGCCCGGGCCCGACGTGAAGGACGACGCCGGCCTGCGGGCCTACGCGCGCAGCACCCTGGCCTCGTACATGCACCCCGTCGGCACGTGCCGGATCGGCATCGACGACCTCGCCGTCGTCGACACGGACCTGCGCGTGCACGGCATCGACGGCCTCCGGATCGCCGACGCCTCCGTGATGCCCACCATCCCCTCCGGCAACATCGCCGCCACGGTCTACGCCATCGCCGAACGCGCGGCGGACCTCCTCGGGCGCTGAGCCCCCCTCGGCCCGGATCCGGCCACCCTCACCGGCCGGATCCGGGCGCCTGCACATCCCCGCAGCCCAGACGAAGGACCGACGCGACATGGCATCACCCGCACCGATCGACCTGGCCGGCCTCCTCCAGCGGGTGGTGGGCGTCACCGGGGCGGCGCTGGGGTCCGCACTCGCCCCCTCGGCGATCGGCCTCGCCCTCTGGAACACCGACCTGCGGTGCACGTGGGTCAATGACTCGCTCGAGGACTACGACGGCATCCCGCGGGAGCGACGGCTGGGACGCCGTCCGGACGCGGCGCTGCCCGCCGGGGCACGCGCGCTGGAGGCCGTGATGCGCCAGGTGCTGGCGACGGGCGCTCCCGTCACCGGCCGCGAGTACCTCGTGCCGGCGGTGGACGGCGTGCGCGCTGAGGGGGCGTACTCCGTCTCCTGCATCCGCCTGGAGGACACGGCGGGCCGGCCGATGGGCGTGTGCCTGGTCGTCCTGCGGATCACGGGCGGGCACCGGCCCGGTGACCGCCTGGCGCTGCTCGGCGAGGCCGGTGCCCGCGTCGGCACCACCCTGGACGTCATGCGCACCGCGCAGGAACTGGCCGCGTTCACCGTCTCGTGCCTCGCCGACTACGTCACCGTCGACCTCGCGGACACCCTGCGGCTCGGTGAGGAGCCGCTGTCCCGGCTCGGCCCGGACGGCGACTACCTGCCGGTGTTCCGCCGGGCGGGCCTGGCCTCGGTCCACGAGGGCGCGCCGGAGGCGGTCTCCCGGGTGGGCGACGTGGTGTACGTACCGTCGTCCTCGCCCCTCAAGCGCGTCCTGTCCACCGGCCGCTCGCTGCTCGAACCGGCGCTGGACACCGCCTCCTCGTGGCTCAGCCGGGACCCGGCACGGGCCGGGAAGATCGACGAGTTCGGGATGCACTCGCTGATGATCCTGCCGCTCAGGGCCCACGGCGTCGTCCTGGGCGTGGTGTTGTTCCTGCGCACCGACGACCCGCGGCCGTTCGACGAGGACGACCTGCTGTTCGCCGAGGAACTGGTCGCCAGGGCCGCGCTGAGCCTGGACAACGCACGCCGCTACACGCACGAGCGCGCCACGGCCCTCGCCCTCCAGCGGGGCCTGCTCCCGCGCCGGGTGTGCGGCGGCCCCTCCTTGGACGTGGTCTCCCGCTTCCTCCCCGCGGACCTCGAGGACGGTGTGGGCGGTGACTGGTACGACGTGATCCCGCTGCCGCGCGACCGGGTGGCGCTCGTGGTCGGCGACGTGGTCGGCCACGGCATCGACGCCGCGGCCACGATGGGCCGGCTCCGGACGGCGGTGCGGACGCTCGCCGACCTCGACCTGGCGCCGGAACAGCTGCTCGCCCACCTCGACCAGGCGATCATCCGCCTCGCCGAGGAGGAGGGGGAGGGCCTCCACGCCGCCTCCGTGAGCGCCACCTGCCTGTACGCCGTCTACGACCCCGCCTCCCGCCGCTGCACCATGGCCAGGGCCGGGCACCCGCCGCCCGCCGTACGCCACCCCGGAGGCGGCGTCACCTTCCTCGACCTGCCCAACGGCACACCGCTCGGCCTCGGGATGCCCCCGTACCAGGCCGCCGAGGTGGACCTGCCCGAGGGCAGCCTCCTTGCCCTCTACACCGACGGCCTCATCGAGGACCGCCGGCACGACGTCGACACCGGGATGGAGCGCGTGCGGCGCGCCCTCGACCGGCCCGGGCTGCGCTTGGACGACCTCTGCTCGGCGGTGCTCGGCACCCTGCCGAGCGCGACACCCCCCGACGACGTCACCCTCCTCATCGCCCGCACCCGCGCGGTGTCCCCGGCGCCTTCGCGCCCCCGGTGCCCGTCACCGTTTCCCGGCAACCGATTCCAGAGGTAGGTCTCCATGACCGCGTTCCACGTCTCCTCCGCCGGCGCCGAGGACATCAGCCGGCTCTCCGACTGGGCCGACGACGAGGGATGGAACCCCGGCAGGTCCGACGGGCAGGCCTTCTTCCCCGCCGATCCGGCCGGCTTCCTGTTCGGCAGGCTCGACGGTGAACCCGTCGCCTCGGTCTCCGCGGTGCGCTACGGGGCCGACTTCGGCTTCGTCGGCCTCTACATCGCCCGGCCGCCCTTCCGCGGCCAGGGTTACGGGTTCCGGGTCTGGCGCGCCGGACTCGACCACCTCGCCGGCCGCAACGTCGGCCTCGACGGGGTCGTCGCGCAACAGGAGAACTACCGCAGGTCGGGGTTCAGCACGGCCTGGCGGAACATCCGTTACCAGGGCACGCCGTCGGGCGGGGTCATGCCCGGCGGCGTCGCCCTGATCGACGCCAGGAGCGTCGGATTCGCCGAACTGGCCCGCTACGACCGCCGGTTCTTCCCCGCCGCGCGCGACGCCTTCCTCGCCTCCTGGATCACCCTTCCGGACCGCACCGCCCTCGCGGCGGTCGCCGACGGCCGCCTGCAGGGCCTCGGCGTGCTGCGCGCCGCCCGCGGCCCGTCCCGTGTGGGGCCGTTGTACGCCTCGTCCGGGAAGGTCGCCCTCGCGCTCCTCATGGGGCTGGCCCGCACCACACCGGGGGAGCCCCTCGTGATCGACGTCCCCGAGCCCAACGAGGCGGCCGTGCGTCTGGTGGAACACCTCGGTCTGGCACCCGTGTTCGAGGCCGCGCGCATGTACACGGGCCCGGTCCCCGACGTCGACCTGACCGGCATGTACGGCGTCACCAGCCTGGAGCTCGGCTAGGCCCGGGCCCGGGCCCGGGCCCGGATCCAGGCCCGGCACCGCTCCGGGCGGCCTCCCCCCGGTCGGGGAGACCGCCCGGAGGGGCGTGCGCGGGGACGTCACTGGTTGATGGTGTAACTGTCCCCGTAGACCTTCCACTTGAGCGGGGGGTTGAGGTCGAGGTTGCCGTTGTTGAGGAAGACGCGCTGTTCCGTATCGACCCGGGTGGTGTCGCTGTGCGCCTCCTCGGTCTTCATCGCCGCCTTGCGCGCGTCGAGGAAGGCGTGGAGGTACGTCGTCTCGTCGCCGCCCTGTGCGGGGGTCCTGGCCTTGGACAGGGCGGTCTTGCGGATGCCGCCGAAGCTGACCTTGTCCTCGCCGGGGCCGTGCATGACGATCGCGTCGTAGTACGCGAACTGGCCGAGCGCGCGCAGCCCGTCCGCCTTGGCCTGCTGGACCGCGGGGCCGAAGTAGACGCGGTCGCGTTCGTCGTTCTGCGCCTGCTGGAACGCCTGGTCGGCGGCGGCGCTGCGCCAGGCGCTCTCGAAGCCGGAGCCGAGGCCGCTGTGCGAGTCGGTCCCGTTGACCCGGCGCAGCGCGGGCAGGTAGCGGGCGAGCGGGTTGCCGGGCTTGCGATCGGTGTACAGCTCGACGAGTTCGAGCATGTCCCCGGTGCCGGAGCAGAAGCCGATGATGCCCGCGGTGTAGCCGCGGCCGTCGCCGATGTCCTCGATGTACTTGTACTGGGCCTTCCAGTCGAGCGAGGAGTTCTCGGCGCTGGACACCAGCTGCATGGCGATGTCCTTCTTGTGCGGGTCGTCGAGCCCGACGCCGGCCGCGGCCGCGGCGGCGGCGGCCGGCTGCCCCGGCGCGGCCGAGGCCAGGGAGCCGACGCCGACGGCCAGGACGCCCGCGGTCAGGGCGGCGGTCGCATAGAGGACGGCGCGCCGGCGGGGGAGGGTGCGTGCATGACGGTGTGGGGGGATCTGCACGGGTGACTCCGTGGGTCAGAAGTTAGGAAACCTTCCTAACAGAGCCACATTGAAGCACCGGGCCAGTCGAACGCCAAGAGGTTCGAACAAAAACGCCGCATGTCATCTGTCCGCAGAGGCAAGGGAGTTGGGCGCCGCTGCCGGATGGCCACACGCCTCCGCCCGGGGCCGTACGTCTCCCGCATGCGCGGTCCGCGGCCCGGAGGCAGTCTGGACGGGAAGAGGCGGAGGAGGTGATACCCGTGCCGGACGGGTTCCCTTCCGCTCCGTCGCACCCCGAGGCCGGGGAGCGGACCGACCAGGGCCTGCTGGCCCCGGCGCTGTTCGCGATGATGGACGGCGTGCGGGCGCACGCGGGAGGGATCTACCTCCTCGCCCCCGGCGAGCCGGTGCTGGAGATGGCCGTCATGGCCGGCCTGCCGCGCGCCTTCGCCGCACCGTGGGAACGGGTGGGGCTGGGCGCCCCGATCCCCGTGGCGGAGGCACTGCGCGAACGCCGGCTGGTCTGGGTCGGCGGCGAGGAGGAGATGGCGCGCCGGTACCCGCGGATCGCACTCGTCCTGCCGTACCCCTTCACCCTCGCCGCACTGCCCGTCGAGACCGCCGGCGCCGCCTTCGGCTCGGTGTTCGTCACCTGGCCGGGCGCCCATCCGCCCGAGCTGGCCGACTGGGAGCGCGAGCACCTGGTCACCGCCTGCGACCGGCTCGCCCGGCACCTGGAACACGAGGCCGCCGCGGGCCGGCCGGTCCGGCGCGGGCAGCATGTGACGATCGGCGCCCCGGTCGCCGGGGTCTCCTCGGCGGTCGAGGCGGTGCGCATGGTGGGCCGGCTGCCGGAGGGACTGTGCTCCCTCGACCTCGACGGGCGGGTCACCTACGCCAACGGGGCGGCGTCCCGCCGGCTGGGCGTACCGGTGCGCAAGCTGCTCGGGCACACGCTGTGGCGGACGCTGCCCTGGCTCGACGACCCCGTGCACCAGGAACGGCACCGCGCGGCGCTGATCAGCCGGCAGCCCACTTCGTTCACCGCGCTGCGCCCGCCGGGCGACTGGCTCACCTTCCAGCTCCATCCCAGCAGCAACGGCGTCAGCGTCCGCATCTCACCGGCCCGCGGCCCGGTGGCGCAGGCGCCGGTGGTGCCCGGCGGCCCGCACGGCGTGACGCAGCCCGCGGTCGGACTGGTGGCCATCTCCCACCTCGTGAACCTGTCCGGGGCACTCACGGAGGCCGTCTGCGTGCAGGACGTGATCGACCTGGTCGCCGAGGAGATCATGCCCGCGGTCGGCAGCCGGGTGGTGGCCATGGTCGCCCCGGAGGCCGGGAGGATGCGCGTGCTCGGCCACCGGGGCTACCGGGATCCGTCGGTCGTCGACCGGTACGACGGCATCTCGATGTCGGCGCCGGTGCCCGCCGCCCAGGTGCTGGCCAGCGGTGCGCCGGCGTTCCTGGAGTCCGAGCAGGAGATGCGGGAGCGCTTCCCCGACCGGCCGCCGGTTGCCGACGGCATGGCGGCGTGGGCCTACCTCCCGCTCATCGCCTCCGGCCGTCCCGTGGGCACCTGCGTGCTGGGATATCCCGAACCGCACCGCTTCGGGGCCGACGAGCGGGCCCTGCTGACCAGCCTCGGCGGCCTGATCGCCCAGGCCCTGGAACGGGCGCGGCTCTACGACGCCAAGCACCGGCTGGCCCACGGCCTGCAGTCCGCGCTCCTCCCGCGGACCCTGCCGGTGCTCCCCGGCCTGGAGGCCGCGGCACGGTACCTCGCGGGCACCGAGGGCATGGACATCGGCGGCGACTTCTACGACCTGCTGTCCGTGGGGGACCGGGCGGCCGCGGTGATCGGCGACGTGCAGGGGCACAACGTCACCGCGGCGGGCCTGATGGGCCAGGTCCGCACGGCGGTCCGGGCGTACTCCGCCGTCGGGCAGTCCCCCGGCCAGGTGATGGAGTGCACCAACCGGCTGCTGCTGGACCTGGACGTGGACCTCCTCGCCAGCTGCATCTACCTGCACCTCGACCCGGACGGGCAGCGGGCTATGGCGGCGGGGGCGGGCCACCCGGCCCCCTTGCTGCGGGAACCGGGTGGCCATGTGCGGGCGCTCGACCTCGCGCAGGGCCCGCTGCTGGGCATCGACGCGGAAGCGGTCTACCGCACCGTCGAGTTCCCGTTCCCGCCGGGCTCGGTGCTCATGCTCTACACCGACGGGCTGGTCGAGTGCCCGGGGACCGACGTCGACGCCGAACTGTCGGACCTCTCGGACCACCTCGCCGTGGCCGGCGAGCTGCCGCTGGACCGGGTCGCCGACGGCGTGCTCGCCCTCACCGCCGAGCGCCGGCGGCGCACCGACGACATCGCGCTGCTGCTGTTGCGTTCCCTGACGCCGCCCCGGTGACCCGGTCGCGGACGCAGACGCAGACGGGCGCCGCGCGCCGTCATGGGACGGTGCGCGGCGCCCGGTCCGCGGCTCAGCCCTGGCGGGCCTTGAAGCGGGGGTCCCTCTTGTTGATCACGTAGACGCGGCCGCGACGGCGGACGATCTGCGAGCCGGGGGCGTTCTTGAGGGAGCGCAGCGAGGCACGTACCTTCACCGGTTCGCCTCCTTTCGGGCGGTTCTTGATCCGCCCATGCCAACACGGGAAGGGTGCGGTTTCTTCCCCCGCCGGTTCCCGGTGCCGGTGCCGTGGAGCGCCGGGGGCAGGATGAGGGCCATGAGTTCCCCCTCCGACGGCCCCGCCGTCCCCTCGCCGCCGCGCCCGCTCGTCCGCTCCCCGCACGAACGGGTCGTCTTCGCCCGCGGGAGGGGTGCCCAGGACCGGGTCGCGGACGCGATCACCGCCTTCGCCGGCTCGATGGCCTTCGTCTACGTCCACATCGTCTGGTTCGCGGTCTGGATCCTGCTCAACCAGGGGCTCGCGGGGCCGGGCGCGGTCTTCGACCCGTACCCCTTCGGGCTGCTCACCATGATCGTCAGCCTGGAGGCGATCTTCCTCTCCACCTTCGTCATGGTCAGTCAGAACCGCCAGGCCGCCCGTGACAACATCCGCGCCGACCTCGCCTTCGAGACGAACGTGCGCTCCGAGGTCTGGACCGCGCACATAGGCCGGGCCCTGGGCCTCGACCCCGAGGAGGTCGAGCGGAACGTCCGGCAGCTCATCGCCGAGAGCCGGGCCCGGATGGAGGTCACGGCCCCGCCGGCGACGGCGGCCGCGGAGCCGCCCGCGTCATGACCCCTGGCCGTCCGGGTCCGCGCCGCCCAGCGGACCGGGGCCGGTGAAGTCCGGACTGGCGAAGTCCGGACTGGAGTACCCGGGCGACTCGAAACCCGGCGACTCGAAACCGGGCTCCGCGACGACCCCGACCTCCGGCTCCGGGACCTCGTACTCCGGGATCGGCGGGGGCGGCGGTACGGCTCCGCCGTCTCCGTCCCCGACCCCGACCCCGTCCCCGGTGCCGGGGTCGGTGCCCGGGCCGGGGCCGTCGGCCGAGGTGGAGAACCCCGGACTGCTGAAGCCCGGGCGGTGCCGTGCCGCGCCTTCGGGCGCGTCATCTCGGCGGTACGTCATGGTCGTCCCCCTCCCCGGAGGGCTCAGCGCCGCCGCCGGCGGTACCCCGACCAGCGGGCGCCCGCGCCCGAGCCGACCCCGCCGAGGTGCGCGGCGAGCAGCGTCAGCCCGACCAGCAGCAGGCTCGTCGGCGTGAACACGGCCTCCGTCGCCGTCCCGGTGGCGTTGATGATGAACGCGACCGCGAAGACGACGGCCGCAACGATGGCCAGCATCGTCCCTCCCAGTGGTCCGGGGGCGCGCCCTCGTGCCGCCCCTTCCCCCACCGTCTGCCCCCGGACCGGCCCCCCAGTCGGCCGGGACCCGTCAGCGCCCCCCTGACGGTGTCCCTGGGAGCGCTCACAGCCTAGGATTCCGCGGTGACCGGACGATGAGCCAGTGCCGTCTCATCACCCCGCGCCCTCGTGCACCCGGAGTCCCCGCATGGCGTCGCCGCACGGCCCGCTCGACCACCGCTACCGCGGTGAGCACCCGATCCGCACCCTCGCCTACCTCTTCCGGCACGACCGCGGCCGACTGGCCCTGGCCGTGCTGGCGTTCATGGTCAAGCACACCCCGATCTGGCTGACCCCGCTGGTCACCGCGCAGATCATCGACGTCATCGTGCAGCACCGGCCGCTGTCGGGCATGCTGCTCGGCACCGGCGTGCTGCTGCTGATGCTGGTCCTCAACTACCCCTTCCACCTGCTCTACGTGCGCTGCTGGTACGGCAGCGCCCGCCGCACCGGCACCCGGCTGCGCTCCGCGTTGTGCCAGCGCATGCAGCAGCTCTCCATCGGCTACCACGCGAAGGTCAACTCCGCGGTCCTGCAGACCAAGGTCATCCGGGACGTCGAGGCCATCGAGCAGGCGGTCCAGCAGACCGGCGACATGGGCCTGTCCGCGCTCGCCACGCTGCTGGGCGCGCTGGTGGTCATCGCCGTGCAGGCACCGTCCTTCCTGCCGGTCTTCCTGGTCGTCGTGCCCGCGACGTCCGCGCTGGTGATGTGGCTGCGGGGGCGGCTGCGCGAGTCCAACGAATCGTTCCGCCAGGAGGTCGAGCAACTCTCCTCGCGGGTCACCGAGATGACCACACTCATCCCCATCACGCGCGCGCACGGCCTGGAGTCCACCGCGCTGCGCCGCGTGGACGGCACGCTCAGCCAGGTCCTCACCGCGGGGCTGCGTCTGGACCGGCTCAACGGCCGCTTCGGCTCCCTCGCCTGGATCGTCCTCAACGTCCTGGGCACCTGCTGCCTGCTCGGCTCCGCGCTCGCCGCGTACCACGGCTGGCTCGGTGTCACCCCAGGCGACGTCGTCATGCTGACCACCTACTTCTCCGCCCTCACCGCAGCCGTGACCACCCTGCTCAGCCTCACCCCCGTGGTGAGCAAGGGACTGGAGTCGGTGCGCTCGGTCGGCGAGGTGCTGCAGGCGCCCGACCTCGAGCAGAACGCGGGCAAGTCCGAGGTGGCCGCCGTCCGCGGGCGGGTGGACTTCCAAGGCGTCGGATTCACCTACGACGACGCCGCCGACCACTCGGTGCGCGACTTCTCCTTCACCGTCCGCCCGGGCGAGACCATCGCGCTGGTGGGCGCCTCGGGGGCCGGCAAGTCGACCGTCCTCAACCTCGTCATCGGCTTCCTGCGCCCCACCGAGGGCCGGATCCTGCTGGACGGGGCGGACATGGAGACCCTGGACCTGCGCAGCTACCGCCGCTTCGTGTCCGTCGTGCCGCAGGAGTCCATCCTCTTCGAGGGGACCATCCGGGAGAACGTCGCGTACGGCATGCCGGGCGTCCCCGAGGAGGCGGTACGGGAGGCCCTGCGGGCCGCCAACGCCCTGGAGTTCGTGGAGCGGCTGCCGGCCGGTCTCGCCACGGTCGTCGGCGAGCGGGGCGCCCGGCTGTCCGGCGGCCAGAAGCAGCGCCTGGCCATCGCCCGCGCGCTGATCCGCGACCCCCGTGTGCTGGTGCTGGACGAGGCGACCTCCGCCCTCGACTCCCGCTCCGAGGCCCTCGTCCAGCAGGCGCTGGAACGCCTGGTGCGCAACCGCACCGTCTTCGTGGTGGCCCACCGGCTGTCCACCATCCGCAACGCCGACCGCATCGTCGTCATGGACGGCGGAAGGATCACGGAGGTGGGCTCGCACGAGCAACTGCTCCGCGCAGGCGGCCCGTACGCCGCGCTGCGCAGCGCCCAGACCGCCTGAGCCCGCCGGCCCCGCACGCGCCCGGGGGCGCCCTCCGCGTTCGCGGAGCGGCGCCCCCGGGGCGTTTCCGTGCGGATCGGGCCGAGGGTCAGCGGCGGTGGTGGTTGACGACGTGGTGGTGACGGTGCGTCCGGTGCCCGTGCCAGCGGTGGTGATGACGCTTGCCGTGGTGGCTGTGGTGGCCGTGGTGGCCGCGCCCGTGGTCACCGTGCGTGGCGTGCGTGCCGTGGGCGCGGACGGACTCCGGCGTGACGGCGCCGGCGCCCGCCGCACCGCCCAGGACGACGGCCACGGCCACACCGACCGCGGCCACGAAACGGGAAACGCGCATGGATCGACTCCTGTCTCCGCGGGTGCCGTGGGCACCCGCACGGGTGGGACACGAGAAGCGTCGGGCCTCGCGGTGCCGGTTAAGGTGCGGCACGCCCGTATTGGCACTCGATTTGCTGGAATATGACGTTCTGCGGAACCGGCGCCTGTAGGCGATCCGGGGATGCCCGCGTCGCCGCGGCATCGCGTGACTGGACGCATTTGCAGGTCAGGAGCGGTGCGATGTTTCGGGCGAGGTGTCCGGGGCAGGTGCCCCACGTCCCGGCCCGCGGCCGGGGACGGCGCACCGACAGGTGATGGTGACGGTGGACGACACCGGCTTCGGCACCCTGCTGAGCGGGCTCCTGCAGCGCTCGCACAAGGTCGCCCCGGAGGAGTGGGGCGCCGCTGTCGCACGTGCCGCCCACGAGGTGGGCCTGGACGACGTGACGGTCCTCCTCGCCGACGTCCAGCAGTCCCGGCTCGTCCCGCTGCCGGGCGGCCCGGCCTGCGGTGCGCGCCGCGCCGTGGCCGTCGACGGCACGCCCGCGGGCGCCGCCTACCGGACGGTCTCACTGCGCCTGAGCGAGCGGGACGACCGGGTCACGATGTGGCTCCCCCTCGTGGACGGCGTGGAGCGGATCGGCGTCATGGAGGTCACCGCCCACCGGATCGACCCCGAACTGCTCGCCCGCTGCCGCGCGCTCGCCGACGTGACGGGCCTGGCGATCGTCTCCGGTGCGGGGGCGGGCGACGACATGCTGCGGCTCGTCCGCAGCCGCCCGATGAGCGCCGCCGCGGAGCTGGTGTGGGCCTTCCTGCCGCCGCGGACCCTCGGCACGACCGAGGTGACCTCCAGCGCCGTGCTGGAGCCCGCGTACGAGATCGGCGGCGACGCCTTCGACCAAAGCCTCCAGGGGGACCACCTGCACCTGACGGTGGTCGACGCGATGGGCCACGACCTCGCTTCGGGGCTCGTGGCGGCCGTGGCGCTGGCCGGCTGCCGGGCGGCCCGGCGCGCCGGCGCCGACCTGGGCGAGATCGTCAAGTCCGTGGACGAGACCCTGGCCGAGTGGATCCCGGACCGGTTCGCGACCGCGGTCTTCGCCGACCTCGACGTCCGCAGCGGCCAGTTCGCGTGGGCGAACTGCGGGCACCCCGTGCCACGGCTGATCCGCGCCCGGCACGTGGTCAACGGCGCCCTGGAGCGCGACGCGGACCTGCCGCTCGGCCTCGGTCCGGAGTGCGGCGGACGCCCGCGCTCCGTCCACTCCACACGGCTGCAACCCGGTGACCGGGTCCTGGTCCACACCGACGGCGTGACCGAGTCCCGCACCGAGGGCGGCGACGAGTTCGGCGAGCGGCGCCTCACCGAGTACGTCGTGCACGCCACCGCGCTCGGCGACCCCGCCCCGGAGGTCCTGCGGCGGCTCGTCCACGCCATCCTGGCGCACCGGCACGGCCGTCTCGACGACGACGCCACCGTCCTGCTCGCCGAGTGGCACCCCACCCGCTGAACACGGGTGCCCGGGGCGGTTTCCACCGCGTGGCCCGGGGCAGCCGCATTCCGACGGCCCACGGACCGCCCGCGTGGCAGCGGACACGGTCGGTGCCGCGGCCATCGCGCAGCGCGACGGCCGCCGGGCGCCCGCCGGGTGTCCCCGAGAGACATGCCCTGATCGGGAATGTTATGTGGTGTAAATCACGTTCGAACGGGTATGCGGTGTCGAGAAGACCTGAGGAGGCGCCCAGCCGTGGACACACGCAACGGCCACCCGACCAGCACCCGCATCCCCCGCGACCAGCAGATACGCACCTGCCGGCCTGCTGTCGTGAAGGAAGGCCGGGGCAATCCGCCGCAGCGGGAGCCCGACAGCGGCAAGGAATGGAACATCGTCAGGGGCGAGGACTGAGGGACCCGAGCCCCCCTGTGACGGAACGGGACCACTGCCCGGCGCCGGTGGGAAGGCGGAAGCGGTCGTGCGGACCGTGGGCGCGCCCACCGGTGGGGTGGCGGTCCCGTTCGCGCGTCCTCCTCAGCCCCTCGCGTCAGGCGCCTGCGCCGACCACGAGATGAGCGGCGGCCGCACGGCGGCGCACAGCGGGCCGCCCCTGGCGTCGGTGAGGCCCAGCCGCCCGACGAGCATCCCGGAGCGTGTGGCCTCGCGGAGCGTCCCGGTCCCGACGCCGTCGAGCATCAGCTTGGCGCGGCGGAACATCGTGAAGCCGCCGTCACCGGCCACCGTGCCCCAGGACAGGTAGACGAAACGGGCGCCGGGGCCGCCCTGGACGTAGGGGCCCGTGACGTCGACGCCGTCAGGGGTCTCACGGACCCGGCAGTCGAGGTCCCACGTCGCCGCCGCGGCGTCCCCCGGCCGCAGGTCCAGGAGTTCCGAGGGACGGGCGCGGCGCTGCACGGCGACGTGGACGCCGGCGTGGTCGCCGAAGCCGCGGCCGGGCAGCTCGCGTGCCTCGATGCGGAGCCGCACGGTCAGCCTCCCGCCGTCACGAGCCGGAACGCCAGGCACACCACGGACGTCGCGTCCTCGACGGGGGTGCCCGCGCGTTCCCAGAAACGGCGGTGCCCGGCCCGCCAGTCGGTGAGGGAGGCGTCCCCCTCACCCTCGGCGGCGGCGTGCTCCCACGTCACGTCCGCGAACGACGTCACCTCCACGCCGGTGATCTCGATGACGCCCACGCAGCGGCTCTCGCGGTCCAGCAGGGCCAGCCGCTCGCCGACGAACTCCAGCCCCTCGGACTCCTCGACGTACTCGGACAGCAGTCCGGTCGTCGCGGTCTTCCTGCCCGCCAGGACCAGGGAGTTCAGCTCGTCGCGCAGCGCGTCGGGCGTGCCGAGCTCCATGGAGCGCATTCCGTCGACCCGCGGCCACATCGGCGTACCGCCCCTCGTGCGTGGGAGTGCCGTCCGCGGGATCATCACACGACGGGTGTCACCTCCGCCAGGAACGGAGGGTCCGCTCCCGCCCGCCCGCAGGTCAGAGCCGCGACCCGCGCGGCGAGTTCCAGGGCGTCGGCCACCGCGAGCGGCACGGGACCGCCGTCCGCGGCCGCGGACAGCCGCCCCCGGGCCGCCGCCCCGCCGAGCAGCCCGGCGGAGAGGAGACCGGCGAGCAGACCCGCCATGAAGGCGTCACCGGCGCCGATCGTGTCGACGACCTCCACCCGGTGGGCGGGAACACGGTGCCGTCCCCCCGGTGCCCAGTGGGCCTCGGCACCTCCCGCGCCCCGGGTGAGGACGACCAGGCGGGGACCGCGGCGCGCCCAGTCGGCGGCGACGTCGCCCGGATCCCGACCGGGGTGGAGCCACCCGAGGTCCTCCTCGCTGGCCTTCACCACGTCGGCGAGCGCCACCAGCCGTTCGACGCGCGGCCGTTCGGTCTCGGGCGGACCGAGCAGCGCGGGCCTGAGGTTCGGGTCGTACGAGACGGTGTGCCCACGCCGCCGGACCGCCGCGACCAGGGCGAGCAGCCGCCCCGCACCCGGCTCCAGCGCGGTGGCGATCGAACCGGTGTGGAGGTGCCCCGGCACGCCGAGCGACCCGACCGGGGGCAGGTCCCAGGTGATGTCGAACCGGTACGCGGCGCTGCCGCTCCCGTCGAGCTCGGCCCTGGCCGTGGACGTCGGGGCGTCCACGACCGACCCCGGCAGCAGCGCGACGCTCCCCTCCACCAGCCGTTCGACCAGCGCGTCGCCGTGCGCGTCCCGGCCGATGCGCGTGGCCAGGGTGACCGGGTGCCCGAGCCGGGCCAGGCCGAGCGCGGTGTTGGCCGGGCTGCCGCCCGGGTGGGCCTGCCGCGTCCCGTCGGGTCCCACGACCACGTCGGTCAGCGCCTCGCCGGCGACCAGCGTGGCGGGCGCGGTCACGGCCGCACCAGGATCTTGCGGCCGACCCCCGCCGCGAAGCGCTCGATGGCGTGGGGGTAGTCGGTGAGCGGGAAGCGGTCGCTGATGAACACCCCGGGGTCCAGCACCCCGGCGGCGAAGAGCTCAGCGGCGCGCTCGAAGCTGTGCAGGACCGCCATGGAGCCCGTGATGGTGATCTCCTCGTTGTAGATCCGGTACGGCTCGATGACCGCGCGGGCGGCGTAGTCGGCGACCCCGAACTGCAGGAAGGTGCCGCCCCTGCCGACCCGTTGCAGCCCGTCCTGGATCGCGGCGGCGTTGCCGGTGGCGTCCACGACGACCTCCCAGCCGCGCGGGCGGGCGATCTCCTGAGCCGAGCCGGCCGTGCGGTCGCAGCCCAGCAGCCGCGCGGTGGCGAGCCGTTCGGGGTTGACGTCGACGACGTCCACGCTCGCCGCCCCCGTGCGCTTGGCGAGCTCCAGCATCATCAGGCCCATCGTTCCCGAGCCGTAGATCAGCACATGGGCGCCGAGCCGGCTGCGCAGCACGTCGTAGCCGCGCACGGCGCACGACAGCGGCTCGATCAGCGCGGCGTCGGCGGTCGCCACGTGGTCGGGCAGGACCACGCAGTTGGCGACCGGTGCGACGGCGAACTCGGCGGCGCCGCCCGGCTCGGTGACCCCGATCGCGGCCCACCGCTCGCACAGGTTGCCGCGGCCCAGGCGGCAGTAGTGGCACTCGCCGCAGTGCAGCGAGGGGTCGACGGCGACCCGGGCGCCGACCGCCACCTCCGTGACGGCCGAACCGACCGCGACCACCTCGCCGGCGAACTCGTGTCCCGGCACGATCGGCAGCGTCGGCGCGAACTCGCCCTGCAGGATGTGCAGATCCGTTCCGCACAGGCCGCAGGCCGCGACCGCGACCACCACGTCCCGAGGACCGGGGGCGGGGTCCTCGACGGTGGCGAGCTCGATCTTCCCGGGCTCGGCGATGACGACTGCCTTCACTTGACGGCTCCCAGTGACAGGCCCTGGACCAGCCGGTCCTGGGCGGCGAATCCGGCGACGAGGACGGGCAGGGACACCACGACGGCCGCGGCGCAGACCTTGGCGAGGAAGAGCCCCTGACTGGTGACGAAGGAGGTGAGGAAGACCGGCGCGGTCACCGAACGGACACCGGTGAGCACCCGGGCGAAGAGCATCTCGTTCCAGCTGAAGATGAAGCAGATCAGCGAGGTGGCGGCGATGCCGGGGGCGGAGACGGGGATGACGATGCGGCGGAAGACGGCCGGCAGTCCTGCGCCGTCGATCGCGGCGGCCTCGAGGATCGCCACCGGGATCTCGGCGAGGAAGGACCGCATCATCCAGACCGCGATCGGCAGGTTCATCGAGGTGTAGAGCAGGACCATCAGCCAGACGTTGTCCAGCAGCCCGAGGTTCTGCGCCACGAGGTAGACCGGCAGCAGCCCGGCCACCGCGGGCAGCATCTTCGTGGACAGGAAGAAGAACAGCACGTCGGACCACTTGCGGACGGGACGGACCGACAGCGCGTACGCGGCGGGTATCGCCAGTGCCAGCACCAGGAGGGTGGAGACCAGGCTCGCCGTCAGGGAGTTGACCAGGGCGGGCCACGGGCTGGCGCCTGTGGCGGCGCCGAAGAACTCCCGGTAGCCGTCGAGGGTGAGCCCGGCGCCGAGGGAGGGCGGGTTGGTGGCGGCGTCCGTCTCGCTGTGCAGCGAGGTCAGCACCATCCACGCGATCGGCGCGACGAACAGCAGGGCGGCGGCCCAGGCGACCAGCCCCCACAGGGAGGCGGAACGACGCCTGCGCGCACCGGGCGCGGCCACGGCGCTCATGAGGACTCCTCCTTCAGCAGCGTCGACACCAGGCGCAGCGCGAGGGTGGCGACGACGATGGTCCCGGCGACCACGACCACGCCGGCCGCCGAGGCCCGGCCGTAGTCGTGCGCCTTGTAGAAGGACTCGTAGATCGTGTACGGCAGGTTGGCGGTGCCCAGGCCGCCCGAGGTGAGGGTGAAGACCGCGTCGAAGTTCTGCACGACGTAGACCGAGCCCAGCAGCGCGGCCAGTTCGAGGTAGCGCCGCAGGTGGGGCAGGGTCAGGAAGCGGAAGACCTGCCAGGCGTTCGCGCCGTCCACCCGGGCCGCCTCCACGGCCTCCGTGGAGCGGCTCTGCAGTCCGGCGAGCAGGATCAGCATCATGAACGGGGTCCACTGCCACACCAGCGAGGCCCCGATCGCCCCGAGCGGCATCGAGGTGATCCAGTCCGGCTGCGGCGGGCGTCCGCTGCCGAACAGCTGCCACAGCCAGGTCAGGGCGCCGTTGAACAGCCCGTACTCGGGGTTGTAGAGGGCGTGCTTCCACAGCAGCGCCGAGGCGACCGGAACCAGGAGGAACGGCGCGATCAGCAGGGTCCGCACCAGCCCGCGGCCGCGGAACCGCCGGTCCAGCAGCAGCGCCAGGCCCAGTCCCAGCACGAGGCTGACCAGGACGACGCCGGCCGTGAGCCAGACGGTGGTCAGGACGGACGCCCGCAGGTCGGCGTCGCCGAACACGTTGGCGTAGTTGGTCAGTCCGGTGAAGCCGCGCCGGTCGGGGTAGAGGGCGTTCCAGTCCATGAAGGAGATCACCAGCGTGGCCACGAAGGGCAGCTGGGTGACGGCCACCATGAACACCAGCGCCGGCATCAGGGGCGCGCGCCGGGCCCACGCGGCGGCCCGGCCGGGGCCCGCGGTCCGGGCGGCCACCGCCCGGACCGGTGCCCGGTCGCGCACCCCTTCCGTGACGGCGCTCGACGTACCGGTCATGGCCGAATCACCCGTTCCGGTACTGGGCGGCGACCTTCTCCGCGAGTTGCTGGGCCTTGTCCAGCGCCGCGTCCACCGAGGTGCGCCCGGCGATCGCGGAGGCGATCTCCTGCGAGACCTTGGTGCCGAGGTCGGGGAACTCGGGGATGTCGACGAACTGGATGCCGAGCGTCGGCCGCGGCTGGACGCCCGGGTCGCGCGGGTCGGCCCCGGCGATGGCCTCCTCGGTGGCCTTGGCGAAGGGGCCCGCCACCTTCAGGTAGTCCGCGTTCGCGTACGTGGAGGTGCGCTTGCCCGCCGGGACGCGGGCCCAGCCGAGCTTCTCGCCGACGAGTTCCTCGTACCCCTTGCCGGACGCCCAGGCCACGAACTTCGCCGCGTCGTCCTGGTGCTTGCTCGCCTTCTGGATGCCCCACGCCCAGGTGTACAGCCAGCCGGAGCTGTCGGTCCTCACCACGGGCGCCGGGGCGTAGCCGACCTTGCCGGCGACGGGGGAGCCGGCACTGTCGAGGATCCCGGCCGCCGAGGTGGCGTCGTACCACATGGCGGTCTTGCCCTGCTGGAAGGCGCCCAGGCACTCGGCGAAACCGGCCTGCGGTGCGCCCGCCTCACCGTGCTCGCGGACCAGGTCGACGTAGAACTTCGTCGCCTCCTTGAAGGCGGGCGCGTTCACCTGGGCCTGCCAGTCCTCGCTGAACCAGGTGCCGCCGAAGGTGTTGACGACGGTGGTCAGCGGAGCCATCACCTCGCCCCAGCCGGGCAGCCCGCGCAGGCAGATGCCCTTCATGCCGGGCTCGGCGCCGTCGGCCTTCGCCGCGAGGCCGGCGACCTGCTGCCAGGTGGGGCGGTCGGGCATGGTGAGGCCCTTCGCCTCGAACACGTCCTTGCGGTACATCAGGAACGACGACTCGCCGTAGAACGGCTCCGCGTACAGCTTGCCGTCGGCGCCGGTCAGGCTCTTCCTCATCGACGGCAGGATGTCCGCCTGGTCGAAGTCCGGGTCCTTGGCGACGGTGTCGTCCAGCGGGGCCAGCCAGCCGTTCTTGCCGTAGATCGGCGCCTCGTAGTTGCTGATGGACGCGACGTCGTAGGTGCCGGCCTGGCTGGAGAACTCCTGGCTGATCTTGTCGCGGACGTCGTTCTCGGGCAGCACCGTGAAGTTGACCTTGATGCCGGTGCTCTTGGTGAAGTCCGACGCGGTCAGCTTCTGCAGGTCCAGCATCTGAGGGTTGTTGACCATGAGGACGTTCACGGAGGCGCCGTCGCCCTCGCCGTCCCCTCCGCCGCCACCCGCGCCGGCGCAGCCGGTGGCGAGCAGGGCCGTGCAGGCCCCGAGTGCGGTCAGCCGGACGGCGGCGCGGCGCCGTGGCGCCCTTGCGCGGTCGGTGTCGGTCCTGGGCATGGGGAGGCCTTCCTATGAGGGGGATCCCGGCATCGGGCCCGCGGCCCGGGGCGCGTCGGGGTGTGCCGGGGCGACCTGCGGCGGCTCGCGCGCAGGGTGGAGGGGGAGGTGCGGTGGATCAGACGCGCATCACGTTGGGGCCGAGCAGCGAGTAGCGGTGGGCCTCGGGGGCCGGCAGGCCCGTGTCGGTGACGATCGTCTCGAAGTCGCCGATCTCCGCGAACCGGCAGAAGCTCGAGGCGCCGAACTTGGTGTGGATCCCGACCAGGACGCGACGCCGCGCGGAGCGCACCGCCTGCGCCTTGACGTCCGCGACGACGGGATCGGGGGTGGTCAGGCCGAAGTCGCGGGATATGCCGTTGGCCCCCATGATCGCCAGGTCGATGACGAAGGAGGACAGCATCTGGGTGGCCCAGGAGCCGACGGTGGCCAGGGTGCGGCCACGTACGCGGCCCCCGAGCAGCAGCACGGTGGTCTCGGGGGACTGGGCGACCGCCGCCGCGGTCGGCAGCGAGGCGGTCACCACGGTCAGCGGGCGGTCGGTGGGGAGCAGCGCCGCCAGCAACTGCTGGGTGTAGCCCTCGTCGATGAAGACGGTCTCCGCCTCGCCGAGCAGCTTCACCCCCGCCGCGGCGATCCGGCGCTTGCCCTCCACCTGGTGGGTCTCGCGGCGGGCCAGGTCCGTCTCGAAGCCGGCGCTCTCCACCGGGTACGCCCCGCCGTGGGTCCGGCGGACCAGTCCGCGCCGCTCCAGCTCGCTGAGGTCACGGCGGATCGTCTCCGGTGCCACCTTGAAGTCCGCGGCCAGTGCGGTGACCTCCACCCGTCCGGCCTGCCGCACCAGGGCCAGGATCCTGTGCTGCCGTTCGTCGCCGCGCATGGCCGCACCTCCCTGGTCCCGGTTCCGTCATGGCCGTTCGGGCATCGGCCGCCCGTTTCCGCCCGTCCGAGATTTATACCGCCGGGGGGAGCGGTGCGGTCAGCCCGTACAAGGGCGGAGTACGCCCGTTTCTGCCCGCTTCCGGAAGTGAGGTGACGCAGGTCGGCGATGGTTCGACCGGATCACGCCAGTGAGTTTGCGGGTTTTTCTGCGTTTGGGTGATCATCGGGTGGCGACACGGCTGACGTCCGGCCGGCGGACGACGGGAGCGGCGCAGCGATGAGCAGGTGGCGGAAGACCCTCGACCGGGCCGGCATCACCGACCCCGCCCTGCGCGCGGCGTACACCGCCCAACGCCGCCTGGTGGCGCGCTTCGACCGGGCCTCGTACGCCGCCGTGCGGCTGCTGCTGCCGGCGCCGCTCGTCCCCGACGCCCTCGCGGCCACCGCCTTCATGCACCACAGCGACAACCTGCTGGACCGCGGTCCGGACGGCCGCGGCGCCTTCGCCGCGTGGGAGGCGCAGGTCCGCGCGGCCCTCGCGGGTGATCCGGGGGACCCGCTGACGCGTGCTCTCGCCCACACCGTCACCCGGCGGCCGGCGCTCCGCGGCATCGTCGCGGACTACCTCGTCGCCGCCCCCGCCGACGCCGAGTGGCGCGGCCTCGCCACCGAGGCCGACTTCCAGGCCTACGTCGACGCGTACGCGCTGCCCGCCTTCCTCCTCGTCGCGGGACTGCTCGCGCCGCCCACCGGCTTCGACGGCTACCGTGCCGCCTGCCGCACCTTCATCGAGGCCGCCCAGCGCCTGGACTTCCTGGAGGACATGGCCGAGGACCTCGCGGACGGGCGGCTGGGCGTTCCCGAGGACGCCCTGGCCCGCCACGGCCTGAGCCGGGCGGCCCTGGCCCGCCACGGCCTGAGCCGGGCGGCCCTGGCCCGGGACCCCGACCCGGCGTCGGTGGCCGCGCTCGTCCGTGACCAGGCCGGCCTGGTGCGGTCCGGCTTCGCCGGCGCCCGCGGGCTCGTGGACCTCGTCCCGGAGCCCAACCGTCCCATGGTCAGTGCCCTCATCGCACTCCAGGGGCACCGGTTGCGCAGCGCGGAGCGCGCCGGCGCGACGCTCGCCCGGCGACCCGCCCCGCGTCCGCTGGGTCCAGCCCTGCTCACCCTCGCCCGCGGGTACGCGAGCACCTTCCGGCACCGCGCGCGGCCGTAGGCCGTGTCGTCCGGCAGCGCCGCGTCACGCCGTGGACGAGCCGGGCGGGCGGTGCCGGCCCGTGGCGAGGACCTCGGAGAGGCTCACGGCGGGACAGCCGAGCATCCCCGTCAGCACGCGCCGCTGGCGCTCGGTCAGAGGGGCGACGAAGACCGCCGCGTCGGCATCGGCCGCTTCGCAGACCGCGGCTGCCTCACGGATCTTCCCGTGGCTCAGCAGGGTCCGTGAGGAATAGGGCAGGGCCATCTTCGTGACCCCGCCGTCCGAGACACCGCGCCGCTGGACGATCCGCCCGACGACCCGGGCACCGCGCGCCGCCAGTTCCACGGCCGCGCCATCCATGAGCGCAGCGAAGTCCTTCTCCTTCGCGGAGAAGAGGCCGACGACCACGACACCGGCCCCCGCCAACTCCACGGGCGCGACCCGGCGCTCGCCGGACCCCGGCCTCGCAGGGCGGGCCGGACGCCGGTCGCGCCGTCGGGGCTGGTGCATGACCCACAGGGTAGACGCCGACGCCCCGCCACCGGTGGCGATACGCGTGGTGCCGCCGACCGGTGCCGAAAGAACGCAGGGGCGTTTCAAAGTCCTGGTGATCACGTGAGTCCGCAGGTTAGAGCCGTTCGGCCGGCCCGTCACGTACGCAACGAAGCTCCGGTTGAACGGGGTGACCTTCCCAAGTCGCCCTGATCCACCGGAGCTTCGATGTGCCGTCAGTCTGCCACCGTCTGTCTCGTCAAGTCGCCTGCTCTGGAGGGTGTGGCCGGGCTCTCGCTGGTGGAGCGGCTGCGGGTGCTGCCCGATCCGCGTCGGCGTCGCGGACGGCCCGAGAATATGGCCACTTTGCGCAATCTGGCGATCAACGCGCTCCGCGCCGCCGGACACCGCAACATCGCCGCCGGCCTCCGCCACGCCTCCTACGACCCTTTTAACCGGCCGCTGGACCTGCCGAACATCCCCTGACCAGCAGGTCTACATGATCACCGCGACTCTGAAACGTCCCTGCTTCCGGTGCGGACAGAGCAAAAGCCGAAGACTATCGGACAGGTCATCAAATTTGGAGAAGACGGCCGCGCGGAGAAGGTTGGTGATCCCTTCCGGAGCAGCAAGTCTTCGAAATACGACGACATAGAAAAGTTCCTCAATGAGTCTCCGGATATCGATACCCCGTCTAACGGTAAGTACGAGGTTGCCAGTCATGTTGAGACCAAACTTGCCTGGAGTATGCGCAATGCGGGCGTGAAGAATCTCGACGTCGTGATCAACCATCAGAGGGGCCCGTGCATACCAGAAGTCGCCGACTACGCATGCAGAGCTGCAGTTCCTGCCATCCTGCCCAAGGGGTCCACCCTGATGGTCTGGTACAAGGATGCGGCGGGTATCCTGCGAAATATCCCGCTGCACGGGGTAGGACCACCAGTGGCTAAGTGAGGTCTGCAACCATGATTCTCAGTGTCGTTTACAACGGTGGGTGGCGTTACGCAGAGGCCTGGGATGAAATTTCGCAGGTCATCCAGGAGGTCATGAGTGGGCTGCATTCGGAGGTTGAAGGGGGCCGCAGCTACTCTCCAGGTGATGACGCCTGGTTCTCCTTCGCCGGCGAGCGACACAGCGACGAGAACCGCGTGGCAGATAATCACCTGCGCCTCGCAGTCAACCATCGGACCGGCTACGGAAGTCTGGTTTGGTTCGTCAATGACAAGAGCCCGAAAAAGGGTGGGATCTACGACTCTGTTTGGGTGTCCGATAATCCTGAGCCACCGGATTTCGATCCGCGAGTGGTATCGGATCCTGGCTATCCACTGTTCCATGACCCGGCCAGTACGCTTCCGATCACCCAGGTGCGTGCCGCGGTGGAGGAGTTCTGCCGGAAAGGCACAGGTGAGCGCCCGGAGTGTATCAATTGGGTTCCCGGCGAAATGAATGGCCAACGCTATGACAGGCCTCCCATAATGGATTTTGAGGAAGACCCGGAGATTGATTGGGAGAGCTTGAAGTAGTCGGGTAAAGGGCCTCATCGGACTTGCGTCCGGTGGGGCCCTTTTGGGTCATATTGGTGTGCCTTGCCGCTGACGTCGAAAGGTTGGGGTGACGGGGTTGCAGGGGCTCAGCCGCAGTCCGGTTTAACGCCCCCTTCCGTCAAGCTGGGCACCGCAACATCGCCGCCGGCGTCCGAGAGGTCTCCTACAGTAAGCGCCCCCACCCGCCCACTGTGGCTCCTGGGAATCGCCTGACCAGCAACGCAACACCACGACTTTGAATCAGCCCTGCGAAAGAACGGGCCGAGCGGCCCGCCGTCCCGGAAAGCCGCCCAATGCCTCCGTCCAGCCGCCGGGTTGACGGGAATTCACGGTGGTGAGAATTATCCGGACGGGAACTTGCTGTTTCCGTTTCCGTCGACACGTGGCGTCGCGGAGAAGTTGGTATAAGGTTCAAGAATCGGTCGTCCGGGTGGGGGCCGGCGGGCCGGTCCCGCCTGTCAGTGTGTCTTGTCTGGGAACGGCAATCGTTCGCTGCGGGATCGCCCGGTGCCGCATTGTCGACGGCGCGCGCCGGAGGGGACGGCAGGCAAAGATGCCGGCCGGGTCCGCGGCCGTTGTGCTCGCCGTCTGTGCCGGTGGGGAGTTCATCAGTGGGGCACCAACAACATCTGTATTCGCACGCCTTCTATCCCGTGCTCGCCTACGTGATGGCGGCCTTGGGCTCTGGCCTCGGGCTCGCCTGTGCGGCCCGCTTCCATGCGCGGGGGCTCGCCAAGGGCTGGGCGTGGCTGGCCGCCGGGGCGCTGACCCTCGGGTCGGGCATCTGGGGCATGCACTTCATCGCCATGCTCGGCTTCTCCGTCGACGGCGTCGAACTCCGTTACGACGTGCCCCTGACCGCCCTCAGCCTGGTCGTCGCGATCGTGATCGTGGGCGTCGGCATGCTGGTCGCCGGGCTGAAGCCGTCCTGGGGCGGGCTGCTCGCCGGGGGAGCCGGCGCGGGGGTCGCCGCCGCCGCGATGCACTACCTGGGCATGGCGGCCCTGCGCTTCCCGGGCACCTTCGCCTACACGACCACGCTCGTGGTGCTCTCGGTGGTCATCGCGGTGGCGGCCGCCACCGTGGCGCTCTGGTTCACCCTGCGCGTGACACGGGCCCGCGCGACTGTGGGCGCCTCGCTGGTGATGGCGATCGCCATCAGCGGCATGCACTACACGGCCATGACGGCCGTCACGGTACGGAGCGTGTCGGGGGTCGTGAGCGAGGACGGCGTCACCGGGATCACCCTCGTCGCCCCGCTCATCATCGGCCTGGGCATCGAGGTGCTGCTGGTCCTCTTCGCCGTCCTGGTGAATCCCGTCGAGGTCGTGGGGAACGCGGGGGCGGCGCCGCGGGAGGAATTCACCTCCCGCCCGCACGAGAACCGCCCGGCACCCGAGGCCGTGCAACACACGGCGCCGGCGAGTTATCACGTCCCGGCTCCCGCCGCGCACTTCGAGGCATTCGGTGGCGACCAGGCGATCCGTACGGCGATTCCCGCGAATACCGGGGCTGAAATCCCGGGAATCGAAGGAGAGTGTAGGGGGCCGGGCCGTCGGGGACGTCATTCCCGTCGGCCTCGCCTCCTTCCGCTTGTGCTTCCGTTTTCCCTTCCGGTTCCTTTTCCCCGCGCGCTTCCGCCGATCGCGTCGGCCACCTCGGCGAGCGCGGCGAAGGTGTGGCCGCTGACGAACTCGTCGCAGTGGGGGAGTGCCGCCGCCATGCCGCCCGCGAGCGGAAGGTAACCCGGCGCCGCCTTGCGGGGGTTGACCCATACGACGCGGTGCGCCAGCCGCCGCAGCCGGGCGGCCTCACGCCCCACCGCCCGCGGGTCCTCGCCCTCCCACCCGTCGGAGAAGATCACGACGATCGCGCCGCGTGCCATGCCGCGGCGGCCGAAGCGGTCGTTGAACTCCGCCAGCGCGTGCCCGATCCGGGTGCCGCCCGACCAGTCCGACGCGGCGGCCCCCGCCCGGCGCAGCGCCGCGTCCACCCCGCTCCGGCCCGAGCGGCGCAGCACCGGGGTGAGGCGGGTCAGACGCGTGGCGAAGACGAAGACCTCGGCTGCCACACCGACCGCCGCCGCGCGGGGGAAGAGCCTGAGGTAGGCACGGGCGTACGGCTCCATCGAGCCCGAGACGTCGCAGAGCAGCACCAGCGGACGGCGCCGCAGCCGGGGGCGCGAGCGGGCCAGGCGCACGGGCTCCAGCCCCGTCGTGCGGATCGCGCGCAGCGTGCGGCGCGGGTCCACCCGGGGGCCGTGGGGGTCGGTGTCGCGGCGCCGGGTCCTGCGCAGCGGGGTGCGCAGCACGATCAGCTCCATCAGCCGGTCCAGGGCGGCCAGTTCCGCCGCGTCCAGGGCGGCGAAGTCCTTGTGGGCGACGACCTCCGCGGTGCTGCCCAGTGTCGCCACCGTCCCCGCAGGGCCGTCCGCCTCCTCCCCGGTGCGGGGGCCGGCCACCGTGCGTGCCGGCCCCGTCCCGGCGGGGGACGGGCCCGGTGCCGTGCGGGCACCGGGGGACGGGGCCACCCGCGCGGCGTCCTCGGCGGCGTCCGGGGGAGCGGCGGTACGGTCGCCGCGCTCCGCGGTTAGGCCCGCGAGCCCGCCGAACACACCCTCGAAGACCCGCTCGAAGGGCGCGACGAGTTCCCGGTCGGTCACGAAGGCCAGCCGCGCCGTCCAGTACAGGGCCTCCCGGTCCACCGGCGGCACCAGCCGCAACGACCGCAGGAAGCACACCGTCCGCTCGGGGGTGACCGGCAGGCCCGCGCGGCGCAGCGCCTCGCCGAGCCGGCCGCCGAACTCCGCCGTGTCGAACAGCGGCAGCGGCAGCGGCCGTGCCGGCCCGGACACCGGCTCAGGCGTCACGGCCGCTGCCCACGAGCCACTCCAGGCCCCGGTCCCGGACCAGTTCCTGGTCCTCCCGGTACTTCAGCAGCGTGCCCAGGGTCGCCCCCGCGGCCTCGGCGTCCAGGCGCCGTACGCCGAGCAGGGCGAGCGCCGCGAGCCAGTCGATGCTCTCGGCGATGCCCGGGGCCTTCTGGATCTCCAGGCCGCGCAGCCGCCGCACCGCCGCGGAGATCGCCTCCGCGAGTTCCGCCGAGGTCCCGGGCACCCGGCGGCGGACGATCCGCACCAGGCGCTCGGGGTCGGGGTAGTCGATCCAGTGGTAGAGGCAGCGCCGCTTGAGGGCGTCGTGCAGATCACGGGTGCGGTTCGAGGTGAGCACCACCACGGGCGGCACCACGGCACGGACGGTGCCGAACTCCGGGATCGTCACGGCCGACTCGGCGAGGACCTCCAGCAGGAAGGCCTCGAAGTCGTCGTCCGCCCGGTCGATCTCGTCGATCAGCAGCACCGCGGGCTCCGGGCCGGGATGGGTGAGCGCGGTCAGCACCGGGCGCCGCAGCAGGTACTCCTCCGTGAACAGGTCGGCCTCGGCGAGCCGTTCGCCGCGCGACTCGGCGAGCCGGATGCCCAGCAGCTGGCGCGCGTGGTTCCACTCGTACAGCGCTTCCGCCGCGTCGAGGCCGTCGTAGCACTGCAGCCGCACCAGAGGGCCGCCCAGCACACCGGCGAGCGCCTTAGCCGCCTCCGTCTTGCCGACCCCGGCCTCTCCTTCCAGCAGCAGCGGCTGCGGCAGCCGCAGCGCCAGGAACAGCGCGGTGACCAGCCCGGGGTCCGCGAGGTAGCCGCGCTCGTCGAGCGCCCGGCGCAGACCCGCGGGGTCCGGGACGCGCTCCTGCGTGAACGTGCTCACCGCGCCTCCGCGTAGCGGGCGGGGTCGGCCTCGAACGCCGTGCGGCAGCCCGCGCAGCAGAACCAGCGGCGCTCGCCCCCGGCGTCGGAGTGCGGGGTGTCCGGTACGGCGGCCACCGTCATCCCGCAGACCGGGTCCGGCGCGGTGGGCGGTGCGGGGTCCCCCGCGGCGGGCGGCCCGCCCACCGGGGGTGCGACGTTCGCCTCGTCCCCGCCCCGTACCGAGGCGACCACCTCGGCGAGGATGGACAGCGCGATCTCGCCCGGCGTGCGGGCGCCGATCCACAGGCCCGCGGGCGTACGGACCGCGTCCCGCTGCTCCCGCGTCAGGTCCAGCCCGGCGACCACCGCCGCCCCGCGCCGGGGACTGGCCACCAGCCCCACGTACGGCACGCCCGCGCGCACCGCCGCCGTCAGCGCGGCCTCCTCGTCACGCCCGTGCGAGGCCACCACGACCGCGTGGACCCCGGCCCGCGACTGCGCGGTGAACCCGCCCGCGGGCGGCCCCGCGACCTCGTAGCCGAGGGCGGGGCCGAAGCCGGTCAGGGCCCGGGCGATGGGCGTGTCGCCCAGAACCAGGACGCGCGGGACGGGACGCCGGGGTTCGAGGAAGATCTCCAACTCCCCGCCCGACAGGCACGGGTTGCGCAGGCTCAGTGCTCCGTCCTCCGCCTCGGGCTCCACTCCGGTGCCCTCGTCCGCCGCCTGCGGGGAGATCCGCAGCAGCAGCGCCTCGCCGCTGGCCAGCGTCCGCAGCGCCTGCGCGCGGACCGTGGCCTCCGCGCAGACGCCGCCGACGAACCCCTCGATCCGGCCGTCCTCCAGCACCACGGCGGTGTCGCCGGGGCGCGCGCTCGCCGGGCGGCGGGCGCGCACCACGGTCGCCCGGACGAACGGGACGTGGCGCGCGGTGAGTTCGGCGATCCGCGCGTCCAGCACCGGGGCCTGGCTCATTGCGGCGCCTCGACCTGGCCGTGCCGCATCGCCTGCCACACCCGGCCGGGCGTGAGCGGCATGTCGGCGTGACGCACGCCGATCGCGTCGAGCACCGCGTTGACCACCGCGGGGGGCGAGCCGACGGTCGCGGACTCGCCGATGCCCTTGGCGCCGATCGGGTGGTGCGGGGACGGTGTGACGGTGTGCCCCAGCTCCCAGGCCGGCACCTCCAGCGCGGTCGGCAGCAGGTAGTCCATGAAGGAGCCGGACAGGCAGTTGCCGTCCTCGTCGAAGCCGATGAACTCCATCAGCGCCATGCCGACCCCGTCCGCGAGGCCGCCGTGCACCTGCCCCTCGATGATCATGGGGTTGATGCGCGTCCCGCAGTCGTCCACCGCGATGAAGCGCCGCACCTTCACCGCGCCCGTGCCCGGGTCGACGTCGACCACGCAGATGTACGCCCCGAACGGGTAGGTCAGGTTGGGCGGGTTGTAGACCGTGGTGGCCTCCAGATGGCCCTCCACGCCCTCCGGCAGCTCCAGGGCGCCGTGCGCGGCCAGCGCGATCTCCTGGATCGTCCTGGTCATCGCCGGGTCGCCCTTGACCGACCAGCGGCCCTTGGTCCACTCCAGGTCCTCGGGCGACACCTCCAGCATCGCCCCCGCGATGATCCGCGCCTTGTCCCGCACCTTGCGGGCCACCAGCGCGGCGGCCGCGCCGGACACGGGGGTGGAGCGGGAGCCGTAGGTGCCGAGCCCGAAGGGCGTCTGGTCGGTGTCGCCGTGCACCACGTCGATGTCCTCGGGCGGGATGCCCAGTTCTTCGGCGACGATCTGCGCGAACGTCGTCTCGTGGCCCTGCCCCTGCGTCTGCACGCTCAGCCGCACCACGGCCTTGCCCGTGGGGTGGACGCGCAGCTCGCAGCCGTCGGCCATGCCCAGACCCAGGATGTCCATGTGCTTGCGCGGGCCCGCGCCCACCGTCTCGGTGAAGAACGACAGCCCGATGCCCATGAGTTCACCGCGCCCGCGCTTTTCCGCCTGCTCTCGGCGCAGCTCCTCGTAGCCGGCGAGGTTCATGGCCTTGCGCAGGCACGCCGGGTAGTCGCCCGAGTCGTACTCCCAGCCGGTCTTGTTCCGGTACGGGAACTGCTCGGGCCGCAGCAGGTTGAGCATCCGCAGTTCGGCGGGGTCGGCGCCGAGTTCGGCCGCGAGGCAGTCCACCATGCGCTCGATCAGGTACACCGCCTCGGTGACGCGGAAGGAGCAGGCGTAGGCGACGCCGCCCGGCGCCTTGTTGGTGTAGACGCCGGTGACCTCGCAGTGCGCCGCCTCGATGTCGTACGAGCCGGTGAAGATGTGGAAGAAGCCCGCCGGGTACTTCGTCGGCTGCGCCGTGGAGTTGAAGGCGCCGTGGTCGGCGAGGACCTTGACGCGCACACCGAGGATGCGGCCCTCGCGGGTCGCCGCGATCTGACCCGTCATGTGGTAGTCGCGGGCGAACGAGGTGCTCATCAGGTTCTCCGAGCGGTCCTCCACCCACTTGACCGGCTTGCCCGTGACGATCGAGCCGACGACCGCGCACACGTACCCGGGGTAGATGCCGACCTTGTTGCCGAAGCCGCCGCCGATGTCCGGGGAGATGACCCGGATCTTGTGCTCGGGCAGCCCCGCGACCATCGCGTACAGCGTGCGGTGCGCGTGCGGCGCCTGGGTGGTCGTCCAGAGCGTCAGCTTGCCGTCGACCGGGTCCATGGAGGCCACCGCGCCGCAGGTCTCCAGCGGCGCGGGGTGCACGCGCGGGTAGAGCATCGTCTGCTCGACGACGACGTCGGCGCCGGCGAACACCTCGTCGGTGGCGGCCCGGTCGCCGGCCTCCCAGTCGAAGATGTGGTTGTCGGTACGGCCCTCCAGGTCGTCACGGATGACCGGAGCGGCCGGGTCGAGGGCGCGGCGGGCGTCGATGACGGGGTCGAGCGGCTCGTAGTCCACGTCGATCAGCTCGATCGCGTCGCGGGCCGCGTAGTGGTCCTCGGCCACGACGAAGGCGACCTCCTGGCCCTGGAAGCGGACCTTGTCGGTGGCGAGCACCGCCTGGGTGTCCATCGACAGCGTCGGCATCCACGCCAGCCCGAGCCCGGCCAGCGTCTCCCCGGTGATCACGGCCTTGACCTTGGGGTGCGCCTCGGCGGCGGAGGTGTCGATGGACACGATCCGGGCGTGTGCGAACGGGCTGCGCAGCACCGCGCCGTGCAGCATCCCCGGCAGCTTCACGTCGTCCACGTAACGGCCCTTGCCGCGGACGAAGCGCGGGTCCTCCTTGCGCTTCATCCGGCCGAAGCCGATCGGCCGCTCCTCGGCGGCGGGCGCGGCGGGTTCCTCGACGGTGGTCATGCCTGGCTCCCCGCTTCCGCACGGCTGCCGGCCTCGTGGGCGGCGGCCCACCGGATGGCCTTGACGATGTTGAGGTAGCCCGTGCACCGGCACAGCTGCCCCGAGATGGCCTCGCGGACCTCGTCCTCGGACGGGTCGGGGTTGCGGTCCAGCAGCGCCCGGCCGCTGAGCATCATCCCCGGGGTGCAGAAGCCGCACTGCAGCCCGTGCTCCTCGATGAAGCCCTGCTGCACCGGGTCGAGGCGGTCGCCGTCGGCCAGCCCCTCGACGGTGCGGATCTCATGACCCTCGGCCATGGCGGCCAGGACCGTGCAGCTCTTGACCGGCTCGCCGTCCATCAGCACCACGCAGGTGCCGCAGTTGCTGGTGTCGCAGCCCCAGTGCGTCCCGGTCAGCTCCAGGTCGTCGCGGAGGAACCGGACGAGCAGATGGCGGGCCTCCACCTCACGGGTGTGGTCCTCGCCGTTGACGTTCACCGTGATCCGCACGTCCGTCATCCCTCCTTCGCGGCCGCGGCCGGGGCGGTGGCCCGGGCGACGGCGCGCCGCAGGGCCCTCTTGGTCAGTTCTCCGGCCAGATGCCGCTTGTACTCGGCCGGTCCACGGCTGTCGGTGACGGGCGAGCAGCTCGCCGACGCCACGCGCCCGGCCTCCTCGACGAGCTCCGGCGACGGCTCACGGCCCTCCAGCAGCTCCTGTACCGCCTCCGCGTGCAGCCCGTCGGCGCCGACCGCCGCCAGACCCACCCCGACGTGCGTCATGCGACCGTCGTCGAGGGAGAGCGCCACCCCGGCCGCCGCCACCGCCCAGTCACCGGCCTTGCGCTCCAGCTTCTCGTAGGCGCTGCCGGAGTGGGCCAGGACCGGGAAGCGCACCTCGGTGAGCATCTCCCCGGCGCCGACCGCCGTCTCGTACGGTCCGCGGTGGAAGTCGGCCATGGCGACGGTGCGTTCGCCGTCCGCGCCGCGGATCACGGCGACCGCGTGCAGCGCCGCGCACACCGCCGACAGGTCCTCGGACGGGTCGGCCTGGCACAGCGAGCCGCCGATGGTGCCGCGGTTGCGGACCGGCGGGTCGGCGATCACCCGCTCGGCGTCGTGGATGATCGGGAAGTGCCGGCCGACCAGCGGCGACTCCAGCAGGGTGCGGTGCCGGGTGAGGGCGCCGACCCGCAGCTCGCCGCCGGTCTCGTCGATGTGGTCGAGTTCGGTGAGGTCGTTGATGTCGACGAGCACCTCCGGCCCGGCCAGACGCAGCTTCATCATGGGGAGCAGGCTGTGCCCTCCCGCGAGGACCCTGGCCTCCTCGCCGAAGCGCCCCAGCAGTTCCAGGGCCTCCTCCACGCTCTGCGCCCGTTGGTACTCGAACGAAGCGGGTACCTGCACGGCACCCTCCTTCCCTGCCCGGACGGTCGACGGTGTGGGTCGATGCGGGGTGCATGTGGGGGGAACACTCGCGCCGCGGGCGGGGTCGGTCAACGGCAACTGAAGAGAATGGTTAATCCGGACTGAGACAGTTGACGCTCGAACAGATGTAATGTCCCCATGACGCTCACGCAGTTGAGGGCCTTCGTCGCCGTGGCCCGACTGGGATCGGTCAAGGCTGCCGCCGAGTCGCTGGGCGTCACCGAGCCCGCGGTGTCCGGGGCCGTCGCGGCGCTCCGCCGCGAGCTGGGCGACGTCCTCTTCATCCGTGCGAGCGGCGGCATCAGCCTCACCCCGGGCGGACAGCGCCTGGCCGCGGGAGCCGCCGAGATCGTCGGCCTGGCCGAGGAGACCCGCCACCGCGTACGGCAGGCCAGCGCCGGCACCGTGCAACTGCGCGTGGCGTCCACCGAGACCGGTGCCGAGCAGGTGCTGCCCGCCCTTCTCGCGTCCTTCGGACGGCGCCAGCCCGACCTGGACGCCGACACGCTGGCGGTCCCCGTCGGGGTCTTCGGCGAACTGCTCAGGGACCGCAGGGCCGACGTCACGATCGGGCCCGCGCCCGCCCCGCACCCGGCGATCGAGTCCGTGCCCTTCCTCCGCTTCCAGCTGGTCGTCGTCGCGGCGCCCGGTCACCCGTTGCGGCAGCACTCCCGTATCGCCCCCGGGCGGCTCGGTCGCGAGCCCTGGCTCTTCGGCCCCGCCGGCATGGACCCCGACACCCTCGCCGGTGCCTTCCTCGCCCGCATCGGCGTCGACCCCGCCAAGGCCACCGCCTTCCCGAGCGTGACCGCCTCGCTCAACGCCGTCGCCGCGGGCGACGGGGTGACGCTGGCCCTGCTGCACGTCGTGCGCGAGGAGTTGCGGCGCTCGCACCTCGTCGTCCTCGACGTCCTCGGCATGCCGATCAACGGGATGCTGTACGCGAGCACCCTCGCCTCCGACCGCCGCTCCGCGGTCGCCGCCGCCCTGTGCCGGTTCGTCACCACCCCCGCCGCCACGCAGGCCCTGCTCGCCCGCTCCAACGGCGTCCCGCTCACGGAGTTCCGGCCGCCCGTCCACGTCACGCTCTGGAGCTGACGACCCGGGCGTGCGGGTTCCCGGGCGGCCCCGCGACCGGCGTCTTAAGCGAACGCTGAACTGCGCGTTGACGGCCTGCGACGGCGGGCCCAAGGTGTGGGCACCGTCCGGGACCGCCGATGACGCCACGACCGGAAGAGAGGTCTGCCCTCGATGGACTTCACCAACGAGTTCCGAGTGAGCCTGCCGCCGGACCAGGCCTGGGCCCTGCTCACCGACGTCGAGCGGATCGCGCCGTGCATGCCGGGCGCGCAGCTCACCGGGCGGGACGGCGACACGTACAACGGCCTCGTGAAGGTGAAGGTCGGTCCGGTGACCGTCCAGTACAAGGGCACCGCCGCCTTCGAGGAGCAGGACGCCGCGAGCCGGACCGCTGTGCTGCGGGCGCGCGGTCGTGACGCCCGGGGCCAGGGCAACGCCGACGCGCGCATCACCGCGCGGCTGGTTCCCGAGGGCGAGGCGACGATGGTGACGGTGGAGACCCGGCTGACGGTCACCGGGAAGGTCGCGCAGTTCGGCAAGGGCATGATCGAAGAGGTCAGCAGGAAGCTGCTGGGCCAGTTCGTGGAGGCCCTGGAGCGGCAACTGGCGCAGGAGCGCGCTCCCGAGCCCGCCGCGGTCGGCGGGGGTGGCGGGAGCGGCGGGGACGGCACCGAGCCGTCGGCCGCGGCACCGCCGCCCTCGACGCCTCCGGCTGCGGAGAGCGCCGAGGCGGAACGGGAAGGAGGCGGGGAAGGGACCGCGGAGAGCCGCTCGCAAGGCGACGCCGAAGGCCCGGCACCCGCGCGCGAGCCGGCACCCGCCCCCGGGCCGGCACCCGCGCGCGAGCCGGCACCCGCCCCCGGGCCGGCACCCGGCCCGGTGCGGCCCACGGCGGAACCCGAGCCGATCGACCTCATGGGCGTCGCCAAGGGCGCCGTGCTCAAGCGGGCGATCCCGGCCGCCGTCGCGGTCGTCGTGCTCGTCCTGCTCATCGTCTGGCTCGTCTGAGGCCCGCGGTGCGAGAGCTCGCGGACCCGCTCCGGGCCTGGTACGCGGCCGGACGCACGATCGGACTCGCCACAGTCGTCGCCGCCTACCGCAGCGCGCCCCGTCCCCCGGGTGCGGCGATGGCCGTGTCCGCCGAGGGCGACGTCGCCGGGAGCGTGTCCGGCGGATGCGTCGAGGCCGCCGTGTACGAGGTGGCGCGGGAGGTCGTCCGTACGATGACGCCGCAGCTGCACCAGTACGGGATCAGCGACGACGACGCCTTCGCCGTCGGCCTCACCTGCGGCGGCACCATCGACGTCTTCGTCGAGCCGGTCTCCCCGGCCACCTTCCCCGAACTGCCCGCCGTCCTCGACGACATGGCGGCGGGCCGGGCGGTCGCGGTGGCCACGGTCGTCGCCGGTCCGGGTGCCGGGACCCGCATGGTGGTGCGCCCCGGGGCACGCTCGGGCGGCCTCGGCTCCGCCGTCCTCGACGAGGCTGTGGCCGGGGACGCCCGCGCCATGCTGGCCCGCGGCACGAGCGCGCAGCGCCGCTACGGCGAACGGCGGGTCTTCGTCCGCTCCTACGCGCCGCCGCCCCGCCTGCTGGTCTTCGGCGCCACCGACTTCGCCGCCGCGCTCGCCCGCCAGGGCGCGCTCCTGGGCCACCGCGTCACGGTCTGCGACGCGCGCCCCGTGTTCACCACCGCGGCCCGCTTCCCCGACGCCCACGAGGTCGTCGTCGAATGGCCGCACCGCTACCTCGCCGCGGAGTCCGCCGCGGGCCGCGTCGACGCCCGGACGATGGTGGCCGTCCTCACCCACGACCCGAAGTTCGACGTGCCGCTGCTGGAGGTGGCCCTGCGCCTCCCCTTCCTGTGTTTCGTCGGGGCGATGGGCTCCCGGCGCACCCACGAGGACCGCCTCGGACGCCTCCGGCACGCGGGCCTGACCGACGCCGAACTCGCCCGCCTCAGCTCGCCGATCGGCCTCGACATCGGCGCCCTCACACCTCAGGAGACGGCGGTCTCCATCGCCGCCCAGATCATCGCCGGGAAGCGCGGCGGCTCCGGGTCCCCGCTCAGCGGCACGACGGGACCGATCCACGCCGCGGCGGTCCACGCGGGACACGGCGCCCGCTGACGGGCCATGATCTGCGGGGCGGCGGACGCCGGACGACGTCCGGCATCCGCCCACATGGCCCATGCGGAAGAGCGGGCGCCCGGGCCCGGAGGGCTCAGCTCGTCCCGGCCGCGGCGAAGGAGACGTCCGCGGTGCCGACGGTGCCGCCGCGGCGCCCGGGGGCGCTCTGGTGCTGCCAGTAGAGGTTGGTGTGCGCGATCACCAACTCCGGGGCCGGCGCCCCGTAGGCGCTGAGGTCCTCCGTGGTGTGCGCGTCGCCGACGAGCGTGACGTCGTAGCCCCGGACGAGCCCGCCGTGCAGGGTCGAGCGGACGCAGGCGTCGGTCTGGGCACCCGTGACAACGAGCCGGCCCACGCCGCGGTCGGCGAGCACCGCCTCCAGCTCGGTGTCCTCGAAGGAGTCCCCGTAGCGCTTGTGGATCAGCGGCTCCGGCTCCTCGCGCACGAGTTCCGGCACGTACTGCCAGCTCTCGCTGCCCTTCTGCAGGCCTTCGTCCGAGTGCTGCACCCAGATCACGGGAACGTCCTCCGCCCGCGCCTTGCCGAGCAGGATGTTGATGTTGGCGATGACGTCGTCCCGGTTGTGGGAGCCGGCCACCACCCCGTTCTGCACGTCGATGACGAGCAGCGCGGTGTTCGGACGGTCGGAAAGGGTCGTCATGGGGACTTCCAGTCTCTCGTCGCGGGTGCCTGTGTCGTCCCCACCCTAGGCCGGGCCACCGACAATCCAGCCCGGCCGGCCCGGCCCCGGGTCGCCGGAGGACTAGTCCAGCGGGTCCAGCGTGAGGGAGGCCTGTTGCGGGTTGGCGTCGTCGACCAGCGACTCGTGGTTGCCCACGTCGTCGAAGGCGAAGGCGTACGCCTTGCCGTCGGCCATCCGAGCGTGGATCTCCCGGGCGTACTGGTTCGTCACGGAGTCCTGGTAGAAGCCGGCCGCGCTCGTGTCCGGCTGGGCGGGGTTGGTGAGCAGGGTGGTGCGGTTGAAACCGGCGCACAGCGTGCGTGAAATCGGGCCGCGCACGAGGTCGTTCGGTGCGTCGAGCAGCTTGTGGCAACCGAACACGCTGTCCGCGTCGGGCTTCTGGAACGAGGTGACGACGGTCCCGGAGGCGTCGGTGAAGTTCATGACGCCGCCGGAGACCCGCCCGTAGTACTTGGTGCCGGGCCGGTCGGCGAAGGGGGTCACCGTGAGCGTCGCGGTGGAGTACTTCTGCCAGACGCGGTTGACGTAGTCGTCCATCACGGTGCGCGGGAGCGCGCCCGTCTCGATCCCGTGGCCGGGGGAGAGGGCGCGGAGCACGGTGCCGTCGGCGCGGGTCTGGACGAGGTTCGCCCAGCCGCCCGTCCGGCCCCGCAGGGCGGCGAAGAAGCCGTTCCAGCCGCCCCGCACGAGGTGCCCGGTGGTGACGGTGCTGCCGTCGGCGCGCTGGAGTCCGACGGCGTACGGGGCGGAGAACATGTCCACCTGCGTGCTGTTGATCCACAGCCCGGAGTCGTTCAGCGTGTACTCGGACCAGTTGAAGAGGATGTCCCGGTTGGGGTCGGACGGGTTCTGCACCGCGGGCTGCACCAGGCCCCCGGTGGTCAGCCGGAAGTCCAGTTTCCGGCCGTAGGAGAAGTAGACCCGGCCGGAGAACTTGGGGAGCCGGATGGTGACGGACCTGCCGTTGGCGGGTCCGGCGATCGAGGCGTCGGGCGCCGGGGTCGGCGGGTTTCCCCCGGCCGGCCAGGGGTGGAAGGTGCCGTTGGCGTCGGCCCAGCCCTGGCGGCCGGTGGCGAGCTCGGTGCCCAGGTCGTAGAGGTACACGGGCTCGTTGCGGCCGGAGTTGTTGGTGATCGTCAGCGGGATGGTGGCGGGGACGGCGGCCTCGGCGCGGGGGGACGTGGTGCCGAGGACGGTGAGGCCGACCGTCATCAGCAGCGCGGCCGGCAGGGCCGCGAGGGGTTTGCGTCGGATGTGCACGCGCTTCCTCCTTGTGTGGGGGCGGAGGGACGTCACGAGGGGCGAAATGGTGCTGAGAGCGCTCTCAAGCGTCGAGGCGTGAGGCGGACATGTCAATCCATGCGTCAGGGTTGTTGAGCACCCCGTGTGGTCGGGCCCCCGGTGGTGCCGTCTCAGCCCGCGTGCCGCAGCCACCCGTACGCGACCGGCTGCGGCACGTTCCACTCCGCGGCCTGCACCGCGGGGACCGGGACGGAGCCCGCCCCGAGGTGGCACCGCAGTGCGGCGGCGTTGTCGGGGTGGACGCGCAGGAAGACCTCGGCCAGGCCGGTCAGCCGGGCCCGGGCGGGCCAACCCGGCGACCGGACGCCGTCCGACTCCGCGGCCGCCGGCGGCGGGCCGCGACGATGAGGCGGGCCGGTTCGACCTCGTCCTCCTCAACGTCGAGCCGGAGTTCGCCGGTCACGGCGAACTCCCGCCCGTCGTGGAGCAGGTGAGCCTCCACGTCCTCCGCGTCCTGCTCGCGGCGGTGCTCCGCCGGCGCCCCCTCTGCGGGCGTGGCCGGCTCGCCTCAGGTCGCGGGCTGCGGGCTGGGGCCCGGAGGCGGGAGCGGTCCGGGTTCGGGTCCGGGGCCCGGCGGCGTGGGGTCCGGGGGCACGGGGTCCGGCCCGGGCGGCGCGGGCGTGGGCGGCAGCGGGTCCGGGCCGCCCGGCGGCACGGGACCGGGCGCCGGACCGGGCTCCGGGCCCAGGGGGCCGGGCGACGGGGTGGGGTTCGGGGGCACCGGATCGTTGGGGGGCGTGGCGTTCGTCGTCATGCGTTCCTCCCGGTTCGGGCCGTTTCGGCTGAGGGGCGCGTACCCGGGAGTCCGCCGCTCACGCGGCCCCGTCGCAGGGACCGTGGCCCCGACCGTCCGCCGGCCGTGCCCCCGGCAGCCTGCTGCGGGCGGCGGCCAGCGCGGCCTCCACGTCCGTGGTCCCCGTGGCGACGCACAGCGTGTACGCCACGTCCTCCACCCGGCTGCGCGCCTCGGATCCGCCGTCGTCGGCGTTCGCCGCCCGCAGCGTCTCGTACTGCTCGACCAGCATGTGCAGAACCACGGGATGGGCCATCAACATGATCGGGATCCCTCCGTCACGACACCGGGACATTCTCCGACTCCGCGACCGAGTACCCCTCATCCCTTCCGCCATTCGGGGTAAGGGACAGGCATGGGTGGGTGGTGGAGGGGGCGGTGATGGAGGGTTCGGGGCTCACGGAGCGCGAACGGCGTGCGCTGGCGGAGATCGAGGACCTGCTGCGCGACGACGACGTGCTGGAACGTCAGTTGCGCACGATGCGCTTGGACCCGGAGCCGGACCCACGCCCGGGCCCGGGGCCGGCTGACCTGTTGCGGCGGCCACGCGCCCTGCTGCTGGCGCTGCTGGCGATCGTGTGTTTCGGGCTGCTGATCGCCGCGACCGTCACGACGCTGCTGGCGGTCGTCTGCGCCTTCGTGGTGACGTGGCTGGTCACCCTGTTCGTGGCGGTCCGCTTGCCGGGTCCGGCCCGTCGCGCGGGCGCCCGGCGCCGCCGCGGCCGTCGCCGCTGACCCGCCGCCGCGTCCCACGGCCGTGTGGGCCCCCGGGCGCCCCGGCCGGGGCGCCCGGGGGCGTCCGGGTCAGGGCGGGTGCCGCCCACGGGTGGCACCACAGGGGACGCGATCGGGGCGGGGGGACCGCTCACCCGCTGCGGGCGGCACGGCGGCGCAGCGCGCGGCGCTCCTCCTCGGACGTGCCGCCCCAGATGCCGGGGGACTGCCCGGTACTGAGTGCCCACTCGAGGCAGTCGCCGACCACCGGACACCTCTCGCAGACCGCTTTGGCGCGGGCTTCCTGCCCCGCACCCGGGCCTGAGGAGCTGACCGGGAAGAACAGTTCCGGATCCTCGTCTGCGCAAGCGGCGCTTCGCCACCAGCCCATCGTTTCGACTCCTTCCGGAGGAAGCGTTCGGGGGTGCCACGGACATTGCCGTGCTGCGTCGCGTACCCGGTGTGGCGCAGCCGATGCCGCCCGATCCGGAGCCGATCCGGAGCCGATCGCGCGGAGGCTCACCGAGGCAGGCGGTCCCAGAACGAGCAGTGGTGGGCGGAGTACGCGTCGACGGGGTGGATTCCGCCTGGTCCGGGAGCCAACGACTGCACCGACCGCGCGAGAGGTGACGAAGGGTGCAGGGCAGGCCAGAGCGGGGCGCCGGGGGTGTTCGGGTTGCCGGTGCGCGCGAAGTTCGTCCAATAGTCGACCATCCGGTCGGACAGGGCGCGCTGGGCGTCGGTCAGCGGTCGCTCGGTGGGGAAGGCGGCGAACAGGAACGGCATCTCGAAGCCGTGCGCCGCGCCGTAGGGGAAGCCCGGGTTCACCGGCAGACCGGCGAGGACGGGAGCGTCCGGATCGCTGAACTCGTAGCCGTAGAGCGGGAGGGCGGGGGCACGGGCGGCGATGGCCCGGCCGGCTGCCAGCGTGGTGCACGTGAGGGATCGATCGGTCAGCACCGCGGCCCAGGCCAGTGCGGGCGTGGGGTGTCCTGCTGCCGGGTACCGTGCCTCGACGGCGGGGGCTGCGGGCCCGAAGGCGTCCACCAGACGGGCGCGGTAGTCGTCCTCGGTGCGGATCGGGAACGCGGCGAGCGACAGGCCGACGAACATCCGCATCTCGTCGTGGTTGGTGCCCTGGACGACCGGCACGCGGTGGAAGCGTCCGGTCGCCAACGCCTGGTCCGGCGCCACGGGCAGCAGCGGATTGCCGAAGGCGGGCCGGTTGAAGGACTGCATCAGCTGCGCGGTGGCCAGGCGATCCGCGCCCTGCCCGCGCAGGCACGCCAGCACCTCGTCTCCGCCGCCCTCGGTGCAGCCCAGTTGCCGGGCGGCTTCCGCCCCGGCCGTCTGGACCTCGCGCTGTGGGGCGAACGGCTCGTACGCCGGTGTGCCGGGTCCCAGAGCGCCGCGTGGAAAGGACATGTGGCAGGAGCCGCTCTGGAGCACGGCCCGCCGGAAGAGTCCGGCGGCCGCCGACGAGGTGAGGTGCGCACAGATGCTGAGGGCGCCCGCGGACTCACCGAAGAGCGTGACATTGCCCGGATCGCCGCCGAAGCGCTCCGCGTTCGCCCGCACCCAGCGCAGGGCGGCCTGCTGGTCCGCCAGGCCGAACGGCGGGGCGGAGCCCAATGCGGGGTGGCCGAAGTAGCCGAAGATCCCCAGCCGGTAGTTGACCGTCACGACGACCGTGTCACCCCGGACCGCCAGTTGTCCGGTGCCGTAGTCACTGCCGGAACCGCCCAGGAACGCACCGCCGTGCGTCCACACCAGCACGGGCCGCTTCCGCCCGGCTGGCTTCGGCGTCGGCATGGTGACGTTGAGGTAGAGGCAGTCCTCCGACCCGAGCACAGCGCCCGCACCCGGTGCCGGCATCTGCACACAGCGCTGAGCCGCCGCCGTCGCATCCCGGACACCTTGCCACGCGGCGGCGGGCACCGGGGCGCGCCAGCGCAGTGGTCCGGTCGGCGGGGCAGCGTAGGGAATGCCGTCGAAGGTGGCGTACGAGCCGTGTGACACACCGCGTACCAGGCCGTGGTCGGTCCGTACGACGGTACCGCTCGGCCCCGCGGAGTGCGCGGAACCGGGTGGTGCGCCGGTCGCCGGCACGGCGGTGCCCGCGAGTAGTGCCACCGCGCAGAGCAAGGGGAAGAGCACCGCACGGAGCCTGTCTCTTCGGCCTGGACGCGGTGCTGTCATGGTCGGGGACATGCGTATCCACCCTTCGTGGTCGGACGAGGTCGCATGAGGCCGGAACAAGGCCTGAGCGGTGGGGAAAACGATGCGGACCGACGTGGCCGGTGATCAGTACGCTAGGACCTCCCGCGCGCTGGAGGTTCAAGAGCCCGTGACGCAAGACACGTGGAGCATCGGTGAACTCGCGGCCGGAACGGGGGTCCCGGTGAAGACCCTCCGCTACTACTCCGACAGCGGTCTGCTGCCCGTGGCCGGCCGTAGCGCCGGTGGTCATCGCCGCTACGGTCCTGAAGCGTGGGAACGGATCCGTCTCATCAGACGCTTACGGGCGCTGGACACTCCGATCGCCACCATCACGCAGGTGGTCACCGGTGAGCGCTCCCTCGGCGAACTGGTGGCGACCGAGCTCGAAGCGGTGCAGGAACGACTGACCGAACTGCGGTGGCGCCAGGCCACACTCAAGTCCCTGGACGAGGCCCCGAGCGAGGAACGGCTCCGGCGTCTGGAGATCCTCTCCCGTGTGCAGCGGCTCCCGCAGGCGCATCGCACCCTCACCGACCACTGGTATCGCGAGCTGTCCGCGGCCATGCCCAAGCGCCGGCTCGACATCATGATCGGCATGCTCTGCCCCGACCCCCCGCAGGACCCCGATCCCGCTACGGTCCTGGCCTACGCCGAGCTTCATCTGCTCATCTCCACACCCAGTTTCACCCGCTGGACCCAGGACCACGACGAGGAGATGAGGGACGGCCCGGCCTTCTACGCGGAGATCGACGATGCCGCCGCTGCGACGGCCGCCGCTTTGGCCCAGGGCCTGCCGCCCGGCGCCGGGGATGCGGTGAACGCCTTCGTGTCCGCCCACGCGCGAGCCCGCCGGGAGTCGGACACCCCCGCCTTCCGCGCGTACCTGCACGGGCTGGTGTCGAGGTCGTCCGGCTTCGACCCCCGCCTGGAACGCTATTGGGCCCTGGTCGGCACCGTCACCGGCGGGCGGGTGCTGAACATGACGGTGGCCCACAGATGGCTGACCGAAGGGCTGTCGATCTCGATGGCCGACGGTGCACCTGCGGGGAGCCCGGTTCCGCGGACTCCCGACCGCGCGCACCGAGTGGTTCCGGGCGAGATCGACCGCTGAAGCGCGCGTACGGCGGTCGGCGCGGCGAACGGCTTCCCCGTCCTGCCGTGGCGCGGCCGGCCGTCGCGTTTCCTACGATGGCGTCATGACGATCTCCGGGCCGGAGCAGCCACAGATACGCGTCCTGTACGACGAGTCCCGCCAGGACTGGCGGGAGCCGGCTCGTCCGCGCCCCGTGCGGCTCTACCTGTGGGAGCCGGCGCAACCCCCGGCCGCCTCCTCCCCGTTGGTCGTCGTGTCGCACGGCACCGGAGGTTCGGGCGGCGCCATGGAGTGGCTGGTGGATCCGTTGCGCGAGGCGGGTTTCCGGGTGCTGGCCCTCGACCACCACGGCAACAACTTCGTCGGCGGCTACGAGCCGGAGGGCTTCCTCCACGTGTGGGAGCGGCCACGGGACGTCTCCTTCGCCCTCGACGTGCTCGCCCGGGAACAGCCGTTGGGGCCGGTCGGCGCGGCGGGCTTCTCCGTGGGCGCCCACACGGCGGTGGCGCTCGCCGGGGCGCGCCTCGACCCGGACGTCCTGCGGGCCGTGCTGTCGGGGGCCGTACCGGTGCCGGACATCCCCGAGTTCCCCGGTGTGCTCGAGGCGCACCGGAAGAAGTACCCGGACGACCCGTCGGCGCGGGGGGCGCTCGACGGAGCGGGGGCCGACCTGTCGGACGCGCGGGTGCGGGCAGTCTTCCAAGTGGCCCCGGGCGTCGGGGGATTCGTGACCCCGAGGAGCCTGGCGGCCGTGCGGGTGCCGGTGGGGATCCGCTGGGGTGGTGCCGACACGGTCAACCCGTACGACGTCGACACCAGGCCGTACGCGGAACACGTCCCCACGGCTAGCGTCCGCTGCGCCGGCCCCCACGTCCGCCATGACGACTTCTTCGCGCCGGAGCCCGCCGACCCGGACGTCCGCGTCCGGGTCGGCAGGGAGGCAGCCGACTTCTTCGTGCGGCACCTGCGCTGACCGTGTCCACGCGGTGTCCACGGTGGTGGCCGGAGCCGGGAGAGGGCCTCACCCACCGCCAGGCTCTGGCCCCCGGGCGGTGCGACCCCCCGCCTCCCGGACCGCGGGGAACGACGCCTGGAAGGCCAGCCGGCGGTCGGCGTCGGCGGCGATGTCGCCGAGGAGCCCGTCCAGCGCCAGGAACACCTCCCAGCGTTCGGCGCCGGTCGCCGCGGCCAGCCGGTCGAGGACCAGGTCCTCGAGCTCCGTGACGCGGTTGCCCTTCCAGACCTTGTCGGCCACGCTCACCAGCAGGTCCTCCATGGTGACGGCCGCGTCCGTCCACGAACCGTGGGTCGCCGCGAAGCGCGCCAGGCGCGGCGGGACGCCCTGCGCCCGCAGCAGTGCACGCCCCGCCGTCTCGTGGGCGTTGCCCGGCCCGGACAACTCGGCGACGTGCAGTGCCTTGCCGATGTCGTGGGTGGCCGCGCCGAAGAGCACGGCCTCACGGTCGACGACCAGGGCGGGGCCGTACTGCCGGACCCAGTCGACCAGTTCACATGCCGCGTCGTGCACCAGCCGCAGATGGGCCGCGAGCCGCGACGGAGCCCCCACCTCGCGCAGCAGACGCGCCACCTCCGGCGGCAGCGGCCGCTCCCGTCCCCAGGTGAGGGCCCGGTCGAGGTCCGGCGCCCGCTCGGGTCCCCCGACCTCGGCGGTGGCCCCGGCGGCGCGCAGCGCGGCGACGGCCGACTCGGCGTCCTCCTTCGGCGCGTTCCGCAGCACGACGAGAGGGGTCCCGCGGATGAGGGCCCGGCAGTGCTCCGTGCCCAGACCGGTCAGTCCGCCCAGCACGGCGACGACCTCCGCCGCGCGTGGCCCCACCTCCCTCAGCACGGCCGTCACCGGCACCTCGTCGCCCCCGGCCCTCATGTGCTGCGCCCCTGTCATGAGCCCTCCCCGTCGCTCCCGGCCGTCCCGCCGCGGACAGCGTGCCCGAAGCCCCGCCCGAGGGGAACTCCGCGTACCGTGCGCCCGCGCACGGCCCGGGCGCCGCCACTTCCCCGCCGCTTCCTGTGAGAATGCCCGCGACCGCTGCCCCGCCCCCGACCGCTGGAGGACGACGACGCATGGGTGGACACCCACACCCGGACGGCACCCCCGGCCCCGCGCCTGCGCAGGCGCCGCCGATCACCTGCGACGAGCCCGGTTCCTTCGCCCGCAGCGTCTTCCAGGAGCGGCACCCGGTGCTGGTCCGGCGCATCCTCGACGCCGTCCCGTACGGCCCGGAGCGCCGCCGGGACTTCGCGGCGCTGCTGGAGGAGTCGCGGTCCGGCACGGTCGCCCCGCTGCCGCGGGACGCGCCGGACCTGGCGGCGTGGGAGGAGTGGGGCGAGGGCCGTTTCGGGCGGCCGTGGGCCGAACTGCCGTTCCTGTGGTCGGAGTCGTACTTCTACCGCCGGCTGCTCGACCCCGCCGGTTACCTCGCCGCGGGGGCGTGGCACGGCGTGGACCTTTTCGCGCCGTTCAAGGACGCCGAGCTGGACGGTCCCGGCTTCGCCGCCGACCTCGCCGCCCTGGACGGGCTGCCCGGGCTCGCCCCCGCCGAGCGGGAACACGCGCTGCTCGCGGCCGCCGTGTGGGGCAACCAGGCGGACCTCGGCTTCACCATGGTGGCCGATGCCGCCGCCCCCGAGGCGTCCGGCACCCTCGTCGCCGACGAGTCGGAGCGGCTGTGGTCCCTGCTGGACGGCGGCACGGTCGTCGTGGTCACCGACAACAGCGCCCGTGAGGTCCTGGCCGACCTCGCCCTCGTCGACGGCCTTCTCGCGGGCGGACGCGCCGACGAGGTCCACCTGCTCGTCAAACCGCGCCCGTACTACGTCTCCGACGCCACCACCCAGGACGTCCTGTCCTGCCTGCGCCGGATGACCGCCGCCCCCGGCGAGGCCGCCCGCATCGGCGGGCGCCTGCTCGCGGCCCTGCGCGAAGGGCGGCTCACCCTGGCCGCGCACCCCTTCGCCTGCGCGCCGCTCGGCTACCGCGACATGCCGGACGACCTGCGGGAACGCTTCGCGGCCGCGCAGCTGACGGTGATGAAGGGCGACCTCAACTACCGGCGCCTGGTGGACGACCGGCTCTGGCCCCCGACGGTGCCGTTCGGGGACGTCACCGCCTACTTCCCGGGGCCGGTCGCCACCCTGCGCACGCTGAAGTCCGACACCGTCGCGGGGCTCACCCCCGGGACCGTGGCCCGGCTGGACGCCGCCGGCACCGCGTGGCGCACCAGCGGCACGCACGCCCTGATCCAGGTCACGGTCCCGGGGTGACGGCCCGCGCCGTCGGTGCGGCCTGCCCGGAGGAGGCCAGCCCCGGCGGGGCCGCCGCCAGCGCGGAGCGGATCGCGTCGACCAGCGCCAGCGCCGCCTCCTCGGTGAGCTCGACGGCGACCCGGGCCGAGGGCCCCAGGGCCGGGTTGAGGAAGTCGATGTTGACGGTGTGCTCGTACGGCGCGTGCTGCGGGTGGTCGACGTAGACCATGGCCTCGGTCAGCCCGAAGTAGCCCTGGGCGCCCTTGCCGCTGCCGTCGATGCGGATCTTCTCGGTGAGGTACGTGCACATCAGAGGTGCTTCTTGAAGAAGGCCAGGACCTTCGACCAGCCGTCGACCGCCGCCTCGGTGCGGTAGCTCGGCCGGTTCACGGCGAAGAAGGCGTGGCCGGCGTTCTCGTAGGTGTGGAACTCGTACGGCTTGCCCTGCGCCTTGAGCTCGGTCTCCAGTTCGGCGACGTGCTCGGGGGAGGGGTAGCTGTCCTCCGCGCCGAACAGCCCCAGCAGCGGGCCGCGCAGGTCCTTCGTCAGGTGCACGATCGGCTCGACCTGGAGCGGGAAGCCCTCGGGCGGCGTGCCGGCGACGAACGCCCCGTAGCAGTCGACGCCGGCCTGCACGTCCAGCGAGGCCAGGGCGAGGAACGCCTGGCGGCCACCGGAGCAGTAACCGATCACGCCGACCTTGCCGTTGGAGGAGGGCAGGCCCCTCAGGTACTCGGCGGCGCCGGCGGCGTCCCCCAGGAACCGCTCGTCGGGCACGCCGCCTCGGGCCCGCGCCGCCGCGGCCGCGTCGTCCGGCGACGCGCCGGGCGCCTCACGGCTGTAGAGGTTCGGGCAGACGGCGGCGAAGCCCTCCGCCGCGAATCGCCGGGTGATCTCCTTGGTGGGGTCGTCGTAGCCGGGCATGTGGTGGATCACCACGACGCCGCCGTACGGACCGGGGGCCATGGGGCGGGCGGAGTACGCCTCGATGCGGTCGCCGCCGTGACCGGTGACGGTCACCGTCTCGGCGAGCAGTGCGTCATACATGTACGCGGTCCTTCCGGGGGACGGATGATCAGCACTCTATTCCGCATGCGCTTTCCCCCTGCCGCCGCCCCGCCCTGGACCCCGGCGGGAGCCGCTCCGTAGGGTCGCCTCATGAGGCAACGGCCCGAGGGAGTCGGCGAGGAGGAGCTGGGCGAGGCGCTGCGCGCGTGGGGGATCGACGCCGCGTCATGGACCTACGAGCCCGTCGGCTTCGGCGACCACCACTGGACGGCGGCCGACGCCCGCGGCCGGCGCTGGTTCGTCACCGTCGCCGACCTGACGCACAAGCAGCACTGCGGGGCGGACGCCGAGTCCGCCTTCGAGGGACTGAGCCGGGCCATGGACACCGCACTCGCCCTGCGGGAACGCGCGGGCCGGGAGTTCGTGGTCGCCCCGCTGCCCGCCGCCGGGGGCGGCACGGTACGCAGGATCGGCGCGCGGTACGGGGTCAGCGTCTTCCCCTACGTGGACGGCGTCGCCGGCGACTTCGGCGACCGTCTCGACGCGTGCGGACGCGGCGCCCTGCTGGACACCCTCGCCGTGCTCCACCGGACACCGCCCCCGGCCCCCGTCCCGCGCCCACGACTCGCGCTCCCCGGGCGGGCCGCCCTGGAAGCGGCGCTCGCCGGGTTGCGCGACCCCTGGCACGGGGGCCCGTACGGCGAGCGGGCGAGGGCCCTGACGAGCGAGCACGCCGGGGCGATCCGGCGGCGGCTCGGGGAGTTCGACCGGCGTGCCGCCGCGCTCGAACGCGCGGGAGGGGAACACGTCGTCACCCATGGCGAGCCGCACCCCGGCAACCTGCTGCGGCAGGACGCGGGGCACGTGCTCGTCGACTGGGACACCGTCGGTCTCGCCCCGCCCGAGCGCGATCTGTGGCTGGTCGTCACCGGGGCCGAGGACCTCGACCGCTACCAGGACGCGGCCGGCCGCCGCCCCGACCCGGACGCCCTCGCCCTGTACGGGCTGCGCTGGCGACTGGAGGACGTCGCCTCCTTCCTCGGCGACTTCCGCTCCCCGCACCGCGCCACGCCCGATTCCGACCTGGCCTGGCGGTCCCTGGCCGCCACCGTGCGCGCCTTGGCATGAACACCCCTCAGCGGTCGAGCCGTTCCTCCCGGCTGTGACGGAGCGGGCCGCCGGAGCTCATCGCCGCGCCGGCCGCAGGGCTCACCGGTCGGTGGGGCGCAGTGCCTCGAGGACGCGGGTCGCCGTCTCGACGTCCTGCCCGGAGAGGGTGACCGTGACGCCGTCGTGCTCGAAGGTCATGTCGGGGGCCGAGGAGCGGGCCGCGCGCCAGGCGAGCCAGGCCAGGGCGAGGTTGGCCAGCCGGAAGCCGCTGTCGAGGGCGATCCGGATGCCTTCCAGGGTGCCGCCGACGCCGACGCCGACGCCGCCGATGCGGCCTACCGCGGGCCCGCGCCCCTGGAGGGCGACCTTGGCGTTGCGCCGCACATAGGAGTCGTCCAGCAGCCAGGTGTGGAACGAGCGCAGCTCGTCCTCGGCGTCCCGCGCCTGCGTCGTGACGATGAGGTCCATCGGCACCGTTCCCCCTGGGTGAGCACCGCCGTGCCGTCACTCTGGCACAGTCGCACGCGGTGACGCAGGCATCCGCGCAAAGCGGTACGAGACGTACGGCGGCGTGCGCCACCCGTCGCTTGCCGTGGCCGGGCGGCGGGCGCAGGCTGGAAACATGGCTGCTCAGGGCGGGCCGACGCTCATCACGTCCGTCCAGCGGGCCTTCCGCCTGCTGGAAGCGGTGGGCGCACACGAGGGCGGCGTACCGGCGAAACAGCTGGCGCGCGAGACGGGGCTGCCGCTCGCCACCGCCTACCACCTGCTGCGGACCCTCACCCACGACGGCTACGTGCGCAAGCTCGCCGACGGCGGCTTCGCCCTCGGCGAGAAGCTCGAGGCCCTGCACGCCGCGAGCCGCCCGCAGATGCCGCTCAGCCGTATCCGGCCGGCACTGGCCGCGCTGCGTGACGACCTGTCCGCCGCCGCCTACCTGACCTTCTACGAGGACGGCGAGATCCGGGTGGCGGACATCGTCGACGGCCCCCGGACCCCGCGGGTCGACCTCTGGGTGGGCTTCGAGGAGGCGGGGCACGCCACCGCGCTCGGCAAGTGCGTGCTGCGCGAGCTGGACGAGGAGGCCCGCAACGACTACCTCGCCCGTCACCCGCTGGCCGATCTGACCCCGCGCACGATCACCCACCGCGCGGAGCTGCTGCGGTGCCTGGAGAGCGCCCCCGCCCCTCCCGCCGTCACGGACCTGGAGGAGTACGCCCTGGGGACGGTCTGCGTCGCGGTGCCCGTCTACAGCGGCAGCACGCTGGGCTCGCTCGGTGTGTCGCTGCGCGCGGACCGGGTCGCCGCACTCGAAGACGTGCGCGCCAAGCTGCTCTCCACGGCGAGCCGGGTGACCCGGGGTCTGTCGCTCACTATCTGAAATTCCCGCCCTTGTGGTCGGGGTGCATACACCCATTAACTGGTGGAAACGGACATCGGCGGTGTGACGCCTCGCACAGGCAGGGATTGCGGACGAACATGAGTCAAGCCCCGGACCAGCGGCATGGCGGCCGGCCGACCTGGCACGTCGCCGCGGGAGCGCCCTTTGCGATCATCTGCGGGGTGGCCCTCGTCGCCTTCGTCAGCGGCAGCGGCCCCGACTGGCTGCCTCTGCTCGCCGTCGGGCCGGCGCTCGCCGCCGCCGTAGGGGGACCGTGGCGCGTCCTGCGGGCGGGCGTGCTCGCGGTGGCGCTGGCCGCGGTCCTCGGCGCCTACAAGGGCACGCACGGCGACAAGCTGGCCATCGTGGTGGCCGCGCTGGCCGCGGTCACCCTGGCGAGCGGGCTGGGAGCCGCGGTCCGGGGGCGCCGTGAGCGGGTGCTCGCGGCCGTCCGGTCGGTCGCCGAGGCGGCACAGCACGCGCTGCTGCTGCCCGTGCCGGAGACCGTCGGCCCCTTCCAGGTGGCCGTGCGCTACAGCGCCGCTGCGGCGGAGGCCCGGATCGGCGGCGACCTGTACGCCCTGGTGCCCACCCCGTACGGGGTGCGGCTGATCGTGGGCGACGTCCGCGGCAAGGGGCTGCCGGCGGTGAGCACCGCCGCCCTGGTGCTGGGCGTGTTCCGCGAGGCCGCCTACGACGAGCCCGACCTGCTCGACGTCGTCGACCGCATCGAGCGCAGCCTGGCCCGCAACCTCGGCCCGGACGACTTCGTCACCGCCGTCGTCGTCGGGCACCCCCGCCCGGGCCGCATGGAGGTCGTCAACTGCGGTCACGCCCATCCGCTGCTGCTGCGCGGGGGCGACGTCCTGGCCGTCGAGTCCTCCGGCCACGTCCCGCCGCTGGGGCTGCGCGCCCTCGCCGGGGAGGAGCCGGTGCTCCAGGTGCTGCCCTTCTCCGAGGGCGACCAGCTGCTGCTGTACACCGACGGCGTCATCGAGGCCCGCGACCGCGGCCGCCGCTTCTACCCCCTGGACGAGCGCGTCACGCGCCACCTCACCGACGACCCCGCGCGCACCCTGGCCGCGCTCCACGACGACCTGCTGGACCACGTCGGGGGCAGGCTGCACGACGACGCGGCGCTGCTCCTGCTGCGCAGCACCTCCAGCGCCGCGTCCGTCACCGAGCTGCCCGTCCCCGTCGTGTCCGGCGGCGCCGACAGGGCCCAGGCCGGCTGAGCCTCCGGTCGCGGGAAGGCGCACGAGTGGCGCACTTTTTCGGCGATTTGCTGCACTTCAGGCGATATGCGATACGTGGAGGAGGGGCCTTTCACCGCTCGCCGAGGAAGTGCCATGACAGGAGCGCACGAGGACGTCGGGCGCGTGGTCACCGGTCGCTACCGGCTTCTGCGCCGGCTCGGCGTCGGCGGCATGGGACGGGTGTGGCTCGCCTACGACCAGGAGCTGGCCTGCGAGGTCGCCGTCAAGGAGATCGTCCTGCCGCCCGGAGTCCCCGAACGCGAGGTGAGCTCCCGCATCGCCCGGGCCCGCGGCGAGGCCCGGCACGCCGCCCGGCTGCGGAACCACCCCCACGTCGTCACCGTCCACGACATCGTGGAGGAGGACGGCCTCCCGTGGATCGTCATGGAGTTCGTCCCCGGCGCCATGGACCTGGAGGCGGTGGTGCGCGAGCGCGGGCCGCTGCCGCCCGCGGAGGTCGCCCGGATCGGGCTGGCCGTGCTCGACGCCCTCCTGGAGGGCCACCGGCTGGGCATCCTGCACCGCGACGTCAAACCGGCCAACATCCTGCTGACCCATCCCGGCTCGCGGCCCTCCTACCCCACCGAGGGCGGCGGCCGGGTGATGCTCACCGACTACGGCATCGCCCTGGAGCCCAGCTCGGGCGAGACCCGCCTCACCGCGACCCTGGAGATCCTCGGCACCCCGCGCTTCATGGCGCCGGAGCGGGCCAACAACCGGCCGCCCACCGCGGCGGGCGACCTGTTCTCGCTCGGCGCCACCCTGTACTACGCGCTGGAGGGCACCGGGCCCTTCGACCGCGAGACCGCCCTCACCACCCTGAGCGCCCTGCTCTTCGAGCCGCCCGCCCCGCCACGCCGGGAGACCCGGCTGACACCCGTCCTCGTGGGACTGCTCGCCAAGGACCCCGCGGACCGGATGGGCGCGGAGGAGGCCGCCCGGCGGCTCTCCGCCGTCGCCGCCCAGCCGTACCACCTCCACCCGGCCCCTGCGGGGGAGCCGGCGGCCCCCGCCGAGAACCCACCGCCCGAGCGGTCCCCCGCACCGGAGCCGCCGCGCCCCCAGTCGTCGGCCGCCCCGACGACCGAACTCCCGCCGTCGGCCGAACTCCCGCCGCCGGCCGGGCAGGAGGAACACGAACGGTCCGGCCCGCCCCCGGGGCCGCTGCCGCCGAAGGGCGGCGAGGGCCCACCGCGGTCCGGTCCGCCCCGGCCACGGCGCCGGCGGGCCGGGCTCGTCGCCGCGGTGGTGCTGGTGGCGCTGGCCTTGGTGGGCGGCGGCATCTACCTGGCGCAATCCCCTTCCCCGGGCCCTGAGCACGCCACGCCGGCATCCGTGCAGTCGATCAAGGTCGGCGACTCCCCGCACGGAGTGGCGATGTCCCCGGACGGGGGCCGGGGCTACGTGGCCAACTACAGCTCGGGGTCGGTGTCGATGATCGACACCGAGCTGAACCGCACCGTGGGCGATCCCATCCCCGTGGGCCGCTTCCCGAAGGGGGTGGCGGTCTCACCGGACGGGCGCAAGGTCTACGTGACCAACAACTACGCGGGCTCGGTCTCGGTCATCGACACGTCGAGCAACCGCACGGTGGGCGATGCGATCTCCGTGGGCTCCAGCCCGGAGGGGCTGGCGGTGTCGCCGGACGGGAGCCGGGTCTACGTGGCCAACGGGACGTCCGGTTCGGTGTCGGTGATCGACACCGCGGAGAACCGCACGGTCGGCGACCCCATCCCCGTCAGCCGCTTCCCGCGGGGGGTGGCGGTGTCCCCCGACGGGCGCAAGGTCTACGTGACCAGCTTCGGCCGCAACAGGAGCTCGGCCTCGGTGTCGGTGATCGACACCGCGGAGAACCGTACGGTGGGTGATCCCGTCCTCGTCGGCCGACGCCCTGAGGGGGTGGCGGTGTCGCCGGACGGGAGCCGGGTGTACGTGGCCAACGGGGGATCGGGTTCGGTGTCGGTGATCGACGCCGCGGAGAACCGTACGGTCGGCGATCCCATCCCCGTCGGCTCCAGCCCCGCGGGGATGGCGATGTCCCTGGACGGGCGGCACGTCTACGTGGCCGACGGGGGTTCCGGTTCGGTGTCGGTGATCGACACCGCCGAGAACCGCACGGTGGGCGGCGCGATCGCGGTGGGCTCCAGCCCTGAGGGGGTGGCGGTGTCGCCGGACGAGCGCCGCGTCTACGTGGCCGACGCGACCTCCGGTTCGGTGTCGGTGATCACGTTCTAGCGAACGTGCGGGTGGGCCGGCTCAACTCAAGGCGGGGTGCAGCCCGGCGGCTCCCAGACGGGGTTGCCGTCGCCGTCGTTGTGGTAGCTCGTGCAGTCCTCGCTGGGCGCCAGGCGTGAGGTCTCCGTCGTGGCTCTCGTCGTTTGAGGCGCCGCCTGGGCGCTCGCCACGCCCACCGTTCCGGCGAGCAGCGCTGCGGCGCACGACGCTCCTACGAGGTGCCGGATTCGGCTGCCTTTCTCCCTGCCTATCGCCATGATTAGCCCCTTTTCAGTAGAAATGTCGCTCACGTATTCACCAGGGTGGGAGTTCGGCCGCGACGGTGTCAACGCCATCGACGGCGAACCGTCCCGATGTTGCAGAATCGGGAAGTTCGCCGGGTCGGGCCCTGCCGGGCCCGGGTCCGGTCAGCCGCCGTCGGCCCCGTCCGGTGCGGGTAGCGGCTGCTCGGCCCAGATGGTCTTGCCGCGGGCGTGGTAACGCGTGCCCCACATGGAAGCGAGCTGCGAGACCAGGTAGAGCCCGCGTCCGCCCTCGTCCGTCTCCAGGGCGCGCCGGACGTGCGGGGAGGTGCTGCTGCCGTCGCCGACCTCGCAGATCAGCCGGCGGTCGCGGATCAGCCGCAGTCGCACCGGCGGTGCGCCGTAGCGGATCGCGTTCGTGACGAGCTCGCTGACCAGCAGCTCGGTGGTGAACTCCAGTTCCGCGAGGTCCCACTCGGCCAGTTTCCCGGTCACCAGCCCGCGCGCCCGCCCGACCGACTCCGGCGCGCCCGCCAGGTCCCAGGTGGCGTGGCGGTCCGGCGGCAGACGGTGCAGCCGTGCCACCAGGAGTGCCACGTCCTCCCCGGGATGCCCGCCCGGCACGAGCCGGCGCAGTGCCTCGTCGGCGATCTCGCCGGGCCCGCACCCGGGACCGGCCCCGGCCAGCGCCTCGCCGAGCCGGAGCACCGCCGCGTCCCCGGACGCCGGGGCGAGCAGCCCCTCGGTGTAGAGGGCCAGGAGGTCACCGTCGGCATGGGCCACCTCCGAGCATTCGAAGGGCACGCCGCCGGTGCCCAGTGCGGGCGTCGCCGGGGCCCCGGCCACCGAAACCTCGCCGTCGGGGCTCACCCGTGCCGGCATCGCGTGCCCGGCGCTCGCGACGGCGGAGCGCATGGTGATCGGGTCGAAGATCGTGTAGAGGCACGTCGGGGCGGAGATCCCGGGGGTGGGCCCGCCCTGTTCCTCGTGGAACCGCTTGACCTGGTCGCTCAGGTGCGTGAGCAGCTCCTCCGGGGCCATGTCCAGGTCCGCCAGCGTCCGCACGGCCGTCCGCAGCCGGCCCATGGACACCGCCGAGTGCAGCCCGTGCCCGCCCGCCTCGCCGATCACCAGGGCGGTACGCGCGCCGGAGAGCGGGATGACGTCGAACCAGATGCCGCCGGGCCCGGCGTGGCCGCCCCGTGCCACGTGGCGCGCGGCGGCTTCCACGGTCGCCAGCGCCGGCAGCCGCTGCGGCAGGAGGTTCCGCTGCAGCGCCAGCGCCGTGGCCCGTTCGCGGGTGTAGCGGCTCGCGTTGTCGATGCACACCGCGGCGCGTGCGACGAACTCCTGCGCGAGCATGACGTCGTCCGCCTCGAACGAGTGTGCCCGGGTGAACCGGATGAAGAGCACCACGCCCAGCGCCGCCCCGCGCGCGAACATCGGCACCAGGAGCCAGGACCGGACGGCGAAACCCTGGATCAGCTCCGCCCGGGCGGGATCGGCGGCCTCCAGCTCGACCAGCAGTTCCTCGCCCGTGAGCAGGACGGGCTTGCCGGTGGCCAGGGCCCGTGCGGCCGGGGTGCCGGGCAGGGACGCAAAGCCGTCCACGTCGCCCGGCGCCACCACGGTCCGCGCCGGGCCGCCGGGGACCATCGTCGCCGCGGCGCGGCGCAGGGGCACCGTGTCGGCGACCGGCCCGGGCAGCGGCTCCTCACCACCGATCACCGAGTCCACCAGGTTGACGTAGGAGAAGTCGGCGAACCGCGGCACGGCCACGTCCGTCAGCTCCTGCGCCGTGTGCAGCACGTCCAGGGTGCTGCCGATCCGCGCGCTGGCCTCGTTGACCAGGTCGAGCCGTTCCCGCGCCCGGGCCTCCGTGGTGAGGTCGAAGACCATGTGCGCCAGGGCCACCACGTCACCGTCGGCGCCGCGCAGGGGCAGGATCGTCTCCGACCAGACCGTGTCCCGGTCCGGGTCGCGGGGGTCGCGGCCGCGCACCTCGCTGCCGATCATCGCCCGGCCCGAGCTGAGCACCAGCCGCTGGCGCGCCTCGAAGGCGTCCGGGTCCAGCAGCCCGGACGGCGCCACCTCGCGCATGGTGCACCCGACGAAGTCCTCGGGGAAGCCCGTCGCGCGGATCTGGGAGTCGTTGCGGGCCAGGAAGCGCAGGTCCGTGTCGAAGACGTCGATGATGAACGGTGACTCGGTGAACAGGCCGCGCAGCAGCGCGCCGAGCAGGTCGTCCTGCCGCACCGCCTCGGCGTCCTCCGCCTGCAGCAGCCAGCGGTCCGGCGCGAGGGGATGTCCCCACAGCACCACCGCGACCGGCTCGCCCTCCCGGTGCCGCAGCAGCAGGGGGCCGAGGAAGACCGAGTGCTCCGCGTTCATGATGCCCGCGACGCGGGCGCCGTCGGGGCGTGACCACAGCAGCCGGGACACCGGCCCGCAGGCCTCGGCGGTCGTCCAGCCGAGCAGCCGCTCCGCGCCGGGGGTCCAGTTCGTCACGGTGCCCCGTGCGTCGACGACGGCGAAGGCGGCGCCTCTGGACCGGGGGAAACCGTCAGGGGCGTCGGCGAACAGCGTGCCGCGCATGTCCACCCGTCACGCCCACCCGGCCCTGGCACACCCAAGGATTCCCACAGACCAATACTGCCCGCCGTCAAGATCTGAGGCACGCGGTGCGTGCCTCACCGCCGTGACCTGCCGGGACGCGACCGGAGGAAGGCTGTCCCCGCGTCCCGCGATGAGTTTCCGGCACCGCACCGGTCCTCACCGGTGACGACAACCGACACCCGGGGGAACCCCATGACGCACCATCCCGACCTCCGTCCGGCCGCCCGGGACGTGAGCGCACTCCTGGAGCGGATCGACGACGAGCAGCTCGACGCGCCCACGCCGTGTCCCGACTACACGGTGGCCCACCTCATCGGGCACATCGCCGGGCTCTGTGCGGGCTTCCGCGACGCCGCCCGCAAGGACTTCGGCCCCACCACGGACGGCGATCCCGGCGCGGTGGTCCCCGAGCTCCCGCCCGCCTGGCGCGACGTGCTGCCCGTCCTGCTGACGGAGGTGTCCGCGGCCTGGCGGCACCCCGGGGCCTGGGAGGGCGAGACGAGGGCCGGCGGAATCACCCTGCCCGCGGACGCCGCGGGCCGTTTCGCCCTGAACGAGCTGCTGGTCCACGGCTGGGACCTGGCCCGCGCGACGGGGCTCGACCACCGCCCCGACGAGTCCGCCGTCGAGGCCGCGATCGCCCTGCTCACCGGCTTCCGGACGGCCTCCGGCGACCGCTCGGGGCCCTTCGGCCGGCCGGTTCCCGTCCCGGACTCCGCGCCGGCGCTGGACCGGCTGGTCGGACTCACCGGCCGCGATCCGGACTGGAGCCCGCCGCGCTGAGCGGCCGGCGACCCCAGGCGGAGACCATGGGCGCCGTGGCCAGGTCGAGCGTGCCGGTGGCGACGTTCGCCAGATGGCGGTCGACCTCCTCGTCGGTGGCCAGCCCGGCCGCCACGAGCCCGTCCCTGATGTGCCGCACCGTTGCCGCCTCCAGGACCGCGCACGCCGGTGACGTGATCGGGAAGTACGCGTCGGCCCCGACCTCCTCGAGACCTGCCTCCCGCAGCAGCCGCGGCAGCGTCCGCCCGTAGGCCAGGTCCGCGCCGCGCCCGGCCATCAGCGTGCGGAAGCCGGAGCGCAGCCGGTTGGCGAGCCGCTGCTCGGGTCCGGACTCGTCCGGGCAGAGCAGCGGCTGCAGCCCGGGATCGGCGTCCTCCAGCAGCAGCAGGCCGCCCGGGCGGAGGGCGCCGATCATGCGCCGCAGCGCCTCCGCCCGGTCGGTGACGTGCACCAGCACCAGCCGGGCGTGGACGAGGTCGAACCCGCCCGGCGGTGCGGGGTCGGCGGCGACGTCGTGCCGCAGCACCTCGACCGCACCGCCCGCGGCGTCCCGGGTCCACGACACGTCGATGTCGGTGGCGACCACGGCACCGCCGGGGCCGACCCGTGCGGCCAGTCCGAGGGGCACCGAGGCGCCGCCGGCACCCACCTCCCAGCAGCGCATCCCCACCCCGATGCCGAGCGCGTCGACGTGCCGGAACGTCACGGGGTCGAAGAGCTCGGCGAGGGCGTCGAAACGTGTCCCCGCCTCGGCCCGGCGGTTGTCCAGCAGGTAGCCGTGGTCGTGTCCCGGGCCGCCCCCGTGGTCCGTGTCGCGTGTCGTCATGGCGCGATTCTCCGTTACGGGGGCCTCCCTCCGGCCGCCGGGGGCCGCCCGACGATCAGGGCACTCGTGTGGGTGACACGGAAAAGCCCGGGCGGCGGTGCCCGCCGGGTGGATGCATCGCGCAGGTAGTCGATATTTCAGTCGAGATTGACAGATGTCGCTTACAGCTAACAGTTACGGATATGTCCGCATTATGTAACGCGAAGCGATTGTTCCGGTTGTGCGCGTCGCCGCTGGGTCAGAGTTGGGTCATCGGCAACCGCCGAAGCATCCGCACCGCGGGAACGGCCCGAAAGGACCAGGACCGCACCTTTGTTGAGGGGGCATCATGTCTGCTCGTATCACCCGTCGCGTCATCGCCACCGTCCTCGCCTCCGGAGCGGTCGTGGCCGCCGCCGCCCTGCCGGCCACCGCTGCGCAGAGCCGCGACCACGGCCGCCACTCCGTGGTGATCGGTGACGTCAACACCCGCGACGGCCACGGCCACGGCCGCGGCGGCCGCGGCGGGCGCGGCGGTGACGAATGGATCGAAGTGGTGAACACGGGCCGCGGCTCGGTCAACCTGCGCGGCTGGAGCCTGTCGGACCGGGACGGCAACCGCTACCGCTTCAACAACGTGTGGCTCGCCGGGCACTCGAAGGTGCGCGTCCACACCGGCTTCGGCCGCGACGGCCGGCGCGACGTCTTCCAGGACCGCCGCAACTCCGTCTGGGACCGCCGCGACGTCGCCACCCTGCGCAACGACCACCGCCAGGTCGTGGACGTCAAGTCCTGGAGCGGCCGCCGCTGACCGGCACCCGAGCCGGGCCGTGCCGCCGCAGCCCCGTGGCCGGCACGGCCCACCCCGTCACCCCTTCACGGCGTGCCGCGGCGGAATCCCGCCGCGGCACGCCGCCGTGTTGCGCGAGGGCGGCGGCGAGGACGGAGCGCCGTGGTCCCGGCCGGAGAAGAACCGGCCGGGACCACGGCGCTCGCGCGTCCCTCCGCTACGGGTTGGTGTTGATGGTGAACGTGGACGTCGTGTTCTTGATGTTCTGGTAGTTGTCGCTCATCGTGAGGTTGTTGAAGGTGACGGAGCCGACCGCGGGACCCTGTCCCGCCTCCGGCATCTCGTTGGCCCACAGGCCGAAGCCCGACTTGGCGTCGTAGGCGTCACCACTGCGGTGGGCGCCGGTGATGGACACGTTGGTGAGGACCGTGTCCTTGATCGGGTTCTGCGGCTGACCGCCCACGTAGTTCGTCTGGAACATGATCCCGCTGTAGGTCGGGTCCACGATGTCCACGTCGCTGACGCGGATGCCCTGGAAGACCTTCGAGGCGGAGAAGAGCCAGATGCCCGGGAAGGTCTGGCTGCCCCAGAAGTGCCCGCCGCAGCGGACGATGGAGATGTTCTGGAGGTTGGTCGGGTCGGTCCCGAAGCCGTTCATCGGGTAGCCGAAGTCCAGGGAGCTGATCGTGACGCCCGAGTAGACCAGCGTGTCCGCGACGAGGATGTTGCGGAAGGTGTTGGCGTAGCCGCCGTAGACGGCGATGCCCGCGGCGCGCCAGGTCAGCAGGGACGTCAGGTTCTCGTAGAGGTTGTTCTTCTCGTCCGCCCCGCCGGCGTCGATCGCCGAGAAGAGGGCGAAGCTGTCGTCACCCGTGGCACGGGCCTCGATGTTGTCGAGGTGGTTGTCCGTGCTGCCGTTGGTCATGTTGACGCCGTCGGCGAAGGTGTCGCGGATCCGGGAGTTCGTGATGGTGATGTTGTCGGTGTTGGCGCCCCAGTAGAGGCAGACCGTGTGCTCGTTCCAGACGTTGTCGATGGTCATGTTGGCGACGCCCGCGAAGTCGAAGACCTTGCCGGGACCGTCGATGCGCGAGGTGTAGTTGCCGAAGAAGGAGAAGCCCGAGAAGGACGAGCCGTTGGCGGTGGAGTCGGCGCGGAAGCCCGCGTCGGTGTTGGACTGGCTCGTCGGCGTGTGGAAGCGGGTGTACCAGGGGCCCGCGCCGATGATCTTGACGGTCTTGCCGTAGACCTGGAACTTGCTGCCCGTCTCGTAGTCGCCCGGCGGCAGGTAGACGCCCTTCAGGGTGCCCGTGGTGTCCATCCGGGCATTGTCCAGGGCGTTCTGCACGTCCTGGTGGGTGAACCCGGTCGGCGCGGTGTAGGCCGCGGGGTCGGGGTTGGCGATCGGCGCGACCTGCTCGGTGTTGACGAAGTCGATCGCGTACTGGCTGCCGTTGGCGGCGTCCTTCTGCAGTTTGATCTTCGCCCCGGCCTGCACGGTCGTGCCGAGCATCAGGTTGGCCTCGTCGTAGATGTGGCGGGGATTGCCGTCACCGGGGTTGTTGCCGGGGGCGGTCTCGCTGCCGTACAGCCACGCGTACTTGGAGGTGAGGTCGATGGCCTTGAGGAAGCTGCCGTTGACGTAGACGTTCAGGGTGGAGTTGATCCCACCGCCGCCCGCGGCGTCGGGGATGGAGTAGCGGACGACCAGGGTGTTGGTGCTGGCCCTGGTGGTGAACTCCACCGAGCTGCCGGTGCTGTTCAGCGTGACGGCCTTGCGGCCGGACGCCTCACCGGCCAGGTCGCCGACGGTGCGGTTGGGGCCGACCACGGCGGCGCTCCCGCCGAGGACCCCGTCCTCCGCCTCGTACATGTCGTACGGCATGTTGGCGCCGCGACCGACGAAGAGCGACTGGGTGCTGGTGTTGTTCTGCTGCTTGACCGCCAGTTCGTTCGCGTCGGGCGCGATGACGGTCTTGACGGTGTACTTGCCGTTGGCGGCGGTCCAGGTGCCCAGCGAGACGGGGCTCGTGGTGGCGCCCGCCGCGATGGCGCCGCTGTAGGAGCCGGTCAGCGTCTTGACGACGGAGCCGGAGGTGGTGTCGGTGACCGTGAGGGTGATGCCGTGGGAGCCGCCGGCCGAGGCGACCGTGCCCTGGTTCTTGATCGCCACCGAGAAGGTGACGGTGTTGCCCTTGGCCGGGTTGCCGGGGGACCAGCCGGTGGGGGAGGCGATCAGGTCGGAGCTGTCGACCGGCCTGACGACCAGCGGGGTCGGGCTGTTGTAGGTGTTGTTGGTGTCGTTCTGCTCGATGACGTCCCCGGACTCGTCGACTTTGGCGCTCAGCGGGTAGCTGCCCGCGTCCCGTACCCCGATGTTCGCCGTCACCGTGGTCGAGGCGCCCGCGGCCAGCGCGCCGACCGCGGCGGTGCCGACCTTGGTGGTGCCCAGGTAGAAGGTGACGTTCGTGGCGCCCGAGGCGAGCTCGCCGATGTTGCGCACGGTCGCCGACAGGCTCACCGAGTCCGTCTCGACCGGTGCGCCGGGGGAGACGGACATGCCGGTGACGGTCAGGTCCGGGTTCGGCGCCGGGGTGCCGATCACCTGGAACTCCGCCACCTGGCCCGCGGCCGCACCGCTGTTGGCGGTGAACTGCAGCCGTACGTCGGCGACCCGGGCGCTGACCGGGATGGTCACCGTGTTCCCGGAGGACGGGTTGAAGGTGTAGTCGGCGGCCGCCTTGAGGCTGGTGAAGCCGCTCGCGCCCTGCTCCCGGCCGAGCACCTGGACGGTCTGGGTGCGGGTGCCCCAGGCGCTGTCGGGGTTGAGCTTGAGCACCAGCGAGGTGACGTCGGCGTTCGCCCCGAGGGAGACGGTCAGCGTGTTCGGGTAGCTGCCGCCGGCGCCCTCCCAGTAGGTGGTGACGCTGTTGTCGTTGGCGTTGGCCGCGACGAAGTTCTGGGTGCTGGACGACGCCGTGATCGGCTTGCCCACGGCCATGTTGGAGCCGGTGCCGCCCGAGCCGTTGCGGGTGACCGTGGCGCTGGCGACGCTGCGGTTGCCCGCCGCGTCCTTGGCCTTCACGTAGTAGGAGACGGTCGCGGTGTCGGGCTGGCTGTCGGTGTACGTGAGCGTGGTGCCCGACACCGTGGTGCGCAGGACCTCGTTGGCGTAGACCTCGTAGCCGGTGACGCCGACGTTGTCGCTGGAGGCGGTCCACGTCAGCTTGATCTGGCCGGAACCGGGCTGGGTGAGGGTGAGGTTGCCGGGCTGGCTGGGCGCCTGCGTGTCGCCGCCGGAGCCCGTCCGGGTGACGGTGTTGCTGTTGCCGGAGACGTTGCCGGCCGCGTCCTTGGCGCGCACGAAGTAGCTGACGGTGGCGCTGTCGGGCTGGTTGTCGGTGAAGGTGAGCGTGCTGCCGGAGACGCTGGTGCGCAGCTCGCCGTTGGCGTAGACGTCGTAGCCGGTGACGCCGACGTTGTCGCCGGCGGCGTTCCAGGTCAGTCGGATCTGGCCGGAGCCGGGCTCGGTGTAGGCCAGACCGGGGGGCGCGTTCGGCGCGGTGGTGTCACCGGTTGCGGGGCCGTAGACCTCCAGCTCCGACAGCTGCGCGGCGGTCCAGCCGGTGTTGCCCGTGACGTTGACGCGCAGGTAGCGGGTGGTCGTGCTGCTCAGGCTGATCGTGACGGTGTTGTTGTCGCCCGGGTTGAAGGTGTAGTCGCGGGACGCCACCAGGTCGCTGAAGGACGAGCCGTTGGTGCTGCCGCGCAGGGACAGCGTCTGCGTCCGTGCCTCCCACGAGGGCGGCAGCTTCAGCACCACCTTGGTGACCGCGACGGAGGACCCGAGGTCGGCCTGGATCCACTGCGGGAAGGCGTTGTTGGCGCTCTCCCAGTAGGTGGTCTGGTTGCCGTCGTTGGCGTTGGCGGCGACGTAGGGTGCGTTGCCGCTGCTCGCGGTCAGGGTGCGGCCCTGGGCGAGGTTGTCGGTGGAGACGGCGGAGCCGTGCACCTCGAGCTCGGAGACCTGGGCGGCGGGCCAGCCGGTGTTGGCGGTGATGTTCAGCCGTACGAACCGGGTGGTGGTGGCCGAGAAGTCGATGGTCACCGTGTTACCCGAACCGGGGCCGAAGTTCCGCCCGGCCGAGCCGGACAGCGTGGAGAAGGTGGAGCCGTCGGGGCTGCCCTGGACGGCGAAGGTCTCGGTCCTGGCCTCCCAGGAGGCGGGCAGTTTGACGACGACCTGGTCGATGCTGGTGCTGCTGCCCAGGTCGACCTGGACCCACTGCGGGAAGGAGCTGCCTGCGCTCTGCCAGTAGGTGTTCTGGTTGCCGTCGGTGATGTTGGCGACCCCGTACTCGGCGTGGGAACTGCTCGCGGCGGCCGGCGCCCCCGCGGCGAGGTTGGGGCCGCCGGCGGCCGCGGCGGGCAGCGCCGACTGGCCGAGCAGCACCAGGCCCGCTGCGATCACCCCCGCCAGCAGCCGTTGGATGAACCGTTTCCTTGGCATGTCGTCCCTGTGCCTCTCGTCAGAGTTGTTGGTGCCATGACATGTCACATGCGGTACGGCTGCCACGCAGAGGAAATTGCATCGATTGCTTTGGTAATTGCGCGGCCCGAGCCGATAGTTGCAGAGGTGTTTCCGGGCGTCTATGCCCTCGACCGGGCTTTCATCTCACCTGGCATGGGCTTGCGCTGGAGTGTCGTGCAGCCGACAGGGCGTTGCGGAAGCACCGCAAAAACTTGCGCGTCCTACTCCGTGGTGCGCAGTGCCTGGTACATCGACCAGAGGACGGAGACGAGCGGGACCGCCACGACCGCGCCGATGACCCCGGCGGCGATGGCACCGCCGATGACGGTGAGCGCGACGACCACCGGATGCAGGCGCACCGCCCAGCTCATCACGATCGGATGCAGCACGTGGCCCTCGATCTGGCCGATGACGACGATCAGGCAGACGACGACCGCCGCCACGACGGGCCCGTTCGCGGCCAGCGCCACCACGGCGGCGACCGCCAGGGCGATGGGGGAGCCGATCAGCGGCACGAAGGCGGCGAAGAACTCCAGCAGCGCCAGCGGCAGCGCGAGCGGCACCCCCAGCAGGAACAGCGCGACCCCCACCAGGATCGCGTTGGTCGCCGCCACCAGCACGATCCCGTGCGTGTAGCCGGTGAACGTGCGCCATGCGGCACGGCCGGCCACGGACACCCGGCCGCGCACCGTCCGCGGCAACTGCCCGCAGAACCACGACCACTGCCGGTCCCCCGAGTGGAGGAAGAACACCGAGCAGAACAGCGCCAGCGCGAAGACCGTCAGCACCTCCACCAGGCGCCCGGCGCCGCTCAGCGCGGTGCTGATCAGGGTCGACCGGTGGGTGGACAGCCACTGCCCGACCTTCGACTGGAGGTCGTCGAGCGCCTCGGGGTCGAGCCGGAACGGCGGGGCCTCCAGCCAGCGCTCGATCCGCGCCAGCCCCGCGCCGAACTCGCGCTGCAGCCCGGCCGTCTCGCCGGCGACCACCTCGCCGACCATGGCCAGGATGCCGAACACGACCAGGATGCTGCCGATCAGCGAGACGGCGACGGCCAGCGAACGCGGGATCACGCGGGCGAGCAGATCGGCCAGCGGTCGCAGCATCGCGGTGCCGACCAGTCCGAGGAAGACGGCCACCGCGATCTCGTGGAACCGTCCCAGGGTGGCGAACACGGCGTAGACGACCGCCCCCACGACGAGCAGCCGCCAGGAGTAGGCGGCGGCCGTGTTCAGCGCGGGGAACACCCGGACGCCGGGCCGCCTGGCGGGCCCGCGCACCTCCCGGCGCCCCACGCGGATCCGGCTCCGCCGTCCTCGGGACACCGTTCGCACCTCCCCGTCGAGCCCGTCGTGCGCCCGCGTCCTGCGCGCCTGTCCCTGCTTGCTACCACCGGCGGGGTCCCGGCCAACGCGGCGCAAGCCGCATTCGCCCGAAGGCACCCCCGGGCCGGCGGTGGATCCCCGGGGCGCCCGACTGCTAAATTGGTCTAAACCAGTTACGGTCTCCCTCACCAGATCGGCGGTCCCGAAGTGGAAGTCGTCATCGTCCCGGACGCCACCGCAGGCGGCGAACTCATCGCGGGTGCCATCGCGGACCTGCTGCGCCGCAAGCCCGACGCGCTGCTCGGCGTCGCCACCGGTTCGACCCCGCTCCCGGTCTACCGGGCCCTCGCCGGCCTGGCCGGCGAGGGCCGCGCCGACGTGTCGCGGGCCCGGATCTGCCAGCTGGACGAGTACGTCGGACTGCCCGCCGGGCACCCGGAGTCCTACCGCTCCGTGGTGCTGCGCGAGGTCGTCGAGCCCCTCGGCCTCGCCCGGGAGTCGTTCATGGGACCCGACGGCACCGCCGAGGACATCGTCGAGGCGTGCGCGGCGTACGAGCGCACGCTGGCGGCGGCCGGCGGGGTGGACCTGCAGCTGCTCGGCATCGGCACCGACGGCCACATCGGCTTCAACGAGCCGTGCTCCTCGCTGGCCTCCCGGACCCGGATCAAGACGCTGACCGAGCAGACCCGCAAGGACAACGCGCGCTTCTTCGACCGCCCCGAGGCCGTGCCGCACCACGTCATCACCCAGGGCATCGGCACCATCCTGGAGGCCCGGCACCTCGTGCTGCTGGCCACCGGCGAGGCGAAGGCCGAGGCGGTCGCCCTGGCCGTCGAGGGCCCGCTGGCGGCGGTCGTCCCCGCCTCCGCGCTCCAGCTGCACCCGCACGCCACCGTCGTCGTCGACGAGGCGGCCGCGTCCAAGCTGAAGCTGGCCGACTACTTCCGGGCCACCTACGCGGCGAAGCCGTCCTGGCAGGGTCTGTGATCCGCTTCGTTCAGGCGCGGGGCGCCGGGGCGGGCGGCAGGAACAGCGTGCCGCGGGCCCCGGCGCGGACGGTCCGCACGGCGACGAGCGCCCATGCCGCCACCAGGCCCGCGTACAGGATCAGCGCCGCCCCCTGAAAGGCCGTCGAATGCAGCCGCAGCGCCAGCGCGCTCGTCCCGGTCACGCACGTGCCCAGCGGGAAGGTGAAGCTCCACCAGCTCAGGGTGAACGGCAGTCCGCGCCGCGCGGTGCGCACGGTGAGCGCCGCCGCCAGGGCCAGCCACATCATGGCGAACCCCCAGGTGGGCACGCCGTAGAGGTAGCCGAAGACCTCGGCCCCGGTGGCGTAGGGGCGGGGCAGGGCGGTGGGCGCCGCGTGCCCCAGGAGATTGGCCGCCGTGACGGACTGCCCCAGCGGGCCGAGCACGATCCACAGGGTCGGCACCATGGCCGCCGGGCCCGTCTTGTGGCGCACCAGCCGGCCCCAGATCTGCGGGATGATCACCAGGCTCGCGATCAGGCTCATCCCGAACATCGCGTAGCACGCCAGCAGCAGCGTCAGCCGTGCCTGCCCGGCGGGGAGGTGCGGGACGAGGGCGGCCCCGGTGGCGGCGGAGACCATCGGCGGGACGACGGGCATCAGCCAGCCGCCGAACGCCGAGTCGTCGCCCACACGGTGCTCGGTCATCGCACGGTACGGGATCCACACCCAGGTCACCAGGCCCAGCAGGGTGCCCGCCGACCAGAGCACCGCGTCCACCGCCAGGGCCGCGTGCGGCCCGATCCAGTCCGAGCCCAGCGCCAGCGTGCCGGCGCCCACGGTCAGCAGCGCCATCGCCGGGGCACCCCAGAAGTGCGCCATCACCGGGTGGCCGGCGTGCGCCCGCGCGCGGTCGCGGTACCGGGTCCAGTGCACCGCCCAGCCCGCCGAGAGCGCCACCAGCCAGGCGGCTGCCAGCGCCCATACGACCGTGGCGGCCGTCCGCAGCCCCGGTATGTGCGCCGGGAGCCCGGCCGCCGCCGTGGCGACGATGCCCGTGCCCATCACCGAGGCGAACCAGTTGGGGCCGAGGTCGCGGAAGAGCTGGGAGGGGTGGTCCAGCTCCCGCAGCAGCCCGGTGCGCGGGTGGGCGCCGGGCCGGGAGGCAAGGGCGAGCGTCGAAGGCATGTCCGTAGCGTCGCCCCGGCCGGGCACGACCGGTAGGGAGCACTTCCGGATGGGCTCATAGACTGGGCTTATGCCCCTGCCCGAGCGCGTGAGCGACCTGGCGGCGTACGACCTGCTGCTGTCGGTCGCGAGCCTCGGCAGCGTCGGTGCCGCCGCGCGGGCCCACGGCGTCAGCCAGCCGGCCGCGAGCTCCCGCCTCCGGCACCTCGAACGCCGGCTCGGTCTGCAGTTGCTGGAACGCTCACCGCGCGGTTCGCGGCTCACCGAGCACGGCGCGCTCGTCGCGGACTGGGCGCGCACCGCCGTCGACGCCGCAGCCTCGCTGGACGCCGGGGTCACCTCGCTGCGCGGCACCGCGGAGAGCCGGCTGCAGGTGGCCGCGAGCATGACGGTGGCCGAGTACCTCCTGCCGCAGTGGCTGCTCATCCTGCGGGCGGGCGCCCCGCGCACCACGGTCGCGCTGACCGCGGGCAACTCCGAGGACGTGGCCGCGGCCGTCCTGGCCGGCGAGGTGCACCTCGGTTTCGTCGAGGGCCCGGACGTCCCGCGCGGGCTGGTCGCCCAGCCGGTCGCGCACGACGAGCTGACCGTCGTCGTCGCCCCCTCCCACCGCTGGGCGCGCCGCCGGTCCGGCATCGGCGCCGCCGAACTCGCCGCGACACCCCTGGTCAGCCGTGAACGAGGCTCCGGCACGCGCCGCTACCTCGAGCACGCCCTGGCCGAGGGGACGGGGCTCGCGCTCACCGATCCGCTCCTCGAACTCCCCTCCACCACCGCCATCAAGACCGCCGTCGCCGACGGGCTCGCCCCGGCCGTCCTCAGTTCCCTCGCCCTCACCGCGGAACTCGCGGGCGGCAGCGTCGTCGCCGTCCCCGTGGCCGGACTCGACCTGACGCGGACGCTGCGCGTGGTGCGCGCCCGCGGGCGCGACCTGACCGGGCCGGCGCGGGAGCTGGCAGGGATCGCCCGGCAGGGCGCGGTCAGTGCCCGTCAAGGGGTGGGAAGCGCAGATTCCGCAGGTCGGGCGGGACGGGGGAGTTCGGTCGGTACAGCGGCGGGACCTCCCCGTCGGCGGCCGCGGCCGGGGCGTCACTGAGCCGGAAGCGGTCGCGCACCCGCCCGTAGAAGTCGGTCGGGCCCAGCCGGATCAACCGCAGCCGGTGCCGGGCCTTGTACACCCCGACCCAGTCACCCGGATCGAGGACGCCCCTCAGCTGGCCGTCGATGCTGACCGCGACCCGGCCGGAGCGGGTCAGCACGCGGACCCCCAGGACCTCGTCAGGGGCCGCCACCAGGGTCCGGTCGAAGGCCATGTGCGGCGCGACGGGGGTGAACACGATCGCGTCCATGTGCGGGGAGACCACCGGGCCCCCCGCGGCGAAGCTGTACGCGGTGGAACCCGTCGGGGTGGCCACGACGACCGCGTCCGCGGAGTAGGACGCGAACAGACGGCCCGCCAGGTACACCGCGAGACTGGCCTGCCGGTCCCGGGCGAGCTTCTCGAAGACCACGTCGTTGACGGCGTTGACGGCCATCGGCACGCCCCAGCCCACGTCCTCGGGGTCGCCGGGCCGCACCCGCGGCGGCGGCAGCGCGGGGCCGCGCCCGTACCGCAGCAGGGACTCGATGCCCTCGGGGATCTCCAGCGGCCGGGACGCCCGCAGCGTGAGCGTCATGCGGTCCTCGACGGTCGCCCGGCCCTCGTGCACGCAGTCGAGCGCCCGCTCCACGTCCTCGGTGCACACCTCGGTGAGGAAGCCGACCCGCCCCAAGTCCACGCCCAGCACGGCCGCCCCGCACGCGGCGGCCACCCGCGCGCCGCGCAGGAAGGTGCCGTCGCCGCCGAGGGTCACGATCAGGTCCGGGTAGCCGGCCGTGGCCGCCTCCTCCTGACCGCTGTGCCGGGGCCGGTCCTTGCGCCATACGTCGATCTCCACCGCGGGGACCCCGTGCCGCGCGCACCAGCGGTCGACCGCCGCGGCGGCCTCGCTCGCGTCCTCGCGCGCACCGTGCACGACCATCCCGATCCGGCCCACTGGCATCACGGCCTCCCCGGCGGCGTCCGCTCCGGCGTCATGCCCCCATGGTCCGCCTCCCCGGAGCGCGCGTCGCGTCGGGACACCGCCGTCCCGCCGCCCCGCCGTCGTGCGGCGGCACCCTGGGCGGAGTACCGTTCCGCTGTTCCACTGCTGCAGGGAGGACGAACGTGGAGACCAAGCCCGAGCCGGGTGTCCTCGCCCAGGTGGCGGATCTGATCGGCCGTACGCCCGTCGGGCAGCGCGGAGCGCTGTGGCGGCTCGGCGCGGACCGCCGCCAGCTCGACGCCAACGTCATCCGCCTTCCGGCGGGCACCGAGGTCCGGCCGCACGTCGAGGCCGACCTGGACGTCCTGCTGTACGTCGTCGACGGCGGCGGGTACCTGTCGGGCGACGACGGCGGACGCCAGACGACCCTGGCGCCCGGCGCACTCGCCTGGCTGCCCCGCGGCTCCTGCCGCGCGCTGTCCGCCGGCGCCGTGGGGCTGACCTACCTCACGGTGCACGCCCGCCGCCCCGGCCTCACCATCGCCGGGCTCGCCCCCGCGCCGGACGCGGGCGAAGCGGTCTGCCTGCTGCACCGCGTCTGCGCGGACTGCGGCCGCCTGGCCGGCGAGAGCGACGCCCTGTACTGCTCCCGCTGCGGCACCGCACTGCCGCCCCGCTGAGCCCCGTGCGGGGGCGGGTCGTCGTACGGGCGGAGGGCGACCGACGGGCCTGCACCGCCTTCGGGCCGTCAGCCACCGAGACGCGGTGCGGGACCAGCGTCGGTTGGGACGCCGGGCAGGTGCGGTGCCCACGTGCCGTAGCCGCTCAGAAGGCGGCCTGCAGGGGCTGCTCGGCCCAGATCGTCTTGCCCTCGCGCGTGTAGCGGGCGCCCCAGCGTTCGCTGAGCTGCGCGACCAGGAACAGCCCGCGCCCGCCCTCGTCCGTCGTCCGCGCCCTGCGCAGGTGCGGGGAGGTGCTGCTGGTGTCGGAGACCTCGCAGATGAGGTGGCTGTCGCGGATCAGCCGCAGTGTGATGGGCCCGCCCGCATAGCGGTACGCGTTGGTGACCAGCTCGCTGACGATCAGTTCGGTCACGAAGGCCGCCTCCTCCAGCCCCCAGGTGGCGAGCTGGGACTCCACCAGCGTGCGGGCCCGTCCGGCGGCGGTGGCGTCCGGCGGGAGGTCCCAGGTGGCGACCTGTTCCGGCGCGAGGACGCGGGTCCGGGCGACGAGGAGGGCCACGTCGTCGGCGGCCTCGGTGGAGCTGCGTGCCTTGAGGAGGGTGTCCTCGACGGCGCTGCAGGTCTCCTCCAGGGAGCCGGACGGCGCGGTGAGCGCCCCGCACAGCATCGCGAGGCTGTCGTCGAGGTCGCGGCAGCGGGTGCACAGCAGGCCGTCGGTGTAGAGCGCGAGGATGCTGCGCTCGGCCAGCTCGATCTCGGCGGTCTCGAAGGGGAGGCCGCCGAGGCCCAGCGGCGGGCCCGGGGGGATGTTGACCAGGCTCGCCCGTCCCTCCGGGGTGACGACCACGGGGGGCGGATGGCCGGCCCGGGCGAGCGAGCAGCGCCGGGAGACCGGGTCGTAGACGGCGTAGAGGCAGGTCGCGCCGACGACCGGTGGGGCGTTCTCGTGGCTCTCGCGCTGTTCCGAGGCGAGCCGGTCCACGAGGTCGTCGAGGTGCGACAGCACCTCGTCCGGGGTGGGGTCCAGGTGGGCCAGGGTGTGCACGGCGGTGCGCAGCCGGCCCATGGTGGCCGCCGCGTGCAGACCGCGGCCGACGACGTCGCCCACCACCAGGGCGATGCGGAGACCGGAGAGCGGGATGACGTCGAACCAGTCGCCGCCGACCCCGGTGGCGGTGTTGGCGGGCAGGTAGCGGTGGGCCACCTCGGCGGCGGGGTGCCAGGGCACGTCCCCGGGGAGCAGGCTGTGCTGGAGGGTGAGGGCCGCCTGGTGCTGCTGGGTGTAGCGGCGGGCGTTGTCGATGCTCAGGGCCGCGCGGGCGGCGAACTCCTCGGCGAGGGTGAGGTCGTCGGCCTCGAAGGGCTCGCGGCCGCGGGTCCGCCAGAGGCTGATCAGCCCGAGCACGAGCCCGCGGGCGAGCAGCGGCACCACCATCAGGGAGTGCGCGCCGACCGCGCGGGCGGCCCTGGCCCGCACGGGGTCCTCGTCGAGCCAGGCGAGGGCCCGGCCCATGTCCGACTCGAAGACCGGGCGGCCCTCGGCCAGCGACCGCGCCTGCGTCGACCCCGGAGGGATGCGGATGGTGTGCCCCACCGGGTACATGATCTTCTGGGTGTCCGGGAAGACCGACTGGACCGCCGCGCGGCAGACCGTACGGAACGAGTCCTGGGCGGGCTCGTCACCCTGGGGCACGGCCTCCAGCAGGTCGACGGAGGCGCTGTCGGCCAGCCCGGGCACGGCCACCTCGGCCAGTTCGCGGGCGGTGCGGCCGACGTCCAGCGTGGTGCCGATCCGCGCCCCGGCCTCGCTGAGCAGGGACAGCCTGCGGCGGGCCTGGTAGCGCTCCGTGACGTCCTCGACGGTCTGGGTCACCCCGAGGACGTGCCCGTTGGCGTCCTGCATCCGGAACGCCGAGACGGACACGTACAGTTCGCGCTGCGGGTCGCGGCGCAGCCGGCAGGGCTGCTCGGAGAAGATCGAGGAACGGCCCGTCTCGAGCACCCGCCGCAACTGGTGGTCCACGGCGTCGGCGTCCGGCCCGAAGAGGAAGTCCCCCGTGCGCAGGCCCTGGTGCTTCCCCGCGGGGACCCCGCTGAACTTGGTGATCGCCCGGTTCACCCGCAGGAAGGTGAGGTCGGGGGCGTAGACCGCGAGCCCGATGGGGGAACGGCGGAACAACCCCTCCAGCACCCACCGGTCCGTCTCCCACCGGACGACCTCGGCGGCGGGCGCCGCGACCACGTACCACTCGCGGCGCCGGTCCTCCCGCGCGATGGCGCGGACCCGGCAGCCGACCTCCACCCGCCGTCCGTCCCGGTGCAGCACGGGTACGACCCCGAACCAGCCGCCCGCCCGGACGCAGGCCGCGGTGGCGGTCAGGACCAGCTCCAAGTCGCCGGGGTGGAGCAGGAGTTCGGGAGCCGACCGGCCCAGGACGTCCTGGGCCCGGTGGCCGAGCAGCGTCTCGGCGCGGGTGCTCCACCCCACCACGGACGCATGGTCGTCCAGCACCACCGAGGCCGCGGCGTGCACCGAGAACGGGTCCTCCGGTGACTCGCTGAACGTCTTGGCCGGGTTGTCCATCGCTATCACCGTCGCACGTGCGGGAGAAGCGGGCGAGCTGCGTCACCTGGGGTGGTTCTCCGCCGGGGCCCGGGAGGGACGCCCATGGGGGCGTGGTTCCAGTATCGGCCCGCACGGCCGGTCCCGCGTGGCCCGCAGGGCGCCGGCGCCCGCTCAGTGCGCAGGCTCATGGCCGGTGGCGGGGTGGAGCGGCCGGGCCAGCAGGATCGCCACGTCGTCCTGCGCGCCGTGGGGCAGGAGACGGGCGAGGACGCGGTCGCAGACCCGGGAGAGCGGCTCGCCGGGATCGCGCAGGGCGCGGGTGAGTTGGCGCATGCCCTGGTCGAGGTTGCGGTCGCGGGCCTCGATCAGGCCGTCGGTGTAGAGGACCAGCACACCTCCCGGCGGCAGGAGCACCCGTTCAGTCTGGAAGTCCCGGCGGCCCACGCCGAGGGGTGTTCCGCTCGGGCCGTCCAGGAAGGCGACCTCGTTCCCGGCCCCCGCCACCGCCGGCGGCGGGTGCCCGGCGCGGGCGACCAGGCAGCTGCCGTCGGCCGGGTCGTGGACGGCGTAGACGCAGGTCGCCATCTCGTTCTCGCCGACGTCGGCGACGGCCGCGTCCAGGGAGCGGAGCAGCTCGGCCGGGGGGATGTCGTGGCGGGCCAGGGTGCGCACCGTCGTCCGCAGCTGCCCCATGACGGCCGCCGCGTGCACCCCGTGGCCCATGACGTCCCCGATGACCAGGGCGGTCCTGTCGCCGGGCAGCGCGATGACGTCGAACCAGTCGCCGCCCACCTCGTGGTCGCTCGCGGGCAGGTACCGGCCGGCCAGTTCCAGCCCGGGCACCGTGGGCAGCGCGGTGTTGGCGAGGCTGCGCTGCAGGGTGAGGGCGGCGCGGCGCTGGGCGGAGTACATCCGCGCGTTGTCGATGCCGAGCGCCGCGCGGGCGGCGAGTTCGTCGATGAGCAGGTCGTCCTGGTCGTCGAAGGGCTCGCGCCTGCGGGAGCGGGTGACCATCATGATGCCCAGCACCGTGCCGCGGGCCACCAGCGGGACCATGCGGGCGGAGCCGAGGGTGCGCAGGTAGCCGCGCAGCCGCTCGTACTCCGGGCCGGGCACCAGCCGGGGTATGTCGGCCCTGGTGAGCCGCATCGGCCGGCCCTCCACCATGACCTGCTCGTACGCGGACGCCCGGGGGACCTGGTGCGTCATGCCGACGGCCAGGTCCTCGGCGGGCGCCGCCGGATCGGCGAAGGAGACCGCCAGCCGGCGCACCATGCCGTGGGCGGAGGCGGCGGCCTCGTCCGGGTCGAGGACCTCCTCCAGCAGGTGCACGTCGGCGGAGTCCGCCACCCGGGGCACGAGCACCTGCACCACCTCCTCCGCGGTCCGCCGCAGGTCGAGCGTGGTGCCGATGCGGGTGCCGGCCTCGGCGAGCAGGGCGAGCCGCTGCCGTCCGCGGGTGGCCTGGAGCTGGGCCCGCTCCTCGCGGGTGATGTCGATCAGGGTGGCGATCACGCCCAGGCGGCGGCCGCCGCCGCCGAGGAGCGGGGAGAAGGAGCACGACCACACCCGCTCGTTGAGGGGGTCGCCCCCCGTGCGTCCGACGCCCCGGAAGTCCACCACCGGCTCGCCGCGGGCGAGCACCTGGCGCATCACGGTCTCCAGCGCCATGGTGTTGAGCCCGGGGACCACCTCGCTCACCCGCCTGCCGATGTGCTGGGCGGCGGGGACCCCGTTCATACGGGCCAGAGCCTCGTTGACCCGTACGTAGCGCAGGTCCGGGCCGAGCATGGCCAGGCCGATGGGGGACTGCGTGAACAGGCCCTCCAGCGCCGCCAGCGAGTCCCGCATGCGCAGCACCGCGGAGGTCTCGGCGGCGATGCCCATCAGCCCGGTGCGCCCCTGCGGGTCGGCGGTGGGGCAGATCCACATCTCCATCGTCACCAGGTGGCCGTCACGGTGGCGTACGGGGAGCGTGCCCACGACCGCCTCGCCCGACAGCACCCTGCGCGTCAGCTCGTCGGCCAGGTCCCAGTTCCTCACGGGGACCAGCAGGGGTGTGGCGCTGCGGCCGAGCACCTCCTGCGCGGTGTGCCCGAAGAGTTCCTGCGCGGCCAGCGACCACTGGGAGATCCGACCCTCGGAGTCGATCCGCCACATCGCGAGGGGCAGCAGGTCACGGAACACCCCTGCCTGCCCCACCGCCGTCTGGGGCTGACCGACATCCTTCGCCGACTGCTGTATGTCCACCGCGACGACCCATCCCCGGGAACGAGGCGTTCTCATCCGGTCGAGCACCGCCGGTCGCCACCTGGTGCAGTAGACCGGCCAATGTCGCTTATTGTCGGGCAATTCTGACAAAACGGCCTAACGGAGAAGCCGGGCACCGCCCCGGGGAGCCGGCTCCCGCAGCGCCGCGCGCACCCGATCTGGGTTAGCGTCGTAACCATGGGGACCGTCCGGCGGATCCTCCGCCTCGTGCCGGTACTCGCCGTGATCCTCGGCGTGCTCTGCCTCGTCGCCGCGACGGGCTCCGGGGCGCGCGCCACGGGCGGGCTCGACGCGGCCGCGGCGGCCCTGCGCGACGGCGGTCCCGTGTACGTCGACCCCCGGGCGCGGGACGTGCTGTCGCCGGGCGACGCGGACACCCTCGCCGGGCGCATCGAGAAGGCCGACCGGCCGGTCTTCGTCGCCGTCCTCCCGGACACCGCGGAGTTCCCCGCCGCCACGCTGCTGAAGGACCTGCGGACCAAGGTCGGCATCACCGGTGTGTACGTCGTGGCCCTCGGCGACCGCTTCGACGCCGGGGCGGACCCCGCCGTGATGCCGCACAACGCCGTCGAGAACCTGGCCGGGGCCGTACGGCGCTCCGACCCCGGCGACCCCGCGGCGATGGTCACCGGCTTCGTGGACGAGGCGCTGCCGCAGGCGCGTGGCCACGCCCCGGCGTCCTGGGGCGACGACTCCGTCGGCGTCGGCGCGGGCAGCGGCGGCGCCGGGCTCCTCGTCGCGCTCGGCGTCCTGGTCGTCGCCGGCGGCGGCGGGGCTGTCCTGCTGTCGCGACGCGCCAAGCGGCGCCGCGAGGCGCAGGACTGGGCCCGGCTGGACGAGCTGCGCCCGGTGGTGGACGAGGACATCACCGCCTTCGGTGAGGAGCTGAGCCGGATCGGCTTCGACCCGGGCGGCGCGACGGCCGACGACGCCATGCGCGAGGACTACACGCGCGCCCTGGACGCCTACGACACCGCGAAGACCGCGATGGACCGGGCGCGTTCCGCGGAGGACGTGCGGCCGGTCAGCAGCGCCCTGGAGGAGGGGCGCTTCGCGCTCGCCACCTTGGAGGCGCGCATCGAGGGCAGGCCGCTGCCCGAGCGCCGCCCGCCGTGCTTCTTCGACCCCCGGCACGGCCCCTCGGTCCAGGACGTGCCCTGGACCCCCGAGAGCGGCGGGGCCGAGCGGACCGTTCCCGTGTGCGCGGCCGACGCCGCCCGGCTCGCGGACGGCCTGGAACCCATGGCCCGCCAGGTCGGCACGCCTCGCGGCCCCCGCCCGTACTGGGAGGCGGGCCCGGCCTACGCCCCCTGGGCCCAGGGCTACTTCGGTGGCGGGATGCTGCCCGGGATCCTCGTCGGGACGCTGCTCGGCAGCTCCCTCGGCGGCCCCGGCCCTTACGCCTACGGCGACTACGGCGGTGCCGCGCCGGACCAGCAGGGCGGCGACTACTCGGGCGCGGACTTCGACCCCGGGGACTTCGGTGGGGGTTTCGGCGACGGGGGTGGCTTTGGCGACGGCGGAGGTTTCGGCGACGGCGGGGGGTTCGGGGGCAGCTGAGTCCGGTCGTCGTGTGCGGGTGCGTTGTGGTTGCGGCGGGCGTCCACCCGCCCGCCCGCCCGATTGCCCGGCGCGGTCAGTGCGGGTCTCGCACCGTGTGCCTGGGTCGGTGCCGCGCCGGGACACGTCCTCAACGCTCGCGGTTTACCCCCACATCATTCGGCGCCGGGTTCGCCGCTCGTCGTTTCCGGGCGCACCCCGCCACACCCCCTCCCGTCGTATGGGCGCATGACGGCCGGTGGGGGGTGAGTAAGGCACTTGCGGCAACCCCGGACCGCTCTCTGAACCCCCACCGGCCGTTAGTCGCCCCCACGGCAGAAGGGGGTGTGGCGGGGTGCCCCCATGAGGGTCCCCCCGGCCGAAGGCTGGGGGCGTGCCCCGGCGCGGCACCGACCCCATACGTACGCAGCGGGGCGGTCACTGACCGCGCCGGGCAATCGGGAGGGCGGCGGGGAAACCCCCAACAGCAACCACAACGCACCCGCATGCGGCGACGCGGGCAGCCCGGCGCGGCCTACGCGGACAAGGCGGCGCCGCCGCCCGCCTCGTCGGCCTCGAGGACGCAGGCCGAGGCGAGCTCGTCCAGGGAGATGTCCAGGGCCGCGGCGAGGGCGGCCACGGTGAAGAAGGCGGGGGTCGGGGCGCGGCCGGTCTCGATCTTGCGCAGGGTCTCGGCGGAGACGCCCGCCGCCGCCGCGACCTCGACCATGCTGCGGTCGCCGCGGGCCCGGCGCAGCAGCGTGCCGAAGCGCTCGCCGCGCTGCCGTTCCCAGGGGGTCAAAGGAGTTCGCACCATGCCCGTGATACTAATACCGGTATAAGAATTGGGTGCACCCAGGGAACGGAAAGAGGAGCCACGGACATGGTGGAGATCAAGACGGATGCCGCGCTGGCGGCCATGCGGGAGGCCGGCCGCGTCGTGGCGCACGCGCTCGCCGCCGCCCGTGAGGCGGCGCGCGTCGGCGTGTCGCTGCGGGAACTGGACGAGGCAGCCCGGGCCGTCCTGGACGCGGCGGGCGCGCGGTCGCCGTTCCTCGGCTACCGGCCGTCGTTCGCGCCCACGCCCTTCCCCGCGGTGCTCTGCACCTCCGTCAACGACGCGCTCGTGCACGGCATCCCCACCGACTACCGGCTGCGGGACGGCGACCTGGTGAGCGTCGACTGCGGCGCCGAACTGGACGGCTGGACCGGCGACGCCGCGATCAGCTTCACCGTGGGCACGCCCCGCCCCGCGGACGTCCGGCTCATCGAGGCCACCCGGCGGGCGCTCGACGCCGGGATCGCCGCGGCCACCGTCGGCAACCGCATCGGCGACATCTCGCACGCCATCGGCACCGTCGCCCGCGAGGCCCGGTGCGGCATGCCCGCGGACTTCGGCGGCCACGGCATCGGCCGCCGGATGCACGAGGATCCCCATGTGCCCAACCAGGGTCGCCCCGGCCGTGGTTACCCGCTGCGGCACGGGCTCGCCCTGGCCATCGAGCCGATGCTGATGGCTGGGGGGCGCGGCGGCTACCGCACGGCCTCCGACGGCTGGACGCTGCACACCGAGGACGGCAGCCGGGCCGCCCACTTCGAGCACACCGTCGCCGTCACGGAGGAGGGTCCGCGCATCCTCACCGCGCCGTGACCTGGTCCTCCAGTGCGGAGCGCAGCCAGGTGTGGGAGGCGCCCGGGGTCGGCTGCCCGGGGCCCCGCAGCTCGCCCACGAGCTGCCAGTAGCGGTCGATGCGGGGCTCCACGGCCAGCATGCCGCTCAGCCGGCGGCGGAAGCGGGGGGTGTCCCGCGCGCCGAACGACCGCGCGTGGGCGGTGACGAAGCAGTCGAGCGCCTCGCCCGCGCCCGGCGCGCGTCCGGCCAGGACGTCCGGCGCGGCCAGTTCGTAGGCCTCGTACAGCCCCTCGTACAGGACGGCCGGACGGGGGCCCGCGTCGGGCCGGTGCGCCGCGAGCCGGTGCACGGCGCCGGGCGGGCAGGAGGCCGAGGTGAAGGCGTGCAGCCGGGCGAAGGCCAGCACCTGCGCCGGGCTCGGCTCGTCCGGCGGTTGCGGCACGGCGAGTTCGACGACCCGGGCCAGCACCGGGGCGGGCAGCCGCGCGGGCTGCAGCCAGCGGCGCCAGAAACGGGCCATCGGGTCCGTGCTGGGTGGTACGGGGACGGCTCCGACGAGCTCCAGCCGCTCGGCGCGTTCCTCGGCGGTGCAGTCCCGCAGCAGTCGCAGGGCGGCCTCCCGCCAGCGCAGCGCGGCCAGTTGGGAGCCGAGGGTCCGCAAGTGGCGCGCGACGACGTCCTCCAGGGCGTCCTCCCGCTCCAGGGCCCGCCCCACATCCGGCACCGGCAGGTCCAGGGCGCGCAGGGAGCGGATCAGGCGCAGCCGGGTGAGCGCCTCGGGGGCGTAGCGGCGGTGGCCGCCCGCGCTGCGGCCGGACTCGGGCAGCAGTCCGCGGTCGGAGTAGAAACGGACGGTCTTGACGGAGACGCCGGCCCGCTCGGCGAGCTCCCCGATGCTCAACGTGCTGTCGGCTTCCACCGCTTGAACCTCCCTCAGGGGGAGCTCCTACCGTACCGGCAAGCGCGGACGGCCGGGACGGCCGCTCCGCGGACCACCGCGTGCGGGGAGGCACACATGACCGTGTTCGTACTCGTTCCCGAGGCCCACACGGGCGGCTGGGTGTGGGAGGACGTCGCCGGCCGGCTGCGCGGGGCGGGCGCCGGAGCCCACCCGGTGACCCTCACCGGCATGGCCGGCTCAGGCCGCCCGGCCGGGCCCGGCACCGTACTGGAGACCCATGTCGAGGACGTCCTGCGGGTCGTCGACTCCCTGGACGCGACGGATGTGGTGCTCGTCGGCCACGGCTACGGCATCCACCCGGTCGTCGCCGCCGCCGACCGGCGGCCCGGCCGCATCGCCCGCGTCGTCCACTTGGACGCGGGCATGCCCCGGGACGGCGACCCGCCGCTGGCGCTCCTGCCCGACCAGGAACTGCGCGCCCGGCTCTCGGCCCCGGCCGCCCCGGGCGACGACGAGTGGCGCGTCGCACCGCCCGCGCCCGGGGCATGGGAGCGCTGGGGCAGTACGGCCGGCGTGCCCGCCGCGGCGCTGGCCCGGCTCGCCGCCGACGCCGCACCCCAGCCGGCCGGGACGCTCACCCGGCCGCTGCGCCTGTCGGGGGTGGCCGCCGCCCTGCCGGCGACCGGTGTCCTGTGCACCGGCAACGGTTCGAGCATCGCCATGGTGGAGGGGCTGGTGGCCCTGGGGCACCCTGAATTCCAGGCGCTCACGGACCCCCGCGTCGGCTTCTTCGAACTCGCCACCGGCCACTGGCCGATGCTCTCTGCACCCGGCGAACTCGCCGGCGTCCTGCTGAAGGCCGCCGCCGGTGAGGGCCACCGGATCGCCGCGACGGACGAACCACCGGCGCACCTGCGGCCGTTCCTCCTCGACGTGCCCGAACGGGCCCGTGAGCGCCGCGGACGGACCGACCTGTACCTCCCGGACGGCGGTGGCGGACCCCGCCCGGCCGTGGTCTTCGTGCACGGCGGCCCGGTGCCGGCCGGCGCGCGGCCCACTCCGCGCGACTGGCCGGCCTTCGTCGGGTACGGCCGCCTCGCGGCGGCTCTCGGAGCGGTCGGCGCGACGGTCGACCACCGGCTGCACGAACTCGGTGACTTCCCGCGCGCCGCCGGGGACCTCGCCGAGGCGGTGGAGCTCGTCCGCGCCGATCCGCGGGTCGACGCCGGCCGGGTCGCGCTGTGGTTCTTCTCCGCCGGCGGGCTGCTGTCCGCGGACTGGCTGGCGGCGCCCCCGCCGTGGCTGCGCTGCGTCGCCGCCACCTACCCCGTCCTCGCGCCGCTGCCCAACTGGGGCCTGGCCGCCTCCCGTTTCCGGCCGGTGGCCGCGCTGCACGGCGCGAGCACGCCGCCGGTCGTCCTGACCCGGGTGGGACGGGAGCGGCCGGAGATCGCGGTGACCGTCGAGGAGTTCCTCTCCGCGGCCAAGGACGCCGGGGCGGACGTGGAGGTCGTCGACGTCCCCGACGGCGGCCACGGCTTCGAGACGACGGACCACGGCGCGCAGGCGCGCGGCGCCGTGGAGCACGCGATGCGCACCGTCCTCGGGCACCTGCGGGGCTGAGGCTCAGACCCCGGCGGGCAGCCGGGACGGGGGTACGGCCAGCACCGGGCAGGCCGCGTGCGCGACGCAGTAGCGGGCGACCGAACCGCGCAGCGCACGCGGCAGCAGGCCGCGCGACCCCGTGCCGACGACCAGCAGGTCCTCGCTGCGCGCGGCCGCCTTCACCAGCACGTACCCGGCGGGCCCGCGCGCCGTCACGGCGCGGAAGTCCGGCATCCCGGCCAGGGCGCCGGCGCCGAAGGCCTCCTCCAGCGCGACGTTCAGGCGTTGCCGCGCCTCCTGCTCCCAGTCGAAGCGCCGCGGCGGAAGCGGCACCCGGCGGTAGGTGAACTCCTCGGGGGGCGGCTCCCACGCCAGGACCGCCAGCAGTCCCGCGGACCGGGACCGGGCCTCCGCGACCGCCCGGTGCAGCGCGGCCAGACTGCCGGGGGAACCGCTCAGGCCGACGACCACCCGCCGGCCCCCGCCCGCTGTGCCCCCGTACGGCGACTCGATCACGGACTGCCTCATTTCTCGACGTACGACGAACGACCACGCGACCGGCCGCACCGAAGCGACCTGTCAGCCCATCCCGGGCGCATCGATCACCGCTCGTGCCGTGCTGCCGTCGATCCGCTCGCTGAGCCGCCCGAGCACCTCGGACCCCTCGCGGAGCGTGCCGGCGGTACGGGAGCGCCGCGCGCCCGCCTCCAGCCGGTGCCACAGCAGCGGATTCGCCTCCAGGACGCGGGGATCCAGCTCCAGCCACCGGCCGTGGGCGTCCCACAGGACCAGATGCCGCGACACACCGGCGGACTGGCGGACCACGGTCAGCGCGTCGGTCCGCACCCGCCGCTCCCGCAGCGTGCCGCGCACCGCCAGCCACCCGTCGCCCGCGGTCACCCGGGCCGGGTGGAGCAGCGCGAGCACGATCAGGGCCAGGACCAGCCACAGTGCCGCGCGCCGCGGGGTGAGCGTCCCCGCGACCGCGTCGAGCGGCACCGCCAGGCACAGGAAGGCGACCGCGTACCCCAGCGCGCGCCGCAGGTCGGCGCGCCAATGGCGGTCACCGACGGTGCCCTGCTGCCCGGGCCGGGGAGCCGTTCGCCGTTCCATGGGGCCGACCGTAGGCAGGGCGGCGGCCGCCAGGCGTGGCCCTGACGGCCCCTTGACGAGCGCCGGTCCGGTCTTTGCGCACCCCTGACGGACGGGGGCTCAGCCGACGTGGACGCGGGGCCTGCGGCTGCGGTCGGGCTCGGCCTCGCGCAGCACCTCGCGGGTGACCGGGGCGACCTCGCCCTGCCCGAAGAGGAAGAAGCGCAGGAAGTTGGCGAAGGGGGTGCCCTCGGTCCACTCGAAGTAGATGTGCGGACGCTGCCCGGTGGTGTCGCGGACGTGCAGCAGGAAGGCCGCCAGCGCGTTGGGGATGGAGGAGCTCTCCAGGGTCAGGACGCGGTAGCGGTCGTGGAGGACCTCGCCGCGGACCACCAGGCCCGCCTCGAACTCGGACGGGTCGGCGACGGTCACCTCGACGAAGACGAAGTCCTCCTCGGCCGGCAGGTCGTTGTCTGACCGGATCTGCTTGATCTTGTCCCGGTACTCGGCGGCGTCCCGCCGGTCGGGCTCGTTGGCGATGAAGCGGATCGTGCGGTGGGAGATGTCCCGTACGAAGCGCTCGGCCATGTCGTCGGTGGTGATGCCGGTGATGCGCAGTTCGAAGGCGCGGGCGAGCCGCGACAGCAGGGAGATCAGCATGATGCCGACGATGAAGCAGGCACCGATCTTGACGCCGTCCGGGCGCTCGAAGACGTTGACGACCGTGGTGTAGAGGAAGACGGCCGAGATCACCCCGAAGGCGATCGTCCAGTTGCGCTGCCCCGCCTTGCGGGCGGCGATGGTCACCGCGATCGCCGCGGAGGAGATGAGCACCAGGACACCGGTCGCGTACGCGCCGCCCTGGGCGTCGACGTTGGCGTCGAAGATCCAGGTGACCAGGAACGCGACCAGGGTGAAGACCAGCACCATCGGCCGCACCGCGCGCGCCCAGTGCGGCGCCATGCCGTAGCGCGGCAGGTAGCGCGGCATGAGGTTGAGGAGGCCGGCCATCGCCGAGGCGCCGGCGAACCACAGGATGCAGATCGTCGACACGTCGTAGACGGTGCCGAAGGCGTTGCCCAGGTACTCGTGCGCAAGGTAGGCCAGCGCGCGGCCGTTGGCCTGGCCGCCGGCCTCGAACTCGTCGGCGGGGATCAGCAGCGTGGTGATGAAGCTGGTGGTGATCAGGAAGCAGCTCATGATCACGGCGGCCGTGGTCAGCAGCTTCTTCGTGTCCCGGATCCGCCCGGCGGGACGCTCCTCGGTGTCGGACGGGTCGCCCTTGACGTGCGGCATCACCGCCACACCGGTCTCGAAGCCGGACAGGCCCAGCGCCAGCTTGGGGAAGACCAGCAGCGCCACCCCGACCATCACCAGGATGTTGCCGTGCTGCGTGGTCAGGGCGTTCGACCAGTCGGTGACCACGTGCCCGGCGGTGGCCACGTGCCACAGGCCGACGACCACGACGACCACGTTGAGCGCCAGGTAGAGGCCCACGAGGGCGACCGCGACGCCGATCGCCTCCAGGAAGCCCTTCATGAAGACCGCGCCGAGCAGCGCGACCAGCAGCAGCGTGATGAGCATCTGCTTCCCGTGCAGCGCCTCGGTCAGGTGCGGGTTCTCCACCAGGTGGGTGGAGGCGTCGGCCGCGGACAAGGTGATGGTGATCAGGAAGTCCGTCGCCGCGAAGCCCAGCAGCGTCAGGACGAAGAGCTTGCCCTTCCAGAACGACAGCAGCCGCTCCAGCATGGCGATCGAGCCCTCGCCGCGGGGGCTCTCCTCGGCCACCCGGCGGTACACGGGCAGGGCGCCGGCCAGCGTGACGATCACCAGCACGATGGTGGCCACCGGCGAGAGCAGGCCCGCCGCCAGCGCCGCGATGCCGGGCTGGTAGCCCAGGGTGGAGAAGTAGTCGACACCCGTCAGGCACATCACCCGCCACCAGCGCTGGCCGTGGTCGTGCCGTTCCGGGACCGCCTGCCCGCCCTGCTGGTGCCGGGCCATGTCCGACAGGCCCTCGAGCATCCACGCGCGCAGCCGACTCGTAGGGACGGGGGAGGTCATCGATGCTCCTGACGTGCTGCCACTGGTTCCCGCCACCACGAGATGGCCTGGTCAGCGTACGCATCGGTCGGCGCCCGATTTCCCGTACCGCCGCTTCGCGCCGTTAAGATTCCGTCAAGAGTGGGGGTTACGTCCCTGATGCGCCCTTTACGCCCGCCGGCCCGGTCAGGACATGGGTACGAGGACGTCATGGTGCGGTCCGCCCAGGACGACCTTGAGCGCTCCGGTGTCGGCCGCCGCCGCGAAGACGTCGTAGGCCTCCGCCGTCTCGTGCAGTTCGAAGATGTGCGTGACGAACGCGCCGGTGGGCAGCTTCCGCGCCTCCAGCAGGCGCAGCAGGGTGGGCGTGGAGTACGTGTCGACCAGGCCCGTGGTGATGGTGACGTTGCGGTTCCACAGCTGCTCCAGGTGGAGCGTGACCGGTCGGCCGTGCACCCCCGCGTTCGCCACCCGGCCGCCGGGCCGGACCATCCGCGTGCACATCTCGAAGGTCTCCGGAAGCCCCACGGCCTCGATCACCACGTCCGCGCCGAGCCCTCCGGTGAGGTCGTCGACCAGCTGCTCGGGCTGCTCGCCCGCCGTGACCACGGCGTCCGCGCCCAGGTTCTTCGCCGCCTGCAGGCGCGCCGCGGCCAGGTCGACGGCGATCACCGTGTGCGGGGAGCACAGCTGGGCCGTGGCGACGGCGGCCAGGCCGATCGGACCGCAGCCGACCACCACGACCGTGTCCCCGGGCCGGACCCCGCCGTTGAGCACGCCCACCTCGTAGGCGGTGGGGAAGATGTCGGAGAGCAGGACGGCGTCGTGCCCGCCCACGTTGTGCGGCAGCGGGTGCAGGGAGGTGTCGGCGTACGGTACGCGCACGTACTCCGCCTGCGTGCCGTCGATCAGGTGCCCGAGCACCCAGCCGCCGCCGTCCTGGCACTGCCCGTAGGCCTGCTCACGGCAGAACCGGCAGCGTCCGCACCCGGAGACGCAACTGACCAGCACCCGGTCGCCGGGCTGGAGGGCGTCCACCTCCGCGCCGGTCTCGACGACCTCGCCCACGGCCTCGTGGCCGAGCACCGTACCGGGAGCGACGTCCGGCACGTTGCCCTTGAGGATGTGCAGGTCGGTGCCGCAGATCGCTGCGGTGTCGACGCGGACGATGGCGTCCCTCGCGTCCCGGAGGACCGGGTCGGCCACCTCCTGCCAGGCGGCCCGTCCCGGACCCTGGAAGACCCATGCCTTCATGGCGTTCCGCTCCTTCGGGCTGAGGTGTGTCCCCCCTACCAGCGTGGGCGCGGCGGGCGGCCCTCGCATCCGGCGCCGGGACCGCCCGTCACACCCGGTTCGGCGTCAGATCGAAGCGCACGTCGACGACGCCCTCGACGGACCGCACCAGGCGGTCCGCCACCGGCACCAGGGAGCGGTCCCCGAGCAGCCCGCTCAGGGTGACGACCCCTTCTTCGACGTCGACCTCGAGGGACCGCCACGCGCCGGGGAACAGCCGTGCGACCACGTTCTCCCGGACGTCGCGGGCGATGTCCTCGTCGGACCGCAGGAAGACCTTCAGCAGGTCGCCCCGGCTGACCACGCCCTTGAGCATGCCCCGGGCGTCGACGACCGGCAGCCGCTTGACCTGGTGCCGCGCCATGGCGCGGGCCGCCTGCGCGAGCGAGGCGTCGCCGCGCACGGTGACCGCGGGCGCGGTCATCAACTGCTCGGCGGTGAGCGCGGCCGCCCTGCCCGACGCGCCGGCCCCGCCCACCGGGGGCGGCCCGTCCACGCGGTGCTCCTCCTTGCGCAGCAGGTCGGCCTCGGAGACGACGCCCACCACGTGCGTCCCGTCCTCCACCACCGGTACCGCGCTGACGTGCCACTGCTCCAGGGCCCGCACGATCTCCTTGAACGACGCGCGGCGGGTGACCGCGACGACCCTGCACGTCATCACGTCGCCCACCGCCTTCGGCTGCCGGACGGCGTTCATGGCGGCCTCCTGAACCCGGGACGCGTCCCCTGGTTCCAGTCTCGGCCGGTGCGGCGGCGTGCGCACGGTCCGGCCGGGACCCGCTCACCCCGCGAGGGTGAGCGGCACCGTGTCGAGGACGACCCGGCGGCCGTCCTCGGCGGACAGCACGTACGCCGTGAGGGTGCCCGGCCCACCGGCCGCGCGGTAGGGCACGGTCACGTCGAAGGTGCCCCGGGTGCCGCTGCCCGAGGTGGCCGCCACCCGTACGTCGGCGACCGTGCGGCCGGCCCCGTCGGAGATCCGCAGCCGGAACTCCGCCTCGAAGGTGTCGGCCGTGCCGTGGACGCGCAGCGGGGCGGTCACGGTGTCGCCGAGGAGCGGTGACTCCACGAGGACGGCGGGGGAGAGCTCCTCGAAGTCGGTGCGGCCGACGGGCGGGCCGGTGGCGACCGTGCCGAGTCCGGCCGGCGGCCCGCCGTCCACGCGCAAGCGCACCTTCTCGACGCCGGGGAACGCCGTCGCGGTGAACACCACCTGGGCGAGCCGGGCTTCCACGGGTGTGCCGGGGACGGCGTCGTCGTAGCGGCCCGAGAGGTCGACGGTGGCGACGCGGTCCCGTACGGCCAGCGATCGCAGCGCCGTCCCTGACGGGATCGCCGTCGCCCGGCCGTGACCGCGCTCGAAGCCGTTCGGGCCGGCGAGCAGGGCCCGCAGGGCCGCGGCGGCGGTCGCCGGGCCGGTCACCGTGCGCGGCGCAGCCGACAGTTTGCCCTCGTGCAGGAAGTAGACGGCCGCGTGGACCCGGCGGGGTGTGGTGGATGCCGACGCCGATGCCGACGCGGTCGGGTCCGGCGACCCGCCGCCCGGCGTGGCCGGCGCAGTGCCGGGTTCGCCGGATGCGGCGGTCCGGGAGGGAGCCCCGGAGGCCTCCCGGCCGGAGCCGCCGCAGGCGGACAGCAGGGCGAGGAGCACGAGCGCGGCCGCGAGCGCCCGCGCGGGGCGTGCGGCGGCGGGCCGGGCACCGTCCATGTGGATCCTCCCCTCCGGCATGCGCACAGAGTGCCCGCTCCCGCCCGCGTACGCCATCACCCGGGAGGGTCAGCTACCGGGTACGACCCCTGCGGGGCGGCGGAACAGGGCCGCCCAGAGGAAGTCCTCACCGAAGCACGCGGAATCCGCCGGCTCACCGCGCATGCGGCGCAGCTCGACCTCCGCCAGTCCGGAGAAGATCCGGCGCAGCGCCTCCGGGCTGTAGGCCAGGCCGCCGTGCAGCCGGGAATCGCGGTAGAAGTCCGCGTCGTCGAGCTCGGACCCCATGGCGCCGGCGGCGAAGCACGTCAGCGCCAGATGCCCGCCGGGCGCCAGGACCCCGTCCAGCAGCGCGAGGTAGCTGATGCGCCGGTGCGGCGGCAGATGGTGGAAGCAACCCGAGTCGTGGACCAGGTCGTACGGGCCGCGCAGAACCGTCCCGGCCAGGGCGAAGGCGTCACCGCGGTGGAACCGCACGGCCGCACCGGCCTCGCGGGCCCGCTCCTGCGCCCAGGCGATCGCGGCGGGGGAGAGGTCGACCGCGTCCACCGTGAACCCCCGTGCGGCCAGGTACCGCGCGTTGCGTCCCGGACCGCACCCGAGGTCGAGGACCCGGCCGCCCGGCGCGATCAGGCCCCGGTCGAGCCACTCCACGAGGTTCTCGTCCGGCTTGTCCACGAAGAACGGCACCGGCCGGGACCGGTCCGCGTAGAACGCGTCCCACCAGTCGGCCGCCCCTTCCGTCCAGCGGTCGGCCCCCGCCGCGAACAGGTCGTCCAGGAGCCTCAGCACGTCGTCGACGTCGCGGATACCACGGTCCATCAGATCCCCTTTCCCGATGGGGAGACGCTAGGGTCCGCAGCCTCGAAAGCCCAGCTCAGCGCGGGTGCCCCAACCGCCCGTACGCCCGCCTCCCCCACCCCGGCACCACCCCCGGGCCGCCCTGCCCGCACCCCCTCCGCGAGTCCGCCCGCAACCCCTCCGGCGCCCGCCCCGGCCCCTTTCCCGGGCGCGCCAGGGACGGTTTCCCGACGGATTTCCCAGCCGCCGGCACGAGGGGCCCGAGTGGTGTCACTGCCCCAAGGTCGCCGCGTGGTCCGGGACGTAGGTCTGCAGGTCGCGGGGCGGGCGCTGGTAGCCGGTCGACTCGGGGCGGGGCGGGAGTTCGATGGCGGGGAGGGGGACCTCCTCGTAGGGGATGCCGGCGAGCAGGTGGGCGATCATGTTGATGCGGGCCGCGCGCTTGTCGTCGCTGCCCACGACGTACCAGGGGGCCTCGGGGATGTCGGTGTGCACGAACATCTCGTCCTTGGCGCGGGAGTACGCCTCCCAGCGGGTGATGGACTCCAGGTCCATCCCCGACAGCTTCCAGCGCCGGGTCGGGTCCTCCAGGCGGGTCCGGAACCGCTGCTCCTGCACGGCGTCGCTGACCGAGAACCAGTACTTGCGCAGGATGATGCCGTCCTCGATCAGCAGCCGTTCGAAGATCGGGCACTGGTGCAGGAAGCGCACGTGCTCCTCGGGGGTGCAGAAGCCCATCACGTGCTCCACACCGGCGCGGTTGTACCAGCTCCGGTCGAACAGCACGATCTCCCCGCCGGCCGGCAGATGGTCGACGTAGCGCTGGAAGTACCACTGGGTGCGCTCGCGTTCGGTCGGCGCGGGGAGCGCCGCGATGCGCGCGATGCGGGGGTTGAGGTGTTCCGTCACCCGCTTGATCGTGCTGCCCTTGCCGGCCGCGTCGCGTCCCTCGAAGACGATGACGAGCCTGTGCCCGCCGGCCCGGACCCACTCCTGCAGCTTGACCAACTCGACCTGCAGCCGCAGCAGTTCCCGCTCGTACATGCCGCGCGGCAGGCGGTCCTGGCGCTTGTTGTCACCCATGCCCCGGTGCCCTCGCTTCCGTAGGACGCCCACGGTACGGGTCCCCGGGCGGGCCCCGGGGGAGGCTCAGCCGAGCGGGCCGGTGCCGCCCGGGGCGCCGACGGCGTGACCGGGGGCGGTCGCCGGGAACGGGAGCCAGGGGCCGCGGGCGTGACCGCGGCCGTGGGCGTGCGGGTGCGGAACCGTGGCGAAGGGGGGCAGCAGTTCGGCGTCGTCCGCGCGCTGCGGGGCGGTCCGGGGGGTGGCCGCCGTCGGGGGCTCGGCCGCTTCGGCGGCCGGGGAGGCGGGTGCGTACGGGGTGTCCGTCGTGGGTGCCGCGGTCGGGGACGGGGTGGACGCCGGCGGCGTGGGGTCCGGCGTCTGCGTCGGGGGCGGCGTGGTCGGCGGCGGGGTGGTCGGCGGCGGGGTGGGCGTCGCCGGCGGGGTGGCGGTGTGGCTGGGCTTGGGGGTCGGCGTGCTCGCGGGGGGCTTCGGCTGGGCCGGCCCGGTGTGGGCGGGCTTCGGCGTGGTCTTCACCGGCTTGGGCTTCTTGGCCTTGGTCTTCACCTTCGCCTTGGCCGGGGCCGCCCCCTTCGACGGAGTCGCGCCGGTGCCCTTCGTCTCCTTCGCCTCCGGTGCCGCGTCACGCCGGCCGCTGTCGGCGTCGACCAGGCCGTGCTCCGGCTGCTCGGACGCGCTCGGCAGGATCGAGGTGACGTGGACCTTGGACGAGCCGGACGCGCGGTCCGCCCCGGTGCCGTCCGAGCCCGACTGCTGGAGCGCCCACGCGGTGCCGCCGAAGGCCGCGGCGGAGGCGACAGCCGCGGCGGACAGCTTGAGCCGCAGGGAACGCCCGCGGCGGTGCTTGGCCTGGTTGCGCATGTGAGACGAGGACCCTTTCAGCTAGCCCCCGCCCGGAATGCCGGCTGCCGCGCTGCGCGGCCGGGGCCGGATACGTCAGGACTCTGCGGGAGCATTCCCGCGGGCGCAAGGGCCTGACCTGCACAGTCGCCGGAAGCGGAGTATGTGATTCCGAAAAGCCGCAGGTCAAAGCCATGATGAACAGCGCAAATCGGTGCATGTGACATCGCCCACGTCGCTCACGGGACGGAAGTCCCGCAGTGGTGCACAGGGGTCTTTACGCTTTCCATTGGACATTGTGGACGGATCCCCCGGTGCAGCGCGGCGGGCCGTCGACGCGAAGATCCACCGGCTTGCATACTCGGGAGCGCGGTTCGGCAACCGAAGCCACCAAAACCACCTTGCGGAGGCATGGACGTGGAGTACACGAAACTCGGCGGCACGGGTCTGGACGTCTCCCGGATCTGCCTGGGCTGCATGAGCTACGGCACCCCCGAGCGCGGCAACCACCCGTGGACGCTGGACGAGGACGCCGCCCGCCCCCTGATACGCGGCGCCGTCGAGGCCGGCATCACCTTCTTCGACACCGCCAACGTCTACTCCGACGGCACCAGCGAGGAGATCGTCGGCCGGGCCCTCGCCGAGTACGCGTCCCGCGAGGAGATCGTGCTGGCCACCAAGGTGAACGGCCGCATGCGCCCCGGCGCGAACGGGGCGGGTCTGTCGCGCAAGGCCGTGCTCACCGAGATCGACGCGAGCCTGCGCCGCCTCGGCACGGACTACGTGGACCTCTACATCATCCACCGCTGGGACCCGCACACCCCGATCGAGGAGACCATGGAGGCCCTGCACGACGTGGTGAAGTCGGGCAAGGCGCGGTACATCGGTGCGTCCTCCATGTACGCCTGGCAGTTCTCCAAGGCCCAGTACACGGCGGAGCGCCACGGCTGGACGAAGTTCGTCAGCATGCAGAACCACTACAACCTCCTCCACCGCGAGGAGGAGCGTGAGATGCTGCCGCTCTGCGCGGACCAGGGCGTCGGCGTGACCCCCTGGAGCCCGCTCGCCCGGGGGCGGCTGACCCGCGACTGGGACACCGTCAGCGCCCGGCAGGAGACCGACGAGTTCGGCGGCACCCTCTACCTTGACGAGGACCGGGTGATCGTCGAGGCCGTCGCGGCCATCGCCGCACGGCGCGGACTGTCGCGGGCCCAGATCGCCCTGGCGTGGCTGCTGGGTAAGCCCGGGATCACGGCGCCGATCGTGGGCGTGGGCAAGGAGGCGCACCTGCGGGACGCCGTCGCCGCCCTGGACGTGCGCCTCACCCAGGAGGAGCTGAAGGAGTTGGAGAGCCCCTACCGGCCGCACGGCGTCGTGGGCTTCTCCTGAGCCGCCACCGTGCCGGGGCCGCGCCGGCCCCGGCCCCGGCCGCCGTCAAGGCGTGATGTTCTGGTTGAGGTGGAACAGGTTCCCGGGGTCGTACGTCCGCTTGACCTCGACGAGCCGGTCGTAGTTGCCCTTGTAGTTGGCCCGGATCCGCCCCTGGTCGTCCCCGGCCATGAAGTTGACGTACCCGCCCTCCTCCGAGAGCGGCGCCAAGGCGCGGTAGTAGTCGCGCACCCAGGCCACGTTGGCCTCGTTGGCCGCGGGATCCGGCCACATGCCGGCGATCACGGTGGCGAAGGACGCGTCGCGGTAGGCGAAGGCTGTCGCGTCCGCGGGGACGCGGTGGCAGGCGCCGTCGATCGGGTAGATGTGCACGGTCGAGTTCACGGCGGGCAGGCCGGCCGCGTGCTCGAGGTGCGCGGCGATGGCCTCGTCGGTCAGCTCGGTGACGAAGTTGGCCTTCCAGTAGTGCTGGAGGCCGGGCGGCACGAGGCCGTCGAAGGCGGTGTTGAGCGCCGGGTACGGCATCGGGCCGATGTGCTCGGCGACGACCGGCGCCATGTCGTGGAAGGGCCGCAGCGCCCGCTCGCCCTCGTCGAGCGGGCCGGCCCAGCAGCTCACGGTGGCGACGTGGACCCTGCCGTGCCGCTCCGGCGGGATGAAGGGCAGGGGCGGGGCGATCTGGAACGCCGGGAAGCTGCCCAGCTGTTCGGGGGCGTCGGCGATGACCTCGCGGTAGGCGTGCAGCACGCTGCCGGCGTCCTGGAGGTCGTAGAAGACGGGGCCGCCGTAGATGTCCTTGACCGGGCTGAGCCGGAACTGGAACGAGGTGACCACGCCGAAGTTGCCGCCGCCGCCGCGCAGCGCCCAGAAGAGGTCGTCGTACTCCTTCTCGCTGGCGACGAGGAAGCGCCCGTCCGCGGTGACGACGTCCGCCGAGATCAGGTTGTCGCAGCTGAGTCCGAGGCCCCGGCTGAGATAGCCGATGCCGCCGCCGAGGGTGAGGCCGCCGACGCCGGTGGTGGAGATGATGCCGCCGGTGGTGGCCAGCCCGAAGGCGTACGTCGCGGCGTTGACGTCGCCCCAGGTGGCGCCGCCCTCCGCGCGGGCGGCGCGTGATCCGGGGTCGACGCGTACGGAGCGCATCGCGGAGAGGTCCGCCACGACTCCGTCGTCGCAGGTGCCAAAGCCCGGTACGGAGTGGCCGCCGCCGCGCACGGCCAGGTCGAGCCCGTTCTCCCGGGCGTAGTCCACCGCGGCGATGACGTCGCCGGCGTTGGCGCAGCGCACGATGACGGCCGGCCGCCGGTCGATCATGGCGTTGTGAACCTGCCGTGACCCGTCGTAGGCCTCCTCGTCCGCGGTGATCACCGCCCCGCGCACGCGCTCCCGCAGCTGGTCGATTGAGGGCTTGCCCATGGCCGACGCTCCTCGTGCGCTGACGACGCAAGCCCGCCCGGGGGCGGGGCCCGCCTGGGGCCGGCGGTGCGGCTCGGCGCGACGCGCACCTTCCCCCGCGGGCCCGCCCGCCACCGGCACCGGCCTGATTCCACGCTACGCCGACGGGGCGGGGCCTCAACCCGGGGCCGTGGCCGGGCCGTGCGGGGGATGTTGGTCTAGACCTTGACAGGTATAGGCCAATCCGGTTCATTGCTGAGTGCGACACGCAACTCCCCCCACACAAGGAGCAGTTACGGTGATGCGACGTACCCTCGCCGCCCTGACCACCCTCACGGCCGCCGCCGGACTGGCGGTGGCGCTCCCCGCCGGCACGGCCTCCGCCGCGACCTGCGCCACGCCGTGGAGCGCCGGCGCCGTCTACACCGGCGGCATGACCGCCTCCTACAGCGGCCACAACTGGCAGGCCAAGTGGTGGACGCAGGGCGAGACCCCGGGCACCACCGGCGAATGGGGCGTCTGGGCCGACCAGGGCACCTGCGGCGGCGGCACGACCGACCCGGGCAACCCCGGCAACCCCTCCGGGTTCGTGGTCAGCGAGGCCCAGTTCAACCAGATGTTCCCGGGCCGGAACTCCTTCTACAGCTACAGCGGCCTGGTCGCCGCCCTCTCCGCGTACCCCGGCTTCGCCAAGACCGGGAGCGACACCGTGAAGAAGCAGGAGGCCGCCGCCTTCCTCGCCAACATCGCCCACGAGACCGGCGGACTGGTCTACATCGTCGAGCAGAACACCGCCAACTACCCCCACTACTGCGACACGAGCCAGCCCTACGGCTGCCCCGCCGGTCAGTCCGCCTACTACGGCCGCGGCCCGATCCAGCTCAGCTGGAACTTCAACTACAAGGCGGCCGGCGACGCCCTCGGCATCGACCTGCTCCACAACCCCTGGCTCGTCGAGCAGGACGCCGCCGTGGCCTGGAAGACCGGCCTCTGGTACTGGAACACCCAGAGCGGCCCCGGCACCATGACCCCGCACAACGCCATGGTGAACCAGGCAGGCTTCGGCCAGACGATCCGCTCCATCAACGGGTCCCTGGAGTGCGACGGCCGCAACCCGGCGCAGGTGCAGAGCCGCGTCAACAACTACCAGCGCTTCACCCAGATCCTGGGCGTCGCCCCGGGCGGCAACCTCACCTGCTGAACGCCTCGCCTGCGCGCAGCGGAACGTGCACCGTTGAACGGTGCATGACGCGGCCTCCCCCCGAGCGGCGGCCCGGGGGGAGGCCGCCGCTCGGGGTGCGGAACCCGTCGTGGAGCATGCCGATCCCCGTGACATCGCTGCTCAAGGCGGTCGTGGGGGCGGACGGCGGCCTGTCCCGCCGTGCGCGCCAACCTCAGATTTCCGCCTGATTCCCGGACGGCGGCAACCCGTCGTTCACGGGTTCGTCGCCGTGGGACGGCTTGCTGGGGGCGAAGTTATCTAGACAACTTTGCCCACCCGAACGCCGCCGCGGCGGCGCCGGGGCGGAGAGGACCCAACACCGTGCCATCCCTCTCACAGGTCGCCGCATCCGGAAGCAGCGTCGCGCTCGACTCCACGACGCCTCCGCAACGCGGCGACAAACTCACCTTCACCTGGTCGACGGACGCGCCCGACCCCAAGAACTGGATCGGCGTCTACGACGGGGACCGCCAGCCGGGCAGCGGCAGCGGCTCGCTGGTGTGGACGTACGTCACCGGAACCTCGGGGAGGACGACCCTCGACACCTCCGGGCTGAGCGGCGGCCCGTACACCGTCTACCTGCTGGCCAAGGACGGCTACGGCATCCTCGCCAAGACCGAGCCGTTCACCTTCGCCGGCCCGCCCACCGGCGACCTCGTCGAGCCGCGGACCCCCAAGCCCTTCGAGGGCGACAAGGTCTCCTTCCACTGGACGACGGACGCGCCCGACCCCAAGAACTGGATCGGCGTCTACGACGGCGACCGGGTCCCCGGCAACGGCGCCTCCCTCGCCTGGGAGTACACCCCCGCGGCGTCCGGCGACATCAGCATCGACACCTCCGGGCTGAGCGGCGGGCCGTACACGGCCTACCTGCTGGCCAAGGACGGCTACGGCATCCTGGCCCGCACCGCGCCCTTCAGCTTCGTGCCGCGTCCGGTCATCCCGCGTCCGCATGCGGTCGTGGACGCCGTCACCACCGCCGAGCAGACGGCGGGCACTTCCTTCTCCGTCGCGCTCGGCGGCCTGTGGATCCGGCCCGAGGGCAATGCCGAGGGCAGCGCGACCTTCAGGCGCGCCGGCGGCGACCCGTGGCTGACCGTCGCAGCGGACGGCACCGTCAGCGGCAAGGCCCCGGCCCTCGCGCCGCGCACCCCCGGCCGGCTGGTGGTCGCCGTCACCGACAGCGCCGTCGGCGGCGACACCGTCACCGTCCTGGTGCCGGTGCGCGCGAGCAGGGACCGGCTGACGCTGAAGGTCGCCACGCTCAACCTGTGGGACGCGGGCAGCCACATCGACGGCGCGCTGGAGAAGCAGCTGCGGCTGGTGCTGACCCAGGGCCTCGACGCCGTCGCGCTCCAGGAGTGCGGTGACGACGGCGCCCAGCGGCTCGCCGCCGCGCTCGGCTGGCACGTGCACCAGGCCGGCGGCCTCGGCATCGTGAGCCGCCATCCGCTCACCGGCACCGTCGCCCCCACCGCCTCGCTGCCGGCCGCCGCCGCGACGCTGCGGCTGCCCGGCGACCGCACCGTACGGCTGTGGACGGCACAGCTGGACGAGGCCGGCTACGGGCCGTACGCGGTGCTCGCGGGCCGCACGGCCGCGCAGGTCGAGGCGGCGGAGAAGGGCACCGCACGCTACCGGCAGACGCAGGCGCTGGTGGCCGCGATGCGCCGCGACATCGCCTCCCGCGGTCCCGTCGTGCTCGCCGCCGGCCTCGCCTCGCCGTCGCACCGCGACTGGACGAGCCGGACCTCGTCCGCGCACGGGGGAGCCAGCCGGCTCCGCTGGCCGGTCACCGAGGCCCTGGAGGACGCCGGCCTCACCGACGCCTTCCGCGCCGATCACTCCAGCCCCGTGAAGGACCCCGGCACCACCTGGTCACCCGTCAGGCCGCGGCGCGAGGACGGCGGCGCGGAGCCCCAGGACCGCATCGACCAGGTCCAGTACGCGGGCCCGCTCAAGGTCGTCGAGGCGCACACCCTGGTCACCGGCTGGCCCCGGCCCGTCCCGGACACCGCAGGCAACGGCTGGCCCTCCGACCACGCCGCCGCCGTCGTCACCTTCTCCCTGTCCGCCCGCGGCTGACCCCGAACGACCTAAGGAACCTTCCCCATGACCGAGTTCAGCCGCCGCGCATTCATCGGCACCGCCGCGGGAGCCGCCGCAGCCGTCGGGCTCCCCGGCACGGCCGAGGCCGCCGGGCACGGCCCGCGGCACGGCAGCATCGACGACGTCAAGCACGTGGTGATCCTGATGCAGGAGAACCGCAGCTTCGACCACTACTTCGGCACCCTCAGCGGCGTACGGGGCTTCGGCGACCGCCAGGCGGCCGTGCTGTCCAACGGCGACCCGGTGTTCCGCCAGCCCGCCCGCGGACGCGAGGAGGGCCACCTCCTGCCGTTCCGCATGGACACCACCAAGTACAACGCCCAGAACGCCGGCGGCCTCCCGCACGACTGGGACAGCGGCCACTCGGCCGTCAACAACGGCGCCATGGACAAGTGGGTGTCCGCCAAGGGCGAGCGCACCATGGGCTACTTCACCCGCGAGGACATCCCCTACCAGTACGCGCTCGCCGACGCCTTCACCCTCTGCGACGGTTACTTCTGCTCGCTGAACGGCCCCACCGACCCCAACCGCCTCTACCTGTGGACCGGCACCGCAGGCCCCGGCGTCGACGGCACCACCGGCCCGTGGACCGACAACACCCCGGTCACCGACAACCCGGTGGCGGACTGGACGACGTACGCCGAGCGGCTGGAGGACGCGGGCGTCACCTGGCGCGTCTACCACAACCCGGACGGTTCGGACGACCGCAACGGCGACTACGACGACAACGCCCTGTCGTACTTCAAGCAGTTCCACGAGTTCCCCAAGGACGACCCGCGCTACGTCAACGCCATGACGAAGTTCGACCTGACGGCGTTCGACAAGCACTGCAAGGACGGCACGCTGCCCACCGTCTCCTGGCTGGTGGCGCCGTACCTGTTCTGCGAGCACCCCGCGGCCAGCCCCGACTACGGCGCCCACTGGGTCAACACCGCGCTGCAGTCGCTGTTCTCCAACCCCGACGTGTGGAAGCACACCGTCTTCCTGCTCATGTACGACGAGAACGACGGCTACTTCGACCACGTCATCCCGCCGTTCCCCGAGCCGGGCACCAAGGACGAGTTCGCGAACGGCAAGGCCATCGGTCTGGGCAGCCGGGTGCCGCTGTGGGTCGTGTCGCCGTGGTCGCGCGGCGGCTGGGCCAACTCCCAGGTGTTCGACCACACCTCGGTGCTGCGCTTCCTCGAACGCGTCACCGGGGTGAAGGAGCCCAACATCTCGGACTGGCGGCGCACCGTCTGCGGCGACCTCACCAGCTGCTTCGACTTCACCAAACCCGACTACAGCATCCCCGCGCTGCCGGACACCCTCGCGCTGATGGCCAAGGCGGACGCCAACAACGCGCTGCCCGCGGTGAAGGTGCCCGACCGTTCGGCCATGCCGCAGCAGGAGGAGGGGCGGCGGCCGCACCGCCCGCTGCCGTACCGGCCGTGGGCCGACGTGACCGTCGACCGCGACAAGGGCAAGGTCACCTGCAGGCTGACCAACGACGGCACCGTCGGCTACCACTTCACCGTGCTGCCCAACACGGCGCTGCCCTTCACCGGCACGCCGTTCACGGTCCCGCCGCGCTCGTCGCGCACGTACGTGTGGGACGCGGCGGACACCGACGGCCGCTATGACTTCTCCGTGCACGGCGCCGACGGCTTCGTCCGCCGCTTCTCCGGGACGGTCGTCCCCGACGGCCAGGACGACGTCGCCGTGCCGGGGGTCGCGGCCACCCTGCGGCACGACGGGCGCCCGGAGCACGCGGCCGTCGAGTTCTACCTGCGCAACGACGGCGGCACCGAGGTGGCCTTCACGCTCACGCCGAACGACTTCGCCGGCAAGGAGCAGACCGTGTGGGTCAAGGCGGGCGACCGCACCCGGGTGACCTGGCGGACCGACGGCGGCCGTTACGACGTGACCGTCACCGCGGGCACCGGCACCCGCTTCGTCCAGCGGTACGCGGGAACCGTCCACTCCGTGTGAGGCACGCCGGAGGGGACGGGAGGCGGGGGTCGGGGGACGGGGGACGGGCCGGCGCCCGTCCCCTCCGGGTAGGGTCGGGGGAACCGCCCGCAGGGGCGGCCCGCACGGCACGAGCAGCGCAGGAGACCACGGTGCGGCAGGAGCAGGGCACCCCGGACGACGAGCTGCGCTACCGCAAGGTCGCGGCCGGACTCCGCGAGGCGATCATCGCGGGCGATTACGCCGCCGGCACCAAACTGCCCCCCGAGGGCACCCTCGCCGAGCGCTACGGCGTCTCCCGGGGCACGGTCCGGCACGCGCTGGCCGTGCTGCGCTCGGACGGCCTGGTCACCTCGCGCCGCGGCACCCGGCGCACGGTGCTCGGCGGCCCGCGGGCACAGAGCTTCTCGGAGCTGCTGAGCTTCACCAACTGGGCCCGCTCCATCGGGGAGACCCCGGGCGGCCGCGTGGACAGCGTGGTGCGGCGGCCCGCAGAGCTCTCCGAGGCCGATCAGCTCGGCCTGGAGGACGGCGCCGAGGTCTACCTGGTGCTGCGGGTGCGGACCCTGTCCGGGGAGCCGGTGATGGTCGAACGCTCCCTCTACCCGGCCCGGATCGGCGCGCTGGTGGCCGAACTGCCGCCCGACACGGTCTCGCACACCGAGGCCCTCGTCGCGCACGGCGTCCTGTTCACCGACGCCGACCACACCATCGACCTGGCCTGGGCCGACGCCGACGACACCCGCCTCCTGGACTGCCCGCCCGGGCAGGTCCTGCTGCGCGAGCGGCGCCGCACCACCGATCCGGAGGGCGCGCCGGTGGAGTGGTCCGAGGACCGCTACCTGCCCGGCACCATCGCCTTCACGGTGCATAACTCCGTGGCGGCCTCCACGCTCGGCCGCCGCCACAGCCCCCGTCCCGGGAAGGACTGAGTGTCCCGGGGCCTGGACCAGGTCACCGCCGCCCTCGCCCACCGCCTCGGCGCCATCGCCGGCGACCTCCGCGGTGACCTCTCCGACGAGCACGAGCGCTGGGTCCTGTACCGGCGGGCCCTGGACGACCCGGCCTGTCTGCCCGACCTGTACGACGCCGTGCCGTCGAACCCGACCCGAGCGTGGCCCTCGGCATCGTCCTGCACGTCCTCGGTCGCCTCCCGCCCTCCGGCCACTCGGCCTGGACCGACCGGCTCGGCACCGAGCGCGGCCGTGCGTACGCGGCCCGGCGCGCCCGCGAACTCGGCGTCCTGCAGAGCGCGTCGGTGACCGCCCTGCTCGGCGACGCATCCGTTCCGGATTCCTGGTCGGACTGGCTCCAACTGCGCCTCGCCGCGTCCTCGGACGAACCCGCGGTGCTGAACCGGCTGGCGGCCGCAGGCCGCACGCAGCGCATCCGCCGGCTGGCGACCGAGCGGGAGCGCTCGATCCGCCCGGTCTGATGCCCGGTGCCGAGCGCCTGGAGCAGGAGCATTCGCGTGCGGCAGCTGTTGCGGGGGCGAGATCGGGCTCGCTCTCGCCGTACCGGACGGCAAAGGTGAGCCCGATCCCGGGGAACCACCCGCAGACGCGGGTCACGGGGGGCGCGCCCACCACAGGCAGTGGGCGCGGCAACCGGCCATCTGCACCCGCGGACGGCAACGAGGCCCATGCCACCGGAGAGGCGGGCCGCTCCGGCGCCCGAACCCCGGCCATCCACCAGCCGCGCAGCGCCGGCCGGCCCCAGGCCGCCACCTTCCCCTCCGCAGCCCGCATCTGTGCCCCCGAAGGGCGTGAGACGGCGGGACGGCCGGACGACCGCCTCCGGCACCCCGGGGATTGCCGTCTACCCGCGCATCAGCGCGGCCAGCAGCGGGAGGAAGTGCGCGAAGGTCGGGGTGAGGGCGTCGGGGTCCTTCGCCTCCTCGTCCCAGCGGCGGACGGCGACCGCGTCGGCCGCGCCCGGCAGCCCGGCGAACTCGGCCGCCTGGCGGGGGGTCATCACACCGCCCTGGACCTCCAGGGTGTAGTTCGACGCCACCGACAGCCGGTCGTGGTACCCCGGTTCGACCGCGCACAGGTAGCGCTTGGCGGCCACGTGCAGCCGCACCGGTTCGGTGACCTCGGGCCCGAACCAGCGGCCCAGCAGGTCGGCGCCGGTGTGGCTATGCCGGTTGTCGTGGCCGGTCATCAGGTCCCGGCCGGTGACGACCCCGCCCTCCACGTGCCCGATGTCGTGCAGCAGCGCGGCGGCCACCAGGTGCGGCGGGGCACCGGCGGCCTCGGCCAGGGCTCCCGCCTGCAGCATGTGCTGGGCCATGGTGACGGGTTCGCCCAGGTACTCCGCGGACACCGCGCCCGCGAACAGTTCGGCGAGCGGCTCCAGGGTGTCCGCGCGGCGCAGCACGGCCAGGGTGCTCGCCAGCCCGTCCAGGTCGGCGTAGCAGCCCTGGAGGTGGCGCGCCCCGTCCTGGGCGAAGGCGGTGCGGGCGTGCAGCAGCCGGGTGTTGTCGAAGACCAGGCAGTCGCCGGGCGCGAGCCGCAGGTCCAGCTGCAGTTCGGGGCGGAGCAGCAGCTCGGCGAAGGTGCGGTAGGCCGTGTAGAACGCCTCCAGCTCGTCCGCGGCCATCCGCAGCGTGCCGATCGAGCGGTTGTTGAACCGCACCTCCCGCACGCGGCCCAGCGGGTCGGTGCCGATCAGCGGGCGGTCGGCCCGCAGTTCGGTCCCCGCGTCACGGAAGACGAACGGCACGGGCGTGCGGGTGAGCACGTCGTACGCCTCCGGGTCCTCGCGGCGCAGCAGCGCGGCCGCCGCGAAGCCGTCGACGAGACCGGAGTCGCCGCCGTCCGCGTCGTTGACCAGGCAGTGCAGCAACTGGAGCGTCGGAACGGGATCCCGGTACGGGTTGTCGGTGTGCGGCGTGATGGCGGCCGAGGTGAAGGCGAGGTTGTTCGGGTCCGGCTCGACGCGCACGTCGAAGAGCTTCCCGTAGTTGGTCTCGCGGACGAACCCGAAGGTCTCGGCCACCTCCAGCACCTGGCCCTCGCGCCCGGGCAGACCGCGCAGCAGCATGAAGCCGAGCCGCAGCACGGACTCCAGCATCCGGGCCCGCACACCCGGCTCGCCCACGTACTCCTCCCAGTCCGCCTCGGGCAGCCGCCCGGCGACCTCGCGCGCGGTCCACAGTTCCTTCCCGGCCTCGGTGCGCAGGTCACCGTGCCCGGTCCGGCCGGGCCGGGCGGCCTCCAGCCACGTCAGCGGGTACGACGAGCGGTGCCCGTCGGGCTCCCAGACCACGTCGACGGCGGGCGGGCCGTCCCCGGCGGCGTCGGCCGCCCGGCCCACCCGCAGCCCGGCGGGCAGGGAACCGATCTGGAACAGCTTCTGCCCGGACCGCGGGTCGCGGCACTCGGCGCAGGGGCAGTTGTCGCGGAGCCACATCGCCGGCAGGTCGCCGACGGGAAAACTGGACAGGGCGGACACGGTCACTCCTCGGGGCAAAGTTGTATAGCCAACTTCTCCGACCGTCACAGGCGGAGACGTCCCGGAGGTGACCGCGGCATGGCGCCGCGGCGAACGCCCGCCCCCTAAGGCCCCGCCCGGCCCAGCAGCTCCCCGACGAGTTCGCCGACCTGCGCGGTCTCGATGAGGAAGCCGTCGTGCCCGTACGGGGAGACCACGACCCGGACGGGCACCGCGCCGGGGATGCCGGCCGCCAGCTCCTCCTGCTGCGCGAGCGGGTAGAGGCGGTCGGAGGAGACCCCGGCGACCACGGTCCGCGCGGTCACCCGGCGCAGGGCGGCCCTCACCCCGCCGCGTCCGCGGCCGACGTCGTGCCCGTTCATGGCCTGGGTCAGGGCGACGTAGCTCCCCGCGTCGAAGCGCCGGACCAGCTTGGCCGCGTGATGGTCCAGGTAGGACTCCACCTGGTAGCGGCCGCCGCGCCACGGGTCCTCCGCCTCCTGCGGCGCGCGCCCGAAACGGGCGCCGAGCTCGGCTTCGCTGCGGTACGTCACATGGGCCAGCCGCCGGGCCAGGCCGAGCCCCGCGTGCGGGCCGTGCCCCGGCGCGGCGTCGTGGTAGTCGCCGTCCCGCCAGTGCGGATCGTCCCGGATGGCGTGCAGCTGCACGTTGGCCCAGGCGATCTGCTCCGCGCTCGCCGCGGCGGTGCAGGCGAGCAGCAGCAGCGCCTCCGTGCGTTCCGGCCGCGACACGGCCCATTCCAGGGCGCGCATCCCGCCCATGGACCCGCCCGCCACCAGCGCCCAGCGGCCGATGCCCAGCGCGTCCGCCACTTCGGCCTCGGCAGCGACCTGGTCGCGCTGCGTCAGCTGCGGGAACGCACCGCCCCAGCGCCGTCCGCCGGGCCGGCACGAGGACGGCCCCGTACTGCCCTGGCAGCCTCCCAGGACGTTCGGCGCCACCACGAACCACCGGTCGGTGTCGAGTGCGCGGCCCGGTCCGATCATCCCGTCCCACCAGCCCGGCGTGGGGTGACCCGGCCCGGCGGGCCCTGCGGCGTGGCTGTCGCCGGTGAGGGCGTGCAGGACCAGCACCGCGTTGGAGCGGTCCGGGGAGAGCCTGCCCCACGTCTCGTACGCGATCCGCACCCCCGGGAGCTCGCCGCCCGATTCCAGCGGCAGCGGCTTCTCCAGCGCGTGCCACCGGCGGCGGCCCGGCGGGTCCCCCTCCCGCCAGGCCCCGGAGGCCGGCGGGAGGGGGAGCGCGGCGGCAGGCGTGGTGTTCAGGACGCGCCCTTCGCGGCGCGGAACCCGGCCTCCAGGTCCGCCTTGAGGTCGGCGAGGTTCTCCAGGCCGGCCGAGAGGCGCACCAGTCCGGGCGAGGTGCCGGTGGCCACGAGCTGCTCCTCGTCCAACTGGCTGTGCGTGGTCGAGGCCGGGTGGATGATCAGGCTGCGGACGTCGCCGATGTTGGCCAGGTGGCTGAAGAGTTCGACCGCGTCCACGAACCGCTTGCCCGCCTCGACGCCGTCGCGCAGCTCGAAGGCGAGCACCGCGCCCGCTCCGCGCGGCAGGTAGCGCCGTGCCGCGGCGTGCCAGCGGTTGGACGGCAGCCCGGGGTAGTGCACGGCGGCCACCTCGTCACGCTGTTCCAGCCATTCGGCGAGGGCCTGGGCGTTGGCCGAGTGGCGCTCGATGCGCAGGCTGAGCGTCTCCACGCCCTGGAGGAGCAGGAAGGCGGAGTGCGGGGCGATGGCCGGGCCGATGTCCCGGAGCAACTGGACGCGCAGCTTGACCGCGTACGCCCCCGGGCCCAGGGCCGGCCAGTAGCGCAGCCCGTGGTAACTCGGGTCCGGGGCGCTGAAGTCCGGGAAGCGCTCGGCGTGGGCGCCGAAGTCGAAGCTGCCGCCGTCGACCACGACCCCGCCGATGGTGGTGCCGTGGCCTCCGAGGAACTTCGTCGCGGAGTGGACGACGACGTCCGCGCCGTGCTCGATCGGCCGCAGCAGGTAGGGCGTCGGCACCGTGTTGTCCACGATGAGCGGCACCCCCGCCTCGTGCGCGACGTCCGCGACCGCCCGCACGTCCAGGACGTTGCCGCGCGGATTGCCGAGCGTCTCCGCGAACAGCGCCTTGGTGCCGGGGCGGATCGCGGCGCGCCAGGCGTCGAGGTCGTCCGGGTCGTCGACGAAGGACACCTCGATGCCGAACCGGGGCAGGGTGTGGCGGAACAGGTTGTACGTGCCGCCGTACAGCGAGGTGCTGGACACGATGTGGTCCCCGGCGGACGCGACGTTCAGGACGGCCAGCGTCTCCGCGGCCTGCCCGGAGGCCAGCGCGACCGCGGCGACACCGCCTTCCAGGGCGGCGACCCGCTGCTCCAGGACGTCCTGCGTGGGGTTGTGGATCCGGGTGTAGATGTTGCCGGGCTCGGCGAGGGAGAACAGGTCGGCCGCGTGCTGCGTGTCGCGGAAGACGAACGACGTCGTCTGGTAGATCGGCACCGCCCGGGCTCCGGTCGTCGGGTCCGGCGCGGCGCCGGCGTGGATCTGCTTGGTCTCGAACGACCAGGCGGAGGTGCCGGGCCCGGTGCCGGGGCACTCCTCCGGGGTGTGGCCGGCGGTGACGGAGTCGATGGGCTGGCTCATGGTTCTCCCTCGGTGCGCATGTGGGTGCGGGTGCGGGGGCGGGCTCGGGCACGCCCAAGAGCAGCCGGGGACGGCAGGCGAACGCGTCCCGGGCAGGGGAAGGCAAGGAAGCGGAAGGGATGATCGGCGGCCGGTGACGGCGGCAGGAGGCCGGAAGCGCGGCGTCAGCGCTCGGCGCGACAGCCCATGCTGGTGACACGCACGTAGTCCACGTGGCGGCGGGTCACGAGCAGGGTCATGACGCAAGGTAACCACACGGAGGCGGAACGCACCAGCGGAACACCCGAGGTGACTTACCGTCAGCACGCCGTGCGGCGGGGCCCCGCCCGGCACCATGGCGATGGACTTCGGGGACGGGGCTGACGCCGAGTCGGACCGGCCCTACGATGAGCGCGTGAACTCGACCAGCCCGGCCATCACGGCCGCACGCACCGTCGGCACGCCGCGCGTTCCCGCGTCGCGCCGCTGTTGTCGCTGAGCGCTCAGGGTCGCCACCCCGCTCCGGTTCACCCCCCTTGTCACCGCGCCGCCGTGCGCGGTCCTCCGCACGTCCTCGGTCGTTCCCCGCCACTGGAAGCAGGACCGTCATGACCCGTGCCCCGCGCTCCACCGTTCCCGTCGACGAGGCCTCCTACGACCGCCTGCGGCTGCGCCAATGGCTCGCCGGACGGGCCCGGGGCGACGGGATGTCACGCCGTGAGGTGCTCACCCTGCTCGCCGCGGGCACCGCCGCCCTCGCCCTGCCCGGACCGGTGAGGGCCGCGGCCGCGACCTCCCCGGGAATCGTCAAGCCTCTGCCGGACGAGTGGTTCACCCTCCGCGGGACCAATGCCGAGACGAAGTGGGAGGCGCTGCGCGGGACCGGCTACCTGACCCCCGCCGAACGCTTCTTCGTGCGCAACCACACATCCACCCCCGTCGTCGACGCCGCGACCTGGCGGCTGAAGGTCTGGGGGAGCGGGCTGCGGGGCGGCCCGGGCCCGGACGACGCCGTGGAGTACGGCCTGGACGACCTGCGTGCGCTGCCGCCGGTGGAGCGCACCGCCTTCGTCGAGTGCGCGGGCAACGGCCGGAGCTTCTACACCTCCCAGCAGGGACAGACGGTCTCCGGCACCGCGTGGACCCTGGGTGCCGTCGGTGTCGCCCGGTGGCGCGGCGCGCGCCTGTCGGACGTGCTGCGGCGGGCGGGCGTCACCCGGCACGCGGTGGACGTCATGCCGCGCGGTCTCGACGGCGAGTACGTCACGGGCGGCGTCAGCCTGGGCCGCGTCCGCAGGCCCCTGCCCGTGGCGAAGGCGCTGGACGACGTGATCCTGGCCTACGCCATGAACGGTGCTCCGCTGCCGCACGACCACGGCCGTCCCGTGCGGGTGCTCGTGCCCTCGTGGGTGGGGATCTCCTCGGTCAAGTGGGTGGGTGACATCGAGGTCTCGGCCGAGCCGCTGTACTCGCCGTGGAACACCGACTTCTACCGGCTGTTCGGCCCCGGGTTCCCCGAGGCCGGCAGCGCGCCGCTCACTCGGCAGACCCTCAAGAGCGCCTTCGAACTCGAATCGGGGGCCGCATTCTCCGCGGGGGTCCGCAGCATCCTGCACGGCCGCTCGTGGTCCGGGGCCGGGGGAGTGCGGCAGGTGGAGGTCAGCACCGACGGCGGTGCCACCTGGCGGCGGGCCGCACTGCGCGACGTCCCGCGCCGGGACGGGTGGGTGCGCTGGACCGTCCCGTGGCGGCCGCGCACCCCGGGCCCGGCCGTGCTGCTGGCGCGCGCCACCGACACCGCGGGACGGACCCAGCCGGACGAGGCGGTGTTCAACACCCAGGGCTACTTCTTCGACGCCGTGGTGCGGCATCCGGTGGTCGTCGCCTGACGCGACGTCCTGGGTGAGGACAGGCCGCGCCGCTCCCTGTACAATGCGGTCCATCGAGGTTACCGGCCGGTAGGTATGCCGGTCGCGGAGCCAAGGCGGAAGCGCCCGCCCGGCTCCGCGTTCCCGCAGCCGCCCCGGCCGTCCGCCCCTTCGCCCCAAGGAGCAATCATGCCCACGCTCGACCGCCAGGACGACGTCTTCATCCTCGACCTCGGGGACACCGAGAACCGCTTCCACCCCGACTGGCTCGCGGCCGTCGACGCCCTGCTCGACGAGGTGGAGAAGGCCGAGGGGCCGCGGGCCCTGGTCACCGCGGCCACCGGCAAGTTCTGGTCCAACGGGCTCGACCTGGAGTGGCTGTTCGCCCACGCGGACCAGGCCGGCGCGTACGTCACGGGCGTGCAGGCCCTGCTCGCCCGTTTCCTGACCCTGCCGGTGGCCACCGTCGCCGCCCTGCAGGGCCACACCTTCGCCGCGGGCGCGATGCTCTCGCTGGCCCACGACTTCCGTGTGATGCGCGCCGACCGCGGCTACTGGTGCCTGCCCGAGGCGGACATCAACATCCCCTTCACCCCCGGCATGTCGGCCCTCATCCAGGCCCGCCTGCACCCGCAGACGGCCCACGAGGCGATGACCACCGCGCGCCGCTACGGCGGCCTCGACGCGCTGGCCGAGCGCATCGTGGACCGTACGGCGGGCGAGGACGAGGTCCGCGAGGCCGCCGTGGCCCTCGCCCGCCCTCTGGCCGGCAAGGCGGGCGCCACGCTCGGCACGATCAAGACCCGCATGTACGGCCCCGCGCTGGAGGCCCTCCGCCAGGAGGACGTCCCCCTCGGCTGAACCCGTACGCCGACGGGGCCCGGGGTCAGCGGGGGTCGTTGAGCCAGTCGCCCGGGAGGTCGTCGCGCACCCGGTCGAGCGCCTCCTCGGTGCGGGCCCGCGCCCACAGGCAGGTGCGGTCGTCCTCGCGGAGTATGACGTCGGGTCCGGCGTACCAGCGCGCACCCAGGTCCTCACCGGGCGGGTACGCGGGGAACGGCAGCGGGGTGAACCGCCCGTCCAGGGCGTCGAAGTGGGCCTCGTCGAGGTCGTCGCGGAAGTCGCAGAGCTCGAACGGCTCGTGCAGCGACTCCGACAGGACGATCTCGACGCAGGCCCACGAGAAGCGGTCCAGCCACGCCGACCACCGCTCGGCCTCCTTGTCCGCGAGGTCCGGCTTCATGACGACCGGCGGATCGGGCTTGTGCAGGTCGGCGAGGAGGATGCCCCACGACGCGGCGCCCTGGTTCTCGTACCGGAAGACCAGCGCCTCCTCGCGGGAGTCCACGTGGAGCTGCTCGGGCGCGAGCAGCGTGTCGTGGTTGCTGGTGAGGTCCGGGCGCCGCCCGAAGAGCCGGTAGGCGTCACGGAGCACGGCGGGCAGGGCGAAGCCCAGGCGCTCCTCGGCGGCGGTCAGTTCGGGCGCACCGTACCCGTCGCCCTCCTGCAGGGGCGCGAGCCAGTGCCCGGCGAAGCCGCGCACGAACCGTAGGGCCCTGGCCGGGTCCGTCATGCCCGCGGCCAGCTCCCGCCGCACGTCGAAGTCGTCTGTCATGCCGGGCACGCTATCGCGCCGCCGGACCACGCCCGCCCGCCGCGGACCGCGCGCGGCCGGTCAGCCTGCGTGGGGGAAGGAGTGGTGCTCGTGCACGACCACCCACCGGCCGTCCTGCCTGCGCAGCCCGAGCGTGAGGCGGAGCCGGATCCCGGGGTCCTGGGCGAAGTCCTCCGGGGTTCTGCAACGGAGCAGGGCGTACGCGAACGCCACGTCGTCGCCGGCGGTGACTTCCAGGGAGACGATCTCGAACGAGGCGCCGCGGGCCTGCCAGTCGAAGAACGGCGGCCACACCTGCCGGTACGCGGGCAGGCCGCGGACCCCGTCGTGGGGAGGCGGCACGTCGAACATCACGATGTCCTCGCCGTGGTCGGCGACCACGGCGTCCAGGTCGCCCCGGTGCACCGCCTCCGCCCAGCGCTCGATGAGCGCCCGGATCCGCGCCTCGTCGTCCCGCATGGTGCCGTCCTCCCGTGCCGCCGCCGCGGCGATCACCGTCCGTCGCCGTCCTGTCGGCCAAGGGTGATGGGGCGGAGGGGGCGGGTGGGCGGGAATCCGCGAGTTGGTGCGGCCGCGTGCCCGCCCGATTAGCGTGCGGATATGGCACTACGCTTCCCCGCTCCGGTCACCATCGACGGCCGGTACGCGCGGCTGGTCCCGCTCTCGCCGCTGCACGTCCCGGCGCTGTTCACCGCGGCGCGCGCCGACGAGGGGATGTGGCGCTGGCTGTCGACGACGCCCCCCGGTTCGCCCGGCGAGATGGCCTCGCTGGTGGAGCAGCGGCTGGCGCAGGCCGCGGCGGGGGAGTCCGTGGTGTTCGCGGTCGTCCCGCACGCCACGGAGCGCCCGTCGGGCTGGGCCGCGTACGTCGACGTCTCGGTCGTCGACGAGCGCGTGGACATCGGCTGGAGCTGGCTGGACCCGGCCCTGTGGGGCGGCCCGGTCCACCTGGAGACCCACTTCATGCTGGTGTACTACGCCTTCGAGGACCTGGGCTTCGGCCGCGTCCAGTGGCGCCTGGACGACCTCGACCTGCCGACCCAGGACGCGGTCTCCCGCATCGGCGGTATCCGCGAGGGCGTGCTGCGCCGGCACTGCCGCCGGGTCGACGGGTCGTGGCGCGACACCGTGTACTACTCCCTGGTCGCCACCGAGTGGCCGGCCGTGCGGGAGCGGTGGATGTCGGGCTGGATCCTCGAATGACGACGGGCCTCAGTGCCCCTTGCGCGTGCGGCGCCAGGAGAACGGCCCCGGGAGGTCGACGGATTCGGTGCGCTCACCGCGGGTGTTGACGGTGTGGTGGACGCCCTTGCTGCCCGTGGTGATGGACAGCGAGCGCTTGTTGATGTTCAGGCGGACGCCGGGCAGGATCCGGAACGACTTGCGGAAGCGAAGAGGCACGTGGTGCTCCTTTCCGAGGGTTCGGTCTGGAGTACGTGTGCCCTGCTGACGACCTTTCATCGGGGTCCGTTCCCGCGGGTGTCGCGGATGCCCGGTGTCAGGTCGCGCCGCCGCCCTCCGGCAGGCGTGCGGCGATGCCGTCGATGAGGAAGGCCAGGCTGAGCTCGAACTGCCCGTCCGCGTCCGGCCCGGAAGGGGCCTCCATCCACCGCGCGAGCAGCGGGTGCCGCCCGCCCGCCGCGGCCAGTTCGCGGGCGGCGGTGACGGCCGCGGCGAGCTGCTGCGGGGTGTGGATGCCGTGGCGGCGGCGCATGGCGAGCTCCTCGGCCTCCTGCTGCGCGCTGCCGAGGACGTGCCGGTCGAGGAGCGCCGCGTAGGTCATGGCCTCGCCGAGGGTGGCGCCCTGGTGCACGAGCACCTGGAGGACGAATTCGGTGCGGCGCATCATGTGCGGCCCCAGCGGCGGGCGCGTGGGGGCGAGCTGGGCGAACCACAGATGCCGCTTGACCGCGTCCCAGCTCCCGGCGGCCACCGCGTGCAGATCGGCCCGCCAGTCGGCGCCCGGCACCGGGGGCAGCGGGATCTCCGCCGTGACGGCGTCGAGCATGAGGTCGACCAGCCCGTCCTTGCTCATCACGTGACGGTAGAGGGCCATCGGCGTGTACGGGCCGAGCCGCTTGGCCACCGCGGCCATCGTGAGCGCCTGCGGGCCGCCCTCGTCGGCGACGGCGATCGCGGCGCGCACGATGTCGTCCCGCTCCAGCGGGCTCTGGCGGCGGCGCGGCGCGGGCTGCGTCCAGATCAAGGGGGCCGGGGCGCCTTCCGGGGTCTCCTGCGTCTCCTTCACGGGGGAAGTTTATAACGTCAGCTAAAGTATATGACGTATACGCAAGAGCGAGGGAGCAGTCATGAGCCAGCCCACCGCACCGGCCGGGATCCGCCTCGGCGTCGTCAGGGGCATCAGCTACGGGATGTTCGGAGCGCCGGACAGCTTCGTGCCGGAGACGCGGGAGCTCGGCGCGAGGCTGGTGCGCGTCTTCCTCTACTGGGGGCAGGTCGAGCCGGAACCCGGACGGTACGACTGGTCCGTCGTCGACGCCGTCCTCGGGCAGCGCGACCCGGCGGCCGAGCTCTGGGTCACCGTCTGTTCCAGCTCCCCGTGGGCGACCCGGCAGCCCACCGGCTTCCTCCCGTCCTCGCCCGCGCTCGACCCCGCCGGGTACGAGCGCTTCGTCGGCGACCTGGTCACCAGGTGCCGGGGCCGCGTGGACCACTGGCAGTGCGGCAACGAGCCCAGCAACACCGGACTCCTGTGGGCCGGCAGCGCGGCGGAGTACGTCGCACAGCTCACCGCCTTCCACCGCGCCGTACGCGCCGCGGACCCGGCAGCGTCGGTCGTCCTCGGCGGCTGCGGCCACGACGTGCTGTCCGGCCCCGCGGACGGCGAGGCCCGGCGGTTCTTCGACCACGTCGTCGAGCACGGCCGCGACGCCTTCGACCTCTTCGACGTCCACCTCTACGGGGACCCGCACGCGATCCCGGACCAGATCGCCCAGGTGCGCGCGATGATGCGGCGGCACGGATACGAACGCCCGGTGGTGGCGGGGGAGTACAACGGCCCCACCCTCTTCGAGTTCCCCCGGGCCCAGGCGGAACTCGAGCGGGCGATGACGGCCGCCTTCACGGGGGCGGCGGAGCCTGGCGAGGCGCCGGACCGCGCGACCATGCGCCTGCTCTACGAACGCTCCCCCGAACTCCCGCCGGAACTGCGTATGTTCATGGAGGACTGCCCTCCGGAGCTCGCCGCGCGCCGCGACCGCATCAACCGCCGCCAGATCGTCACCCGCACCGTCCTGGCCCTCGCCTGCGGTGTCACCCGCACGGCCTGCTGGAACCTGGCCCCGGAGATCCCCGGCTACCGCGACCGCCTCAACCTCATGGGCTTCCTCTTCGGCAGGCTCGCCCTGCTGGACTACGAGGGCACCGCCCTGACCCGGCGCCGCCCCGCCGCCGACGCCTTCGCCCTCCTGGCCGCGTACCTCGACGGCGTCACGGCCGTCCGCCGCCTCGCCACGGAGGACCGGTCCGGCCTGTACGCCTTCGAGGTGTCCCGGGAGGGCCGCGGCGCGCTCCAGGTCCTCTGGCGCTCCGGCGATCCCTACACCGGCGAGGACGCCCCGGGGACCCTCGTCGACCTCCCCTGGCCCCCCGCCGCCGCCCACGCGGTCGACGCCTTCGGTGCCGTCGTCCCGCTGCACCGCGCCGACGGCACCGTCGGCGTCCCGCTCTCGGTCACCCCGGTCTTCCTCTCGACGGAGTCCCGGGAGGCGTGACCGGGCGGCCCCGGCGGCTCAGGCCCCGGCCGCGTAGGCCCAGAAGGCGCGCATTGTCGCCGGGGCGGCCGGGCCGGTCAGTTCGACCTGCGTGAGCAGCACCGTCACGGTGTCCGTGGACGGCGTGATGTGCGCCGCCGTGCCGGTGCCGCCGATCCAGCCGTAGCGTCCCGGTACGTTCCACGGGGCGACGGCCGCGACGTCCACCGAACCGCCGAAGCCCCAGCCCTGCCCTTCCAGGAAGACCGCGCTCGCGTCGCGTTCGGCGGGCGGCAGGTGGTCGGTGGTCATCAGCCGTACGGACTGCGCCGACAGCAGCCGGCGGCCGCCCGCGGTGCCTTCGGCGAGGAGCATCCGGCCGAAGGCGTACCAGTCGTCGGCGGTCGACACCAGGCCGCTCGCGCCGGACGGGAACGCCGGAGGGGTGCTCCACTGCCCGTCGGGGGCGTCCACCAACTCCAGCCCTCCCTGCGGATCCGGGCGGTAGAAGGCGGTGAAGCGGCCGAGGCCGGCACGCGGCACGGCGAAACCGGTGTCGGTCATGCCGAGCGGCTCGAAGATCCGCTCGGACAGGAACTCGTCCAGCGGGCGGCCCGACACCCGGGCGACCAGGACGCCCTGGATGTCGGAGCAGGTGTTGTAGAGCCAGGCCTCGCCCGGCTGGTGCAGCAGGGGGATCCCGGCCAGCGTCGCCATCCAGGCGTCCGGTGCCATGACCTGCTGCGGCCGCGGCGGGCCCTGCTTGAGCTCGCCGAACAGCGGGGCGAGCGCGGGCAGGGAGAAGTCCGCGGGGAAGCCGTAGCCCGCGCGCGAGGCCAGCAGGTCGAGGACGGTGATGGGCGCCGCGGCCGGCACCACGTCGTCGAGCGGACCGGCCGGGGTGCGGACGACCATCGGTTCGGCCAGTTCGGGCAGCCATGCCGCGACGGGGTCCGACAGGGCGATCCGTCCGTCGTCGACGAGCATCATGACCGCCGCCGCGACGACCGGTTTGGTGATCGAGGCGATGCGGAAGAGCGAGTCCCTGGTCATGGGGGTGGGGTCCCCGACGGCGAGGGTCCCCGCGGCCGCCACCTCGACCCGGTCGCCGCGCGCCACCAGGCCCACGGCCCCCGGCACCGATCCGTCGTCCACGAACGCCTGCAGGATGTCGTGCAACCGCTGCTCCATCGCTCCACCTTCCCTCGTACGCCGTCACGGAGAGGACTCCCGCCACGGCGCGGACTCATCGGTCCGCCGCCGTGCGGCCCGTTCGGCGGTGTGTTGCAGGGGCGGCACCCGGGCGTCCGCGTAGCGTACGGAAAGCTGGCCCGTATCGGGGTGTACACGGAGGAAAGGCACCGGATCCATGCAGCAGGAGCGCGGTGGCCGCTGTGACGTGATCGTGGTCGGGGCGGGCGCCGCCGGGCTGGCGTGCGCGGCGGACCTCGCCGTGGCGGGCCTGACGGTGCGGGTCCTTGAGGCCTCGGACGGAGTCGGCGGCCGGATGCGCACCGACCGGCACCGCGGCTTCCTCCTCGACCGCGGCTTCCAGGTCTTCAACACCTCCTACCCCCAGGTGAAGCGGCGCCTGGAGCTGGAGCCGCTGCGGCTGCGGCCGTTCACCCCCGGCGTCCTGGTGCACACCTCCGGCGGGCGACTGCGCTTCGCCGACCCGACCCGCCCGCCGTACGCGACCGCCGACCTGCTGCCGGGACGGCTCGCGTCGGGACGGGACCTGGCGGCGCTGGCGGTCCTGAGCGCCCGTGACATGGCGCTGCCCGCGGGAAGGCTGCGCGCGGGCGCGGACACCACGACGCTCACCGCGCTGGCCGCGGCGGGCATCTCGGCCGAGCTGGTGGAGACCCTGTTCCGGCCGTTCCTGTCGGGGGTCTTCCTGGAGGACGAACTGGAGACCTCCAGCCGCTTCTTCCACTTCGTGTGGCGCAGCATGCTGCGGGGCACCCTCGCCCTGCCCGCCGAGGGGATCGGTGCCGTGCCCGTCCAGCTCGCCGGGCGACTTCCCGGGGACACCGTCCGCACCGAGGCCCCGGTGCGCGAACTGACCGGCGACGGGGTGCTGCTGGAGGACGGCACGGACGTCACCGCGCCCGTCGTGGTGGTGGCCACCGGACCGGGGGCGGCCGCACGGCTGCTGCCCGGTCTCACCGTCCCGCCGACGCGGACCGTGACGACGTACTACCACGCCGCCGACCGGTCGCCGCTCGCCGAACCGACGCTGATGGTGGACGAACGCCGTCGCTTCCTCAACACCGTGGTCCTCACCGAAGTGCAGCCCGGACTGTCCCCGGACGGCCGGGCCCTGGTGGCGACCTCCGTGCTCGGCGCGCCGGGCCCCGCCGACGAGCCCGCCCTGACCGCGGCGCTGTCGGACGCGTACGGCACGGACGCCTCCGCCTGGGAGCCGCTGCACCGCTGCACCGTGCGCGAGGCGCTGCCCGCGATGCCGGCACCGCACCCGATGACCCGCACCACCCGCTTCGCGCCGGGGCGCCACGTGTGCGGCGACCACCGGGCTACCGGGTCGCTCCAGGGCGCGCTGGCCTCGGGCACGCGGGCCGCCCGCGAGGTGCTGTCGGACCGGCGCCGCGCGGCGACACGGCTGCGCTGAGGCGCCGGGACGGCCGGGGCGCGGGGCGCTCAGTCGATCGCGGCGTCCACGAGCGCGACGGCGATGGCGCGGGCGTGGGCGCCCGGCCCGGTGGCGTTCAGCGCGGTACTGCGGGCGACGGCGCCGTCGTAGAGCAGGGCGAGCCGTTCGCCGAGCGCCTCGGGGTCGTGGGCCCCCGCCACCCGTGCCAGGGCCGTCAGCCTGCGGGCGAACTCCCTCTTGTAGGCGGCCACCAGCAGGTGCACCGGGTGGTCGGGGTCGGGCACCTCGACGGCGGCGTTCAGGAAGGGGCAGCCGCGCAGCGGTCCGTCCGTCCGCCCCGGCGGCCAGTCGAAGATCGCCAGGAGTTGCTCCCGCGGGTCCGGGCAGGGCTCGCCGGGGATCACCTCGGCGGGGAGCAGGCCGTCCTCGAGTTCGCGCAGATAGGCCTGGACGAGGTCGTCCTTGCTCGCGAAGTGCGTGTACAGGGTGCGCTTCGACACGTTGGCGACGGTGGTCAGCTGGTCCATCCCGGTCGCGTTGACCCCCTGGGCGGTGAACAGCTCCGTCGCCGCCTTGAGGATCCGCTCCCGGGCGCCTCGGCCACTGCGCCGGCGTACGGGGGAGGGTGCGTCGCTCATGCCGTTAAGGATACCGATCGTTTTACTTCACCGGAAACGGCTGTTACGGTGGAGCGCGTAAGGAGACCGATCGGTTTACTTAAGGGCTCGGCGGACCCTCGCGCCGCTTCGTCCCGCGGACGCGGGCCGTGTCCCCGCGCACGCCTCCGCTTCCTGCCGCAGTGCCGCGGCGCCCCCTGTTGTCCCCGTCGACCGGGCCGCCCGGCCCGCGTACGGCGCGACCGTGCCTCTTCCCCGGAGACAGACCCATGACCCGTACCCCCTCGGACCCCGCCGGCGGCACCGCCGTCGTGCGGGCGCCCGCCCCCGGTGGCCCGGCGGCCGCGCGCCGCGCCCCGTGACGCGCCAACGGAGTTGACACCGCCCGCGACCACTCCCCAGTGACCACCCGCCACTGACCCCCCAGTGACGACCCCCGCGGAACACCGCACATCACCCCCCACGACAGCACCACCCCGTCAAGGAGAACTGATGCGTTACACGACCTTCGGACACCGGACCGGACTGCGCGTCTCGGAGTACGCCCTCGGCACCGGCAACTTCGGCACCCGCTGGGGCGCCGGCGCCGACCCGGACGAGTCCCGCCGGATGTTCGACAGGTTCGCCGAGGCCGGCGGCACCTTCCTCGACACCGCCGACAACTACCAGTTCGGCGAGTCGGAGGAACTGCTCGGCCGCTTCATCGCCGCCGACCGCGACCACTTCGTCGTCGCCAGCAAGTTCAGCGTCGCCTCGACACTGCAGGTGGACATCTCCAGGACCGGCAACAGCCGCAAGAACATGATCCACTCGGTGGACGCGAGCCTGAAGCGCCTCGGCACCGACTACATCGACCTGTACTGGGTCCACTTCCCGGACGACCTGACGCCGATCGAGGAGATCCTGCGCGGCCTGGACGACCTGGTGAGCTCCGGCAAGATCCTGCACGCCGCGCTGTCGAACTTCCCCGCCTGGCGCGTCTCCCGCGCCGTCACCCTCGCCGAGCTGAAGAACTGGGCCCCCGTCGCCGGCATCCAGGTCGAGTACAGCCTCGTGGAGCGCACCGCGGACCGCGAGGTGCTGCCGATGGCCGAGAGCCTCGGGCTGGGCGCCGCCCTGTGGTCCCCGCTCGGCGGCGGCCTGCTCACCGGCAAGTACCGCGGCGGCGACGAGGGCCGGCTCAGCGACCTGAAGACGCTGATCCACACCGAGTCGTCCGCCCAGAAGACCGCGGTCGTCGACACCGTCCTGGACATCGCCAAGGAGACCGCGGCCACTCCGGCGCAGGTGTCCGTGGCCTGGCTGCGCGAGCGGGGCGCCCGCGCCGCGACGTCCTTCGTGCCGATCATCGGCCCGCGCAACACCGCCCAGCTCGAGGACTACCTCGGCGCACTCGACGTGCAGCTCACCCCGGAGCAGTACACGCGGCTGAACGAGGTCAGCGCCGTACCGCTCGGCGCCCCCCACGAGGCCACCGCCGGCGTGCTGGAGCGGGTCCGCGGCGGCGACTCCTCCCTGGTGGTCGAGCCGCCCCGGCCGGTCGCCTGACCCCCAGTGACGGCGCGGCCCCGGTCACGACCGACCGGGGCCGCGCCCGCCCGGGGCTCCGGTGGACCGGATTCCCCCGGTCCGCGATGCTGGGGTTCCGCACCACGACTGCGGGGCGGCGAGGAGAGGAAGGACGGCGCGGCATGCCCATCATCTCGCGGGGATTCCACGGCCGGCGCCCCACATCGGGCAACGAACTCCCGCCGGGACAGTACGAGACCTTCGACTTCCCCGTCATGTCCGCAGGACCCACCCCGCGGATCACCCGGGACGACTGGGAGTTCACCGTCACCACCGAGGACGGCACCCGCCACCGGTGGGACTGGGCGGAACTCATGGCACTGCCGGCCGAGACGCCGACCGTCGACCTGCACTGCGTGACCAAGTGGTCGAAGTTCGGCACCCACTGGCGGGGCGTCTCCCTGGACGTGCTGCTCGCCGACGTCGAGACCGCCGCCGAGTACGCGCTGGTTCACTCCTACGGCGGCTACACCACCAACCTGCCCCTGGAGGACCTCCTCGACGGGCAGGCGTGGATCGCCCACGAGTACGACGGTGACGAGCTCGCCCCGGAGCACGGCGGCCCCGCCCGGCTGCTGGTCCCGCACCTGTACCTGTGGAAGTCGGCGAAGTGGGTCCGCGGCATCCGGCTGCTCCTGGACGACGAGCCGGGCTTCTGGGAGAGCGTCGGCTACCACGACTACGGAGACCCATGGCGCGAACAGCGGTACCAAGGCGACTAGGCGACCGTCTGCGCTGGCAGGCCGCCGAACTGGTGGAGCGGCGCGCCGAGTCCGAGGCGGCGTGGACCCTCGTGTTCGACGTGCCCGGCTGGCCCGGCCACCTGCCCGGACAGCACCTCGACGTCCGGCTCACCGCGGAGGACGGCTACAGCACCCAGCGCAGCTACTCCCTGGCGTCCGCGCCCGACGGCGACCGGATCGAACTGACCGTCCAGCGCGTCGAGGACGGCGAGGTCTCGCCCTACCTGACCGACGACCTCGCCGTCGGCGACGCCGTCGAGATCCGCGGCCCCGTCGGCGGCTGGTTCGTCTGGCGCCCCGAGCAGACCGAACCGGTCCTGCTGGTCGCGGGCGGCTCCGGGCTCGTCCCGCTCATGGCGATGGTCCGCGCCCGCGCCGCGGCGGGCAGCCGCGCGCCGTTCCGGCTGCTGTACTCCGTGCGCACGCCCGGGGACCGGTTCTACGCGGCCGAACTGGACCGGGGCGAGCCCGGTCTCGACACGACGTACGTCCACACCCGCTCGGCGCCGGACGGCGGGACCCGCCCCGCGGGCCGGCTCCAGGCGCGCGACCTGGCCGAATGGGGCTGGCCCGCGGACTTCGAGCCCACCTGCTACGTGTGCGGCCCCACCGGCTTCGTCGAGACGGCCGCGGGCCTGCTGGTGGCCCTGGGCCACTCCCCGGACCGGATCCGCACCGAGCGTTTCGGTCCCAGCGGGGGATGACCTCGCGCCACCGCACCGGAAGGAGACCACCCCGCCCATGACCGAGCGCTACGCCGCCCGCGTGATCGAGGTGCCCGACGAGGGCATCCGCCTCCACCCGACGGAGGGCTCGGCACCGCCCGAGCAGCCGACCGAGGTCAACCTGCTCGGCATGGCCGTCGCCATGGCCCTCGGTGCGGCCGGCTACGAGCACCACCCCACCCTGCGCGACCCCCGGTTGCAGACCCTGGACGCGCTGCTCGCGGGCGAGGCCGTGATGCCCTGGCGTCCCCCCGCCGCCGAGACCGGGACCGCTGCGTACGTCGAGTGCGAGCGGTCCGGCTCCGGTGTCTTCACGTGCGCGGTCCGGTACCGGCCCGCCGACGGGGCCTGAGCGCTGCCCGTGCCCCTGGGGGTGGTACCGCGGTTCCCAGGTTCACCGGGGCCTCCCCGACCTGCGATGGAGGGCGCCGCGCCCGCTGTTCCAACGGATCGACGGGTGGTGGTCCGGAGACGGACGCCACGGAGACCGCGGATGAGGAGAGCAGTGCCGATGCTTGCCACCGTCACCGCCCCCGAGGACCGATGGTTCGTGGGATTGCGGTTCAGCACGGCCCGGGGTGCCGTGCGCAGCCACTACTACGTGGTCGGCGAGGCCGCCGACGCGGAGGACGCCGTGCGGACCGCCATGCTGCGCGCCGCGGACGCGTACGAGTGCGCGGCGCGGGGGAACGCCGTGATCGACGGCGTCGAGGTGCGCCGTCTGCGCTGGAACCCCCTGGGCTGGGCCTACCTCACCGCCTCGGACCGGGACGCCGGCGCAGCCCTGTACCTCGGGCACGGCGCCACGGCGGACTCCTGACCCTCGGCCGGGCGGGGGACGGAGGCGGGACGGCGTGGAGCACCTGATCACCCGGGACGACTCCGGGCGCATCCCTCTCGACCGACCCGAGCCGCTGCGCAGAGTGGGCCTGGGACAACCTGTTCCTGGGCCACCACGAGGAGGCCGTCGCCCTCCTGGAGTGCTCACTGGCGCTCGCCGGCGGGCGGTTCGCCGTCGCCGTGCCCTCCGTGCGGGCCCTGCGCCTGGCCGAGGCACACGCCCCCGGGGCCGCCCCCGAGGAGGTGTGCGACGAGATCGTCTACAAGGTGCTGCGCGGTGCGACCCCGCAGGACGGCGCCGCCCTGCTGCTGGCCAGGACCCGGACCATCGCCCCCGACCCTGTCTCCAGCTGGACCTTCCCCGCCGAGGCGCCCTCCGTCCGCGAGGCCCGCCGCGCCGCGCACGGCCGGCTGGCGCAGTGGGGGCTGGAGAACCACGCCCCGGTCACCGACCTGGTCGTCAGTGAACTCGCCACCAACGTCATCCGGCACGCGAAGGGCCCCATCCGGCTGCGGCTCATCCTCGACCGGGGGCTCACCGTCGAGGTGCACGACGACGCCGACACCGCGCCGTACCTGCGCCACGCCCGCCTGCAGGACGAGGGCGGACGCGGTCTGTTCATCGTCGCCTCCTTCACGCGGCACTGGGACACGCGGTACGAGGAGTCGGGCACGACGATCTGGGCCGAGCAGGAGCTGCCGAACCCCTGAGGCGGGCCCCCACTGGGGCCCGTTCGCCCGCGCCGCCCGTTGGGATGATCGCACCGCGCGGCACGTCCGATGTGCTGGGCGGGTGCGGTGCGAGCGTCTAACGTCACTGTGTGTCGCGACAGGTGACACCCCGCGACCGGCGGATACCGTCCGCCTCGGCGTCCACCGGGCCCCTGGGAGCACTGCGCACCATGAGCGAGCGATCCACCGTCCAATCGGTGACCTACGACCTGCTGCGGTCACTGCGGCTGACGACGGTCTTCGGCAACCCGGGATCCACCGAGGAGACGTTCCTCCAGGACTTCCCGGACGACTTCACCTACGTCCTGGCCCTCCAGGAGGCCTCCGTCATCGCCATGGCGGACGCCTACGCCCAGACCACCCGCCGCCCGGCGCTGGTGAACGTGCACTCGTCGGCCGGGCTCGGCAACAGCGTCGGCAACCTGGTCGCCGCGTACCACGGGTACACCCCGCTGATCGTCACCGCGGGCCAGCAGCACCGCGAACTGGTCATCGGCGAGCCCTACCTGGGCAACCGCGAGGCGACGACCCTGCCCAAGCCGTGGGTGAAGTGGTCGTACGAGCCGGCGCGCGCGCAGGACGTGCCCGAGGCCTTCATGCGCGCCTACGCCGCGGCCCTGCAGCCGCCCGCGGGGCCGGTGTTCCTGTCCATCCCGCTCGACGACTGGAACCGGCCGCTGGCCGGCCCCGCCGTCCTGCGCGACGTCAGCACGGCGTACGCGCCGGACCCGGAGCGCCTGCGGCGCTTCGCCGCGCGCATCACCGCGAGCCGGCGTCCCGCCCTGGTCTTCGGGCCCGAGGTGGACCGCGCCGGCGGATGGCAGGCCGCCGTGGCGCTGGCCGAGCGGCTGAAGGCGGCGGTCTACAGCCCGCCGCTCGCGGACCGCGCGTCGTTCCCCGAGGACCACCCCCTCTACCGGGGCCCGCTCGGCATGTCGGTGCGGGCCATCGGCGAACGGCTCACCGGCCACGACCTGGTGGTCGTCATCGGGGCCGAGGTCTTCCGGTACTACCCGTACGTGCCCGGCGAGATCCTGCCGCCGGGGACCGAACTGCTGCACATCACGAGCGACCCGGCGGTCGCTGCGGCCGCCCGCGTCGGCGACAGCCTCCTGGGCGACGCCCGGATGGCGATCGAACTCCTCACCGAGGAGGTCGCCGACGGCGGCGACCGCGAGCGGCCCGAGCCCATGCCGCGCCCACGGCAGCTGCCGCAGACCCCGAGCAGCCCGCCGACGCCCGCCGAGGTCTACGCCGCCCTCGGCGAGGTCCGCCCGGAGCACGCCGTCTTCGTCAACGAGTCCACCTCGACCATGGCCGAGCACGCCGAGTGGCTGCCCACCGTGGAGCCCGGGTCCTTCTTCGCCACCGCGAGCGGCGGCATCGGCTGGGCCCTGCCGGCCGCCGTCGGCATCGCCCTCGGCGACCGGGACCGCGGGGTCAGACGTCCGGTCGTGGGCCTGATCGGGGACGGTTCCTTCCAGTACTCGGTGCAGGGGCTGTGGACCGCGGTGCAGCAGGGGCTGCCCGTCGTGTACGTCGCGATGCGCAACGGGGAGTACTCGATCCTGAAGTCCTTCGCCGACCTGGAGCGGACCCCGGGCGTGCCCGGACTCGACCTCCCGGGACTGGACATCGTGTCCGTGGCGCGGGGCTTCGGCTGCCGTGCCGTCGAGGTGGCGAGCACGGCGGAGCTGGAGAAGGAGTTCACGGCCGCCCTGGAGTCCGGAGTCACCTCCGTCATCGTGGTGACCACCCGGCCCCAGAAGATCACCCTCTGAGGCGCGAGGAACGGAACGCCGTCATGGATCTGGGATGCCGGGACCACGTCCACCTGCTGACCGGCGGCAGCCGGGGACTCGGCCGGGCCGTGGCGGAGGTGCTGACCGCCGAGGGCGCCAGGGTGGTCACCGGACGCAGCGCCGCCTCCGTCGCGGACGCGGCCCGGGACCTGGGCGGTGACGCCCGCGTCGTCGGCGTGGTCGCGGACAACGCCGACCCGGGCTCCGCCGACGAGTTCGTGGGCGCGGCGCTGCGGCACGTCGGCCGGCTGGACGGCGCCCTAGCCAGCGCCGGCGGGCCGCCCGCCGGCGCCGTGATGGACGTCGCGGACCAGGTGTGGCGGGATGCCTTCGAGTCCACGTTCCTGGGCGCGGTGCGCATCGCCCGGGCCGCCGCGAACGCGTTCACCGGCGAAGGCTCCCTCGCCTTCGTCCTGTCCTCGTCGGTCCGCGAACCGATCCCCGGGCTGGCCGTCTCCAACGGGCCCGGGCTGGCCATGGTGGCCAAGACGCTCGCCGACGAACTCGGCGGATCCGGCACCAGGGTGAACGGCCTGCTGCCGGCGCACATCGACACCGATCGGGCCAGGGGACCGGCCGTCCCGACCGGCGTGATGCTGCCCGTCGACGGCGGTGACCTGCGGGCGCTCTGACGGCGCGGCGAACCGCGCGATCAGCCAAAGGCACCCGGAGCGGCCGGGTGTGCGGGACGGAAGGGGAACGGTGCTCGGCCAGGCTATCGGGGCCGTGCTGCCCGCGGCCCTCGCGGTGGCACTCAGCCCGTTCCCCGTGATCGGCGTCGTCATGATCCTGGGAGGAGGCGAAGGCCGGCGCAACGGCCCGCTCTTCGCGGCCGGATGGATCGCCGGACTCGTCGCCGTGGCCGCCGTCGTCGCCATGGCGTTCGGCGGCGCCCACGACCCCCACAGCCCCTCCTCGGCGGTCGCCGACTGGGGACGGGTGTGCGCCGGCAGCGCGCTCCTCGTCCTCGGCGCGCGCAAGTGGTGGCGGCGCCCGAGGAACGGTGACGAGGCGCAGGCGCCGGGCTGGACGAGGTCGCTGGACGAGGCGAGCGCCGCACGCGCGCTGCTGCTCGGCCTCCTGCTGTCGGCGGCGAACCCGAAGAACCTCGTCCTGACGGGCTCGGCCGCCGCGTCGATCGCGGAGACCGGCGCGCAGGGCACGGACCTCGCCCTCGCCGTGGTCGCCTTCGTCCTCGTCGGTTCCTGCGTCGTGCTCGGCGCGGTGCTCCTGCACCTGGCCGGCGGGGAGCGCGCGTCCCGCGTCCTGGACGGCCTGCGGCGGTTCATGGTCGCCAACAGCACGGCGATCCTGGTGGTCGTGCTGCTGCTCCTGGGCGCGAGCGTCCTCGGCGACGGCCTCGCCGGTCTCGACCGCTGACCCTCCTGGCCCGTCGGGACGGTCGGTAGGGCGACGCGCGTTCGATCGGGGCCTCCAGCCGCAGTTCACGGCCGCTCCAGCGGGCACGCACTCATGAGCCGGGCGGCGCCCGCCGTGCCCGGAGGTGTAACCTTCAAACACGCAATGAAGGGTTACCCGGGAATGGGGGCGCCGAGCATGACGGCCGACACCACGGACGACGACTTCCTGCTGGAGCTGCTCAACACGACGCCGGTCGTCGACGGGACCCAGGCGGACGAGCTGGCCGGCCCGGACGCCGGCCGCCGCTGGCTGCGCGCCCACGGCGGAGCCGGCACGGCGCAGGAGCTGCGCCACCTCCTGGCGGCGCGCGAGGTGCTGCAGCGCGTCGCGCGCGGGGACGGTGAGCCCGGCGACCTCCAGAAGCTGCTCACCGGGGTCGTCCGGGTGCCGCGGGTGACCGCGCACGGCATCGACTGGGAGCTGGAGGCCCCGGCGGACCGCAGGCCGGCCGTGCGGGCCGTCACGGTCTGGGGCGCGCTCCAGGAGGGCAGGCCCGGACGCCTGCGGCCCTGCGCCAACGAGGAGTGCCGGCTGTTCCTGCTCGACCGCAGCAAGGCCAACACCGCCCGCTGGTGCTCCATGGCCGCCTGCGGCAACCGGATGAAGGCCCGGCGCCACCACCGTCGCGCCCGCGCCACCGCCGCCGACTGAACGTACGACGGCGGCCCGGAGCCGCTGAGGCCCCGGGCCGTGTCGGGCCGCCGCGCCGCCCGAGCCCGTCACCAGGGCGGCGCGACGGGGTCGGTCAGCCCTTCGTGCGGGCCGGCAGCCGCCAGTTCGGCCGCGGGAAGTGGCAGGTGTAGCCCTCCGGGTAGCGCTCCAGGTAGTCCTGGTGCTCGGGTTCGGCCTCCCAGAAGGGCCCGACGGGCTCGACCTCGGTGACGACCTTGCCGGGCCACAGGCCCGAGGCCTCGACGTCGGCGATGGTGTCCTCCGCGACACGCTTCTGCTCGTCGTCCACGTAGTAGATCGCCGAGCGGTAGCTCATGCCGATGTCGTTGCCCTGGCGGTTCTTCGTGGTCGGGTCGTGGACCTGGAAGAAGAACTCCAGCAGTGCCCGGTAGTCCGTCCTCTCGGGGTCGAAGAGGATCTCGATCGCCTCGGCGTGCGTGCCGTGGTTGCGGTAGGTCGCGTTGGGCACGTCGCCGCCCGAGTAGCCGACGCGGGTCGCGACGACGCCGGGCTGCTTGCGGATCAGGTCCTGCATGCCCCAGAAGCACCCGCCCGCGAGCACGGCCCTCTGTGTCTGTCCTGCCATGTCAATCCTCCGAATCGGTCCTGTCACCATTGTCGAACAACCCGAGGTAGGCCCCGTAACCTTCCCGCTCCAGGTCATCGGCGTGGATGAAGCGCAGTGAGGCGGAATTGATGCAGTACCGCAGGCCGCCCGCCTGCCGGGGGCCGTCGGGGAAGACGTGCCCCAGGTGGCTGTCGCCCGTCGCCGAGCGGACCTCGGTGGCCAGCCGGCCGTAAGCGGGGTCGGGCCGCTCCACCACGGTGGTGCGGTCCAGCGGCCGGGTGAAGCTCGGCCACCCGCTGCCGCTGTCGTACTTGTCGACCGAGGCGAACAGCGGCTCCCCCGAGACCACGTCCACGTAGATCCCGGGCTCCTTGTTGTCCAGGTAGGCGCCCGTGAAGGCGCGCTCGGTGCCGTTCTCCTGCGTCACGCGGTACTGCTCCGGTGACAGTCGCGAGACGGCCTCCGGGTTCCTGCGGTAGCCGGTCACGGTCCCTCCTTGCTCGCGGCTCTCTTTTCCGTACGCCCATTGGTGACGGGGAACGCGCGGGTCTTACCTGCCGGGAACGACCGGTTTTCCGCGGGGCCCCGGGGGCGCCGCCGTGGAGGTGGGGGCGGGCGGCCGCGTCTAGGATCACTGCATGGGTTCCGCAGAACACGACGGCCGGGCCGGTGACGGGGCCCGGGGAGGCCGGTCCCTTGACGCGGAGTCCGCGCAGTGGGTGCGGGCGCTCTCGGCGGACGGTGAGGCGTACGAGGAGGCGACCGGCCGGCTGCACGCGCTGCTGTTGCGGATCGCCTACGCCGAGCTGAACCGGCGTGGGTCGCGGCACGGCATCACCGGGCCGGAGCTGGACGACATCGCCCACCAGGCCGCGGCCGACGCGCTGCTGTCGATCACCCGGAAGATCGGCGATTTCCGCGGTGACAGCCGCTTCACGACCTGGGCGTACAAGTTCGTCATGAACGAGGTGTCCAGCAAGCTCGGCCGTCACTTCTGGCGGACGGCCGGCGTGCAGCTCGACCCCGAGGCGTGGGAGCGGCTCCCCGACCGGCTCGGCATCGACCCCGTCCGGCAGAGCGAGGCCCGTGAACTCGTGGACGCCCTGCGTGAGGCCGTCGACGAGGAGCTCACCGAGCGCCAGCGCACGGTGTTCACCGCGCTCGCGGTCAACGGCGTGGACGCCGACACGCTCGCCGCGGAACTCGGGACGAACCGCAACGCGCTCTACAAGACGATGTTCGACGCGCGGCGTAAGCTCCGTGCCCGGCTCGCAGCCAATGGACATCTGCCCCTGACGACAGCGAGGCGCTCATGAACGACTGGCAGGGCCTTGACGACCTCCTGCGGACCGACCCCCTGGACCCCGGCTGCGACGCGGCGCTGGACCTGATGGACGTCTACCTGGAGCTGTTCCTGGCGGACGCGGCACCGGAGCGGCAGTACCCCGGTGTCGCGGTGCACCTGCGCGGCTGCCCGGCCTGCGAGGAGGACTTCCGCGGACTGCTGGCCGCGGTGACGGGCGGCTGATCCCGGTCAGGCGGTGAGCGGCGGGTTGAGCCGGTAGGGCAGGACGGCGTCCGCCCGGACCGGGACCCGCCCGGTGGCGACGTGCCGCGGGGTGAAGCGGACCCGGCGGCCGGTGCCCCCGTCGTCGCCGGCGGCACCGGGCGCGGTCCAGTCGACGACCGCGGTGCCGGACAGCTGCAACGTCGTCCCGGCGGCGAAGTCGACGAAGAGCAGGGCCGCGGCGGGGTCGCCGGCCAGGTTGCCGAGGCTGTTGAACATGTTGTTGCCGGGGTAGTCCGGCCACCACAGGCTGCCGTCGGGCGCCGTCCGGACGAATCCGGGCGGGCCGCCCCGGTGGGAGACGTCGGCGCCGTGTTCGGGGTGGGCGGTGCCCAGGAAGAAGGTGTCGGCGCGACCCACCAGGGCCGCCTGCGCCGCGTCGAGCCGGTTGGCCGGCCGCGCCCCGGTCGTGGGCGTGTCCTCGCCGTCGGGGGCGTCCGCCGGCGCCGGGCCGAGCAGGCGCTGCTGGATGTACTGGGGGCAGTTCCCGTACGCCTGGTCGACGGCGAGCTCAAAGCCGGCGTCGTCGGCCGCGGCGAGGGTGCCGTTGAGACGCAGCCGGCGGCGGATCGCGAAGTCGATCACGATCAGGGCCGCGGCCCCGCCGACGGGGAGCACGGCGAGGGGGTCGCCCGTACGCGGACGGGCGGCGACCCGTATGAGGTCGCCCCGGGTGGAGAGGAAGCCCGGGGTCCCCGTCAGCGGGGAGACCCACAGGCGTCCGTCCTCGTCGTGCGCGCCGAGCACGGCCAGGTCCCGCTCGGCGAGGAAGTGGGCCACGCCGCCGCCGAGGTGCGGCGGGTCGAGCATGCCCCGCAGGCGCGCGGCCTCGTGTGCGACGCCGGCACGTCGCTGGACGGCGAGTTCGCCCTCGTGGAAGCCGGTGTGGCGGGTCATGGCCCTCGCAATCGTCGTACGGCGGTGGGGTGGGGGATGCGGGAACTCAGCGGGGCAGCCCGGCCTTGTCGAGGAAGCCCAGGATCAGCTCCGCGACGGGCTCGACGTGCGTCTCCAGGAGGAAGTGGCCGCCGTCGAGGAGGTGCACCTCCGCCCGCTGCGCGTCCTTGGCGAAGGCCCGGGCGCCGTCGGGCCCGAAGATGGGGTCGTTCTCGCCCCAGACCGCGAGCACGGGCACGGGGTGGGTGCGCAGGTACTCGTGCAGGCGCGGGTAGAGCGGGAGGTTCGACGCGTAGTCACGGAAGAGCGTGAGCTGCACGAGGTCGTTCCCGGGCCGGGAGACCAGCTGGAAGTCGTGGTGCCAGGTGTCGGGACTGACGGTGGTCCCGTCCGCCACTCCCGTGACGTACTGCCACTTGATGCCCTCGAGGCTCAGTGCCACACGGACGCCCGCCTCGGTCTCGGGGGTCTGCTCGCGCTGGTAGGCGTGGACGTCCTTCCAGAACTCCTCGATGAACCCCGCCTCGTAGCCGTTGCCGTTCTGGGTGACGATCGCGGTGACGGCCCCGGGGTCGCCCAGCGCGAGGCGCCAGCCGATCGGCGCTCCGTAGTCCTGGACGTAGAGCGCGTAGCGCGTGACGCCCAGCCGGTCGAGCAGGCCCTTGGTGAGTCCGGCGAGGGCGTCGAAGGAGTACGCGAACGCGTCGGCGGCGGGGGCGTCGGAGAATCCGAAGCCGAGGTGGTCGGGCGCGATGACGCGGTAGCGGCCGGCGAGCCGCGGGATCAGCTCGCGGAACATGAACGAGCTGGTCGGGAAGCCGTGGAGGAGCACGAGGACGGGGGCGTCGGCCGGGCCCGCCTCCCGGTAGAAGAGCCGGTGCCCCTGGACCTCGGCGTAGCGGTGGTGCACGGTGACCATGTCTAACCCCTTAGATTCACTTCGATGGTTACATCGAAACAGGATCGAGGTAACCTGTCAAGCGAGTGATGAGGGTTAGGTGGGAGCGGGGCGGGAAGTGACGGCGGCCTCCTGGTGTTGTGCAGGGGCACAGGGGACTTCGGGCCTCCGCCGGACGTACGGCCGGCGGAGCCCGCGACAGGGACGGAAGACGCAGATGACTGGTACGGCCACGGCGCAGCGCGCGAAGGGCAACGAGGAAACCCGGATCGTCACCCCCCGGCTCGTCCTGAGGCCATGGCGCGGCGACGACGCCGAAGCGGCGCTGGCCGTCTACGGGGCGGACGACGTGACGCGCTGGCTCGCTCCGGCGATGACCCGGCAGCCCGACGTCGCGTCCATGCGGGAACTGCTGCGCTCCTGGGAGGAGGGCGGCGCCGCCCTCGAACGGCCGGCCGGGCGCTGGGCGATCGAACTGCGCGAGAGCGGAGAACTCGTCGGCGGAGCCGCCGTCCTGCCGCTCCCGCCCTACGGCGTCGACCTCGAGATCGGCTGGCAGCTCGCCCACCCCTACTGGGGCAGGGGCCTGGCTACCGAGGCCGGGCGCGCCCTGGCCGGGTACGCCTTCGCGTCGGGCGTCGACGAACTCTTCGCCGTGGTCCGCCCGCGGAACGACCGCGGCGCCGCCACGGCCCGCAGCGTCGGCATGGAATGGGTCGGGGAGACCGAGAAGTACTACGACCTGCGGCTGCAGGTGTACCGGCTGCGCAAGGGGGAGTTCGAGGCCTCCGCCGCGCCGGGGCCCGTGGCCTGACGCGGGGCGACCGCCTCGGGGCGCAAAAAGACGGGTGCCGGACCGTACGGAGCACGGTCCGGCACCCTTGTGTCATGCACGGCGCGTCACCGCACCGCCGTCAGCGACCGGGGGTCAGTGACGGGCCGCGGCGCGACGCTTGCGGTTCGCGAAGAGCAGACCGCCGCCGGCGAGCAGCGCGACGGCCGCACCGCCCGCGATCAGCGGGGTGGAGCTGGAGGCGCCGGTCTCGGCGAGGTCGCCGGCCGGGGACTCGTCGGTGGACGGGGTGGAGGGCGCAGCGGAGGGGGCCGTGCTGGCCGACTCGCTGGGCGTCTCGCTGGGCTTGGGAGACTCGGTGGTCTTCGTCTCCGTCGGCGTGGGCGTGGGCGTGCTCTGGTCCTGGCACGCCGGAACGGTCAAGTCGTCCTCCTTCGAGAACTGCTTGCCGTCCCCGGCCACCACGCTGAGGTGCAGGTGCACGTCGGCGGTGTGGGCCGGCACTTCGTGGGTCCAGTCGAAGGACGAACCGAACTCCGTGGTCTTCAGAAGTTCCTTGCCGTCCGCGGTGACCGTCACGGTGTTCGTGACGCGCCCGTTGTACGCCTTCAGGTGGAGTTCCACCGTGTGGCAGTCCGCCCTCCAGTTGGGCGTGTGGGCGGACGCCGGGGTGGCGCACAGGCCGAGACCGATGACACCGGTCGCGGCGGCTGCTATCAGGGTGCCGGGGCGGTACCAGGCACGGCGGGGGGATGCGGTCACAAGTTCTCCAGGCTGTGGTGAATTCCGATGCCAATGGCAGCCGCAATGTACTCCCCCCTCCCCACATCGCTCACTGCCGCCCCACAGTTAACGCGCGAACACGGGTGAAAGGGCCGGATTCGCCTGATGTGCGCGGCCGTTGTCGGACCTCTGCGGCAGACTGCCGCCATGTCCGCGAACGAAGACGCCGCCACCGCCCTGCCCGAACCCGCCGCCCTGTTGCCGGCGACCGACTGGGCAGCCCTCGCCCACGCCTACGGACCCGCGGACGGCACCCCGGACGACCTGCTCGGGCTCCTGCACGACGACCCGGAGGTGCAGGCGGAGTCGCTCGGCCGGCTGGAGATGTCCGTCCTGCACCAGGGTTCGTTGTACTCCGCCACCGCGCCCGCCGCGCTGTTCGTCGCGGGCATCCTGGGCGACCCCCGCACGCTCGCCGTTCACGAGAGCTACTTCTCCTGGGACGACCGGGTCCGGCCGCTGCGTGCCGCGCTCCTGGAATGGCTGGGCGAACTCGCCGACTCCGCGGCGGACGAGGAGGACGAGGAGGACGAGGAGGACGAGGAGGCAGAGGAGGACGGCGAGGAGGACTGGGCCGAGGAGATCGCGGCGATCGAGGCGTGCCGTGCCGTCCGGCCGCAACTGTTCGGCGCGGTCGTGCCCTGGCTGGACGACGCGGACGCCACCGTCAGGGAGGCGGCCCTCGGCGCGGTGACGCATCTGCTGCGGGCGCCCGAACTCGCCGACCGCGTACCGGCCGCGGCCGAACGCCTGGAGCGGATCGCCCGGGCCGACGGAGACCGCCGCGAGCGGGCGGGCGCCCTCCTGTCGCTGCGAGCCTGGGGGCATGACACCGGCGGCTTCCTGGCGGATCCCGACCCGGCGGTGCGCGCCTGCGCCGCGCTGGGCACCTCCGGCTCCGAGGCCGTGCCGGCGCTGCTCGACGCGCTCGCGGACCCCACGGCCGCCGACGAGTGGTTCGACGAGCCGCTGCCCCAGTTCGACGGCTGGTTCCGCTTCACCCTGCTGCGCGGACTGCTCGACCGCGCCCGGCACTTCGACGAGGTCCTCCCGGCCGCCCTCGCGCTGGTGCCGAAGTACCACCAGCACACCGTCGACAGTGAGTGGGGCCCGCTCCTCGCGTGCGCCTTCCCGACCCCGTACGCCCCCGGCCGGCCGCTGACGGAGGCCCAACGTGCCTTCCTGGAGGCCCTGGTCGGCCAGGACGCCTGCTGGGGCACCATGGCCAACCGCGTCTCCTGGCTGCGGGCCGCGGGACTCCCCACGGAACGCGAGCCGCTGCGGGACCTCCTCGTCGCCGCGCTGCCCGCCACGAGCTGAGAGCGCGCCCCGGTCCGCCGGGCGGCGGTTCCGCGCCGCCCGCGGCCGCCGCCGGAAGTCATGCGGCACATCGCTGCGGGGCCTCGCCCTGGTCAGCCGCCGTCGCGGAGGTAGCTCGCGCGTCCCTCGTCGTCGAGCTCGAACGGCCCCTCGGGGACGACGCAGAATTCGTTCCCCTCGGGGTCGGCCATGACCAGGAACCCGCCCTCGGTGTACTCCTCGAGCATCCGCCCGCCCAGCGCCTCGATCCGCGCCCGCTCCGCCCCCGGATCTGGCGAGGCCACGTCGAAGTGGACCCGGTTCTTCCCGGACTTGGGCTCCTCGGTCCGCTGCAAGCCCAGGCCCGGCCCCTCGCCCCGCGCGAGCCACACGTACGGGCCGATCCGCGCCACGACCGCCCGCCCCAGCAACTCGCCCCAGAACGCGGCCAGCCGCTCCGGATCCGCACAGTCGACGACGACGTCCTTGACGCTCAGGTGGGTTCCGCTCATGGCCCGATGCTCCCAGACCGCGCTGTCCGACCCGGGCCGGCCCAGGAACAGGGGCGCACCGACGGACCCAGTGACGCCCGGTTCGAGGAGGAGCCCCTGCCGCCGCCGCGCTGACGTTCGCCCGGCCGGGTGCCGCTTCAGCCGCCGTCGCGGGGCAGTGCCGCCACGAACTCCGCCAGGTCCGCCGCCTGTGGCGGGGCCTCGCGGGGGAGGAAGCGCCGGTAATGGTCGGCGACGAGGCGGCGCAGTGCCGTCTCGGCGGGTGCGGCGCCGGTGAGTTTGAGGGTGACCCGATGGGGTTCGCCCGCCATGCCCAGAGGGCGTGCCTGCGCGTCGAATCCGCAGGTGTACTCGTCCGGCATCTCCCAGTAGGCCTCCGCGTGGGCGACGTCCCTGAGGACGTACATGTGGAAGTCGTCGTCGAAGAGGATCACGGGGCCGGTCGGTGCGGTCACCCGGGCAGTATGGCGGAGGCCGTCGGCCTCCGCCGTGCCGTGCGACGGGGGAGGGGTCACTCCGCCGCGGCGGGTTGCCAGGGGACTCCCGGGACGACGAGGGGGCTGCCCGTGACCGGGTCGGGGACGATGACCGACGTGAGGCCGAAGACCTCGTGGACGAGGTCCGCCGTGACGATGTCGCGGGGCGGCCCCTGGGCGACGATCCGGCCGGCCTTCATGGCGATGAGGTGGTCGGCGTAGCGGGCGGCCTGGTTGAGGTCGTGGAGCACGGCGACGACCGTGCGTCCGCGCCCGTGGTTGAGGCGGCGGACCAGGTCCAGCACCTCCACCTGGTGGGCGATGTCGAGGTACGTGGTCGGCTCGTCCAGCAGGAGCAGGTCGGTCTCCTGGGCGAGGGCCATGGCGATCCACACCCGCTGGCGCTGCCCGCCCGACAGCTCGTCGACCGGCCGGTCCGCGAGGTCGGCGGTGCCGGTGTGCTCCAGCGCCTCCGCTACGGCGCGTTCGTCGGCCTCGGACCACTGCTGCCACCACTTCTGGTGCGGCTGGCGTCCGCGCGCCACGAGGTCGGCGACGGTGATGCCGTCCGGCGGCGTGGGGCTCTGCGGCAGGACGCCGATCGCCCGGGCGATCTGCCGGCCGGGGATGCGGGCGAGTTCGGTGCCGTCCAGCAGGACCGTGCCGGAGCGCGGCTTGAGCAGCCGGCCCAGCGCGCGCAGCAGCGTGGACTTGCCGCAGGCGTTGGGGCCGACGATGACGGTGACCCGCCCGTCCGGGACCTCCAGGTCCAGGCCGTCGACGACGGTGCGGTCCTCGTACGCCAGGGTCAGCTCCCGGGCGGTGAGTCGGCTGGTACGGCTCATGAGGTGGTGCCTCCGGAACGGCTGCGGGTGCGGGCGATCAGCCACATCAGGTAGGGGGCGCCCACCGCTGCGGTGAGGACGCCGACGGGGAGTTCGACGGGGGAGAACAGGCGCCGGGCCAGCAGGTCGGCGACGACGACCACGAGCGCGCCGGTCAGCGCCGAGGACAGCAGCGGGATCTGCGCCGTACGGGTCAGCCGCCGGGCGATCTGCGGGGCGAGGAGGGCGACGAAGTCGACCGGTCCCGTGGCCCCCGTCGCCACCGAGGCCAGGACGATGCCGAGCGCGGTCAGGCCGAGCCGTACCCGGTCCAGCCGGATGCCGAGGGCCAAGGCGGTGTCGTCGTCGAAGGAGGTGCCGCGCTGGGCCCTGGCCGCCCAGAGCGCCGCGGGGATCGCCAGGAGCAGCACCGTCGCCAGGGGAGCGGCCTGGTCGTAGCCGCGGCTGTTGAGCGAGCCCGTCAGCCAGACCTTGGCCTGCTGCGCGACGAGGAAGTCGCCCTTGGTGAGGAAGAGTTGCGTGAGCGAGCCCAGGGCGACCGAGACGCCGATCCCGACGAGGACGAAGCGCGACGCGTGGAGCCCGCGGCGCCAGGCGAAGACGTAGACGAGCAGCGCGGCCGCCAGCCCGCCCGCGATCGACACGTACGGGAGCGCGGTGTGCGAGGCGAGGCCGAAGCTCATCGCGGCGACCGTCGCGGCGCCCGCGCCGTGGGTCACGCCGATGACGTCGGGGCTGGCCAGCGGGTTGCGCGCGACGGCCTGGACCAGCGCCCCGGCGACGCCGAAGGCGACCCCGGCGAGCAGGCCCACGACCAGGCGGGGCAGTCGCAGCGTGCCGACGACGAGCTGGTCGGGGCTGGGACGGCCGAGGAGGACGTTGACGACCTCCGCCGGGGAGACGAAGGACTCGCCGACGCAGAGGTAGAGCACGACGGCCGCGAGCAGCAGCACGGCGAGCACGACGGCGACGAGGACCGCCCGGCGGTGGACCAGGAAACTGCCCCGCCCGGGACGGAACAGGGCGTGCCCGGCCGGGCGTACGGAGGGCCGGGCGGGCGTGGGCGTGGGCGTCGGCGAGGTCGTCGGCGCGGTCGCGCGGCTCATGCGGCCACCACCGTCCGGCGCCGCACCAGCGCGATGAGGAACGGCACGCCGAGCAGGGCGGTCATGACGGCCACCGGTACCTCCGAGGGCGGGAAGACGATACGGCCGAGCACGTCGGAGGCGAGGATCATCACCGGACCGAGGAGGGCGGCCACCGGCAGCACCCAGCGGTGCGCCGCACCGACCAGGGCCCGGGCGATGTGCGGAACGGCCAGGCCGGTGAAGGCGATCGGCCCCACGGCGGCCACGGCCGCGCCGGTCAGCACGGTCGCCCCCACCGCGCCCAGGACGCGCAGCAGCGCCACGTTGTGGCCGAGGCCCTTGGCGGCGTCGTCGCCGAGCGCGAGCGCGTCCAGGCCCCGGGCCATCGTCGCGACCAGCAGCAGTCCGGCCGCCACGAACGGCCAGATCTGGCCGATGACGTCGCTGCCGCGGCCGCTGATCGAGCCGACCTGCCAGAACCGGAACTCGTCCAGGGCGTGGGCGTCGGTGGTGACGATCCCGGAGACCACGGAGGCGAGGAAGGCGTTCATCGCGGCGCCCGCCAGCGCGAGCTTCACGGGGGAGGCGCCGCGGTAACCGCCCGCGGCGACGGCGTACACGGCGACGGCCGCGACCGCCGCGCCCACGAAGGCGAACCAGACGTACCCGGTGAGGGTGTGCACGCCGAGGAACGCGATCGCGCACACCACCCCGACGGACGCGCCCTGGCTGACGCCCAGGATGCCGGGTTCGGCGATCGGGTTGCGGGTGACGCCCTGCATCACGGTCCCGGCGACGGCGAGGGCGGCGCCGGCCAGCACTCCTATGACGGTGCGCGGCACGCGCAACGCCCGCACCACTTGGGCGTCGTCACTGGTGCCGCCGTGCAGCAGGGCCTGGATGACCTCGCCGGGGGCGATCTGTCGGCTGCCGACGGCCAGGCTCAGCAGGACGGCGATCAGCAGCATCACCGCGCACCCCACCAGCCAGGCGATACGGCGACGGGTCGGTCGCGCCATGCGCCGCGCTCACTCTCTCTTTCAGGGTTCCGCGTTGCGGATTGCGGGTCGTACGGGCGCGCGCCGGGCGCCGGCGGGCACGACGGCCCGCCGGCGCCCGGCGTACGGCTCTCGGTGGCCTCGCGGGCTCACGCCGTGAGGCGCTGCTCCAGGTCGTCGAGGACCGCGTTGGCCGCGGTGACGCCGAGCCCGAGGTACCAGGTCTCGTCCGGGACGTCGAAGGCGTGGCCGTCCTTGACCGCGTTCAGGTTCTTCCACAGCGGGTTGCCCTGGGCCTTGGACTTCTCGGTGGCCTTGGGGTCGCCGTAGACGCCGGTGAAGATGTAGTCGGCGTCGGCCTGGTCGATGTTCTCGGCGCTGATCTCGGCGGCCAGGTCCTCGATGTCCTGGTTCTTCGGCCGCGGGATGCCGACGTCCTTGAGGATGGTGCCGATGAAGGAGTCGTTCGCGTAGAGGCGGATCTTGCCCTCGGGCATGTAGCGCACCATCGACACGGTCGGCTTGTCGGCGCCCAGCTTCGTGCCGAGTACCTCCGCCTTCTTCGCGTACGCGTCGAGGTTCGCCTTGGCCTGCGCGGTCTTGTCCAGCGCGGCCGCGTTGAGGAGGTAGTTCTCCTTCCACGTGAAGCCGGGGCGGATGGAGAAGACGGTCGGCGCGATCTGCGACAGCTCGTCGTAGGAGTCGGCGGCGCGCAGCTGGCTGCCCAGGATCAGGTCCGGCTTGAGCGCGGCGATCGCCTCGAGGTTGAGACTGTTGATGGTGCCGATGTTCGCGGGCTTGCCCGCGGCGCCCTTGAGGTAGGACGGGAGCTCCGGCGAGCCCTCGGTGGGCGCGAGGCCGACCGGCTTGATGCCGAGCGAGACAACGTTATCGAGCTCGCCCACGTCCAGGACGACGACGCGCTTCGGCTGCGTCTTGAGGACGGTGCTGCCCATGGCGTGCGTGAGGGTGCGCGGCCACTCGCCCGGCTTGGCGGTGGTGCCCATGGCCGCGGTCTTCTCCGCGGCGTCCCCGAAGTCCTCGCCGCCCTGCGCGACGGACTTGGAGTCCTTGGACCCGGCGGTCGCGGAGGCGGCTGCGCTGCCCTTCTTCCCGTTGCTGCTGGATCCACCGCAGGCCGCGAGGGAGAGCGCGGCGGCGATGGCGACAGCGACGGCGGCTGTGCCGCGGCGCCGAAGAGACATGTGGAGGCTCCTGTACGTGGTTCACCTTTGAAGCATTAGGCGAGCCTAACCTTATGCGCTGCCTGTGCGCCCCCCGCAAGCGGGGGTCCCCGGGCGCTCCCGCCCGGTCCCGGCGCCGCCTCTTGGTCCGGTCTTGACCGGAGCTCGATAGTTACATCAGATTGATTTATCTATTGTTACTAATCATGGATGCGAAGGCACTCGAAGCGGGTGACCCGACCGAGGTCGGGGCCGCGTTGCGGCTGAGCGTGGGCCGGATCGCGCGGCGGTTGCGCCAGGCGCACGCCGTGGGGGACGTGACGCTGTCGGAGGTGTCGGTGATCGCCCGGCTGGACCGGGACGGCCCGGATTCTCCGGGGTCGCTGGCCGAGTTGGAGCGGGTGCGCCCGCAGGCGATGGCGACGACGCTGGCCGGGCTGGAGGAACGCGGGCTGGTGAGCCGCAGGCCGGACGCGAAGGACAAGCGGCGCGTCGTGATGACGGTGACGGAGGCGGGGCTGAAGGTGCTCGCGGACCGCCGGTCGGAGTCGGTGCAGCGGCTGGCCGCCGTGCTGGGCGGGCAGTTCACCCCGCAGGAGCGGCGGCAGCTCGTCGACGCGCTGCCGCTGCTGGACCGGCTGGCGGAGCAGCTGTGACCAGCGCGGACGTCGCCGACGGCCGCTATAAGTGGGTGGCGCTGTCGAACACCACGCTCGGCGTGCTGATCGCGACGATCGACGCGTCGATCGTGATCATCTCCCTGCCGGCCATCTTCCGCGGGATCGGCCTCGACCCGCTCGCCCCCGGCAACATCGGCTACCTGCTCTGGATGATCCTCGGCTACCTGCTGGTCTCCGCCGTGCTGGTGGTCGTGCTCGGCCGCCTGGGCGACATGTTCGGCCGGGTCCGGATGTACAACATGGGCTTCGCGATCTTCGCCTGCGCCTCGCTCGCCCTATCCCTCGACCCGCTCAAGGGCGGGGGCGGAGCCCTGTGGCTGATCGGCTTCCGGATCGTGCAGGCCGTCGGCGGGTCGATGCTGACCGCGAACTCGGCGGCCATCCTCACCGACGCCTTCCCCACCCGGCAACGCGGCATGGCGCTGGGCATCAACCAGATCACCGCGCTCGCGGGCCAGTTCCTCGGGCTGATCGCCGGCGGGCTGCTGGCCACCATCGACTGGCGCGCGGTGTTCTGGGTGAGCGTGCCCATCGGCGTCGTCGGAACCGTCTGGTCGTACCGCAGCCTGCGGGAGACCGGCGCACGGAAGCCGGGGCGCGTCGACTGGATCGGCAACCTCACCTTCACCGCAGGCGCCGGGGGCCTGCTCGCCGCCATCACGTACGGCATCCAGCCCTACGGCGGCCACCCCACGGGCTGGACCAACCCCTGGGTGCTCGGCGGCCTGGCGGCGGGCGTGCTGCTGCTCGTGGCGTTCTGCGTCGCGGAGACCCGGGTCGCGGAACCGATGTTCCAGCTCGGCCTGTTCCGCATCAGGGCGTTCGCCGCCGGCAACCTGGCGGTGCTGCTGACCGCGATCGCCCGCGGCGGCCTGCAGTTCACCCTCATCATCTGGCTGCAGGGCATCTGGCTGCCGCTGCGCGGCTACGACTTCGAGCAGACGCCCCTGTGGGCGGGCCTGTTCATGCTGCCGCTGACCGTCGGCTTCCTCGTGGCGGGGCCGGTGTCCGGGTACCTGTCGGACCGCTTCGGCGCCCGGCTGTTCTCCACCACAGGACTGGTCCTCGTGGCGGCCGCGTTCGTCGGCCTGCTCGCGCTCCCGGTCGACTTCCCCTACCCCGCCTTCGCGGCACTGCTGCTGGTGAGCGGCATCGGGCAGGGCATGTTCTCGGCCCCCAACACCTCGGCCATCATGGGCAGCGTCGCGCCGGATCAGCGCGGCGTCGCCTCCGGCATGCGCTCCACCTTCCAGAACTCCGGTACCGCGCTCTCCATCGGCCTGTGCTTCTCGCTGATGATCGCCGGCCTGGCCGGCTCGCTGCCGCAGACGCTCGCGGACGGACTGCGGGCGAACGGCGTGCCCGCCGGCACCGCCGAGCAGGTCGCCGGACTGCCGCCGGTGAGCACCCTGTTCGCCACCTTCCTCGGCGACAACCCCATCGGCCACCTGCTCGGGCCCAGCGGGGTCCTCGGCACCCTGCCCGAGCACCAGGTGCACGTCCTGACCGGCACGGCCTTCTTCCCCACGCTCGTCTCCGGTCCCTTCCACCACGGACTCGTCACCGTCTTCGGCGCGGCCACCGTCATGGCCCTGATCGCCGCGCTCGCCTCGGCGCTGCGCGGCCGCCGCGACACCCCCGCGGCGAGCCGTCCCGGTGGCGACGCGAACGACCCGAACGACCCGAACGGCACGGACAAAGGACAGCAAGAATGGCGCACAGCGCACTCCTCGTGATGGACGTCCAGCGAGCCATCACCGACCGTTTCACCGGGGACACCGGCTACCTGTCCCGGGTGCGTGACGCGATCGACGCCGCGCGTGCCGCGGACGTCCCCGTCATCCACGTCGTCATCGGCTTCCGCGCCGGACATCCGGAGATCAGCCCCCGCAACAAGACCTTCGGCGCGCTCGCGCAGGCGGGCGGCTTCGCCGCGGGCGACCCGGGCGCCGAGATCCACCCCGACGTCGCGCCCGCCCCCGGCGGCGTCGTCGTCACCAAGAAGCGCGTCAGCGCCTTCGCGGGCAGCGACCTGGACGTCGTCCTGAGGGCGCGTGGCGTCGACAGCCTCGTCCTGACCGGCATCGCGACCTCAGGCGTGGTCCTGTCCACGCTGCGCCAGGCGGCCGACCTCGACTACGGCCTCACCGTCCTGTCCGACGGATGCCTGGACGCCGACCCGGAGGTGCACCGCGTGCTCACGGAGAAGGTGTTCCCGCGGCAGGCCGACGTCGTCACCGTGGAGGAATGGGTCAAGTCCATGGCTCACTGACCCCGGTGGACGGCTCCCCGTGCCCGCCGAGGGCGCGGGCGAGCCGTTCCCCCTGGGCGGCGGTCACGCCGAGGCCCGGCAACGGCTCCGGGTACGGCCGCCCCTCGCCCTCCACGGTAAGGGAACCGCCACCGCTGAGCGGCGAGCCCCACGCCGGGTCGTGCCAGATCCCGTCCCCCGGACCGCCGATGAGGCACCGGGCCGCGAGCGCCGCCGTCTCCTGCGGCGCGCCGACCGCCGTGAGCGCGGCGGCGATCCGCGGCAGGGCCTCCGTGGCGTGCCGCCGGCCGTCGGTGAGCACGGGCAGCAGGAGCAGCAGCCGGGCGGCGGGATCGGACAGGCCCTCGTCCGGGCCGGCACCCGGCACCGCGTCGGCGACGTGCACCAGTTGGCGCCACCGCAGACCGGGGCCGTAGGCGTCGCCGGCGTACGAGAACAGGGTCTCCGCGCGGACCCAGCCGGGGTGGGTGAGAAGGAAGTCCAGCCCGGCGTCGCCGTCGAGGTTCCGGTGGACCAGGACGACGCAGTGGCCGTCCCCGAAGGGCACCCTGAGGACCGGCCAGGCCCGCTCGTCGTCCAGCACCTCGGCCAGGGCGTCGGTGTCGGCCCCGTCGTCCCCGAACCACTCCGGCTCGGGACGCTCGCCGGACGGCCCGGCCTCGCACCACCCCAGGAGGTGGTTCGCCCAGAAGCCGGGCCGGTCCGTCAGCGGCTCACCGGCCGTCAGCGGTCCGTGGTCGTACCCCTTGATCAGCACACCGGACAGGATGCCAGACGCCGCCGGTCAGGCCAGTGGCACGCTACTGCCCGCGGACGCGGCGGTGGACACGCGGCCGCGCAGGTCGAGACGGAGACGCACGAAGTCGGCGCCGCCGGGGCCGGGGCGGCGACCGCCCTCCGGGACCCAGCCGTGGCGGGTGTAGAAGGCGAGGGCGCGGCTGTTGCGCTCCCAGGCGTCCAGCAGCCCCGTCTCCAGGGAGGAGTCCCGCAGGAAGCGCACGAACTCGGCGTGCAACCGCCCCCCGACGCCGCGGCCCCAGCGGTCGGGGCGTACGTGGATCCAGTGCAGCTCACCGCACGCCGGCGCGGCCTCCGAGCCCTCCTTGGGCGGCCCCATGGCCACCACGCCGACCACCTCGGTGTCCTCGACGGCGCACAGCACCGTCGTCGCGCTCGACTGGATGGCGTGCGCCCAGGACGCGCGACGGCGCGCCCACCCGTCGGGGCTGTCGATCTCGGAACCGGGCAGGCCGCCCGCCTGGTAGTACGCGGCACGCGCCTGCGTGTGCACGTCCACGATGGCCGCCAGGTCGCCGAACCGCGCCGGGCGCATCAGGGCTGGAGAAGTCGTCACCTCCTGTCAGACGTCCGCGATGTGGGACGGGTTCCCGGCGCGCCGCATCGCCGTGGCGGTCACCCGGCAGGTGACCGCCAGGGCGGCGACGGGGGCTACGGCTGCGCGGTGACCGGCGGCACGTTGTAGCCGTCGACCCGCAGCTCGGGACGCTTCGACGGCAGCGCCCCGGCGGGCCAGGACAGCGTCACCGTGCGGCTCTCACCAGGGAGCAGCCACAGGTAGTTGTCGCTGTACAGGGTGGGCAGCACCCGGTCCCCGTCACGGGAGTCCAGCAGGGAGAGCCGGACCAGGGCGGCGACCGTGGATCCCCGGTTGCTCAGCCGCGCGGTCAGCCCGTGGCGATCGCCCGAGAGGTCCGTGTCCGTGACGTCGGCCAGGACCCGGGTCCGCGCGGCCTTGTTGAGCGCCTGCATGTGCTCGGGCTTGCGGTAGCGCCAGTAGACGTTCTCGGACAGCACGTCGCCGTGACGGTCCGTCAGTCGCAGCTTCAGCAGGTGGAAGTCCGGCAGGCCGTCCGTCCACGCCACGGTGAACGCCTCCGCCTTCGCGGACGCCGCGACGTCCACCGTGCCGCGACGCTCCGCGGACAGCGGATGACCGGACAGGTCGAGCAGCCGCGCGGACACCGTCGCACCCTCGAGAGCCGCGGGCGTGTGGTTGACCGCCACGACCTTCCCGGTCACGGGATCGGCCTGCACGTGGACGGGCTCGGCGGCCTTGCGGACCCCGTAGTAGGCGCCGTTGACGTCGAAGTCGTAGTCGTACGTCTGCCACACCGTGCTGTACCAGGCGGGGTGCGACATCCACAGCATCAGGCCGCCGGCGTCGTCCCACAGCCGGCCGTTCCAGGCCTCGAACATGGCGCGGAAGTTCTCGTAGTTGACGAACTGCGCCTTGCGGCAGAAGTCGTCGAGGTCCTCCGCGGTGCCGAGCCGGCCCTCGATGGCCGCGCGGTAGTTCTGCGGGGCCTGGTTGCCGCGGGTGCTCCAGTCGTGGTGGTACCAGACGCCGCCGACCGGCCACTCGGGCTCGTCGCCGGCCATGCGCCGCATGGTCTCGGCGGTCGACACGACGGGCATGCCGATCTCGGTGTGGAACCCGAAGCTGCCGCTGCCGTAGGTGGACGCGGAGTAGTACCGCTCGGGCTCGACCCAGCCGTACGGGCCGCCGCCGGAGACGATGCCGCCGGCCGAGTTGTTCTGGTAGAGCAGGGCGGGGGCCTCCGCGCGGACCGCGGAGCGCATCCCGTCGTCCACCGGGCCCGGAGGGTTGCCCTCGTTGGCGCCGCACCACACCACGACGCTGGGGTGGATGCGGTAGCGCCGCACGGTGTCCCGCGCCAGGTCGAGGAAGGCCTGGCGGTTGGGCGGGTCCATCGCCCAGGCGTTGGGGAAGTCGTTCCACACCAGCAGACCGTGCTCGTCGCAACTGGCGTAGAACTCCTCGCGGTTGCTGCTGCCGACCCAGTTGCGGATCATCGTGAAGTTCATGTCGCGGTGCATGCGCACGGCCGCGTCCATGCGCTCCGCGGGCATGCGGCGCAGCAGTTCGTCCCAGCCCCAGTTGCCGCCGCGGGCGAAGACCCGGACGCCGTTGACGCTGATCTTGAGCGGCACGGTGGAGTTGTCGACGGACTTCACGTCGGTCCACTCGTCGCCGTCGTCGGAGACCTGGACGGTGTACGTCCTGGCGTAGGCCTGCTCCCAGGTGATGACGACCCGGTCGAACCGCACCGCGGAACCCAGGTCGACCTGGATCCACTGCTCGTCCTCGTACTTCGAGGACCAGCGGGTGCCGGGCTTGCCGTCCACCGCGTTGCCCGGACCGCTGCCGTCGCCCTCGGAGGACGAGGCGGTGGCCTCCTTGCGCAGCGCCAGGTCGGTGCCGGGCGTGCCGCTGTCGACCACCGACAGGCCCCACATCGACGAGCCCCAGCTGGTGGCGCGCGTGTGGCAGAGGATCCGGAGGTAGCGGGCCGTGGTCGCGGCGAACTCCACGTCCTGCAGGCTCGCCGCGCCCGAGGTCTGGAAGGGCAGCGGGACCGCGGCGTTGTCGACGGACGCGGCGTCGGTCCAGTCGTCGCCGTCGTCGGAGACCTGGACGGTGTACGTCTCGGCGTACGCCTGCTCCCAGGTGACGACGACGCGGTCGAAGGGCACCGCGGAGCCGAGGTCGACCTGGACCCACTGGTCGTCCTCGAACTTCGACGACCAGCGGGTGCCCGGGTCCCCGTCGGTGACGTTGCCGGGGCGGTTGTTCGGGTCGTCGGTGGAGGAGGAGGTGGCCTCCTTGTGCAGGGCGAGGTCGAGGTCGGGCGCGGTGCTGTCGGCCACCGACAGCGCCCACATCGACGAACCCCAGTCGGTGGCCCGGGTGCGGCACAGGATCCGCACGTAGCGGGCGGTCCGCCGGGTGAACGTGACCGTCTGCGCGTAGGCGTCGGAGCCGGACTGGAAGGTGAGCGGGGTGTCGTACTCGTAGCCGAACTGGCGCAGGCCGAAGCGCGTGGTGCGCCGGTCGCTCTCCTGCCCGGCCACGGAGGCGGTGAGGGTGAGCCGGTGCAGTTCCGGCTCACCGTAGCCGTTGGGCCACCACAGCTTCGGGTTCCGCAGGCGCAGCTTCGGGTCCGAGGCCGGGTCGAAGACGACGTCGGTGCTGCCGCCCCCCGGCACGGTGACCGTCCGCTGCACGCGCACGCCGTCGAAGGCGGCGGTGACGGTGACGGACCTGGCCTCCCCGGCGGCGTTGCGGAGCGGTACGACGATGGTCACCTCGGCCGTGCGGGTGTCGGGCAGGTCCGGCAGGACGGTGTCGACACGGGGGTCGCCGAGGACGGCGTCGCCGGTGGAGCGCAGCCGTACGTGGTTCCAGATGCCGGCGGCCCGGTCGCGCACCGCGGGCATCCAGTCCCAGCCGGAGGAGGCCAGGTAGGTCGGCGAGTTGCGGTTCATCATGTTCGCGCCGGCGTCGACGAAGGCGAGGCCGGCCGCGCCCTTGTCGCCGGGGCTGCCCGGGAACGGCATGGGGCTGATCTTCACCGCGAGGGCCTGCGGGCCCTGCGCCGCCAGCAGCCCGGTCACGTCGTAGGCGGCCCGGGCGAAGGGGAAGGTGAGGGTGCCGGCCTGCTTGCCGTTGAGCCAGATGTCCGCCTCGTGGTTGACCCCGTCGAACTCGAGCCAGACGCGGCGCCCGGCCCCGGTGCGCAGGCCCTTGGGCAGGCGGAACTCGCGCCGGTACCACCAGGAGTGGCGGGAGAGGGCCTCGGGGATGTGCAGGTTGGCGAAGCCGGCGACCGGGTCGGGCAGGTGGCCCTCGGCCACGAGCGAGGACAGGACGGTCCCGGGCACGGTGGCCGGCAGCCAGGCGCTGGTGTCCACGGAGGGCGCGGACAGTTCCGCGGCGCTGCCGCCCGCCCAGTCGTCCATGGTCAGGTCCCAGCCGGACTCCAGCGGCACGGTGCCGTCGTCGGCGACCTCCAGGGCCGGGGGCGTGCGGTGGTGGGTGCCCCAGTCGGTCCAGCCGGTGGCCTCGGGGCGGTGTCCGCGCGGGGTGCCGTACACCTGGAAGCCGTTGAGGCCCAGAGGGTTGGCGTTGGAGCGCTTGGTGACCGTCATCCGCACCCAGCGGGCGGTGACGGGCCGGGGCAGGGCGATCTCCACGACCCCGCCCTTGCCGTCGTCGGTGCGGTGCGCGACGGTCCACGACTTCCCGTCGCGCGAGGTCTCGATCACGAAGGCGACCGCGCAACTCGACAGCACCTCCTGGCCGGTGGTGTTGTCGCGGGGGTTGCCACCGGTCCCGGGCGTGAACGGCGGGTCGTCGACCGTCGCCTCGAAGGTGAGGCGCACCGACCCGACCTCGCACAGGGCCTGAAGGTCGACGGCTATCCACTGGGGGTCGCCGGCGGCGGCCCGCCAGCCGGAGCCCCGCACGCCGACCTGGTCGAGGCCGTCGACGGCGAACTCGGCCGGTGTGGGGGCGTAGTCGGTGGAGGACACCGTGACCGGGCGGTACGCGGCGAGTTCGCCTCGGGCACCGGCCGGGTTCGAGGACCGCGTCTGTGCCGTGGCGGCGGCGGGGAAGGCCATGCCGAGCCCGAACCCCGCGAGGAGGGTGGAGCCGGTGGAGAGTACGGCGCGTCGGGAGGGCAGGGAGGACTGGTCCGGCATGAACAACGGCTCCGTTCAGGGATGTTCAATGAGGAGGCGGCCTGGCATCATCGAGGCGATGACAACGTTGCCATCGCGATGACAACGTTGCCGAACATGCACCCGCCGGGAAGGGCCTGTCAAGGTTTTGGGCACGCCGCGTTCCGGGATTCTCCTAAATTAGGAATACATATTGACATGAGTCGGGCTTCGCGTCAGAGTCGTTGGTCCGCCCGGGCCGATGGCCGTTCCGGCGCCGGTCCGGGGCAGGAGGTGTCGCCCGCCCAGTGGCCGTCAAAGATGTCCGTATGGCCGCGAAGAGAAGGATCGTGCTGCTGGGCGGCGGCTTCTCGTGGGCGCCCGGGTCGCCGCTCGACGCATACGTGTTGCGCACCGCCGGGCGGCGGCGCCCGAAGGTCTGCTTCGTGCCCACCGCCAGTGGTGACGCGCAGTCCTCCGTCGAGGACTTCCACGCGGCGTTCGCCGCGCGCGACTGCGAACCGGCGCACCTGCCGCTGTTCCGCCGTGACCACCGGGACCTGCGTTCCTTCGTCCTCTCCCAGGACGTCGTCCACGTCGGCGGCGGCAACACCGCGGCCATGCTCGCCGTGTGGCGCGTGCACGGCCTCGACGCGGTCCTCCGCGAAGCCCTCGACGCGGGCGTGCTCCTGTGCGGCATCAGCGCCGGCGCCAACTGCTGGTTCGGGGCCTGCCTCACCGACTCCTTCGGACCCGTCACACCGCTGCGCGACGGCCTCGGCCTGCTGACGGGCAGCCTCTGCCCCCACTACGACAGCGAGCCCGCCCGCAGGCCCACGTTCCGCGCTGCCGTGGCCGAGGGGGAACTGCCCGCCGGCTGGGCCCTCGACGACGGGGTGGCGGCCCTGTTCACCGACGGCGGTCTCACTGAGGTCGTCTCGGAACGACCGGGTCCGACCCTGCACCGGGTGGAGCCCGGGAGCGGTGGCGCGGTGCGCGAGACGGGACTGCCCGCAGGCCTGCTGACGTGAGGTCCGGTCAGGAACCGGGTGGGTTGCCGGTCTCCTCGTCGGGGCGGTCGGGGCGGACGGCGATGTGGTCGGGTTCGAGTTCGAGCATGACGCGGTTGCGGATGTCGAGGGCGTGGGTGTAGTCGCGGGGGAGCTGGAGGCGTCCGGAGCGGTCGACGGTGGCGTACTCGCTGGCGTGGACGGTGGTGCGGCCTTCGTCGTCGACGCTGGTGCGGCGGACGACTTCGGAGGCGGTGCGGCCGTCGCGGATGGCGACGGTGCGGTCGACGGCGGTGGCCACGGCCTGGTCGTGGGTGACGACGACGATGGTGGTGCCGAGCTGTTCATTGGCGGTGCGGAAGGAGTTGAAGACCTGCTCGCCGGTGGCGGAGTCCAGTTGGCCGGTGGGTTCGTCGGCCAGTACCAGTGAGGGGTGGTTGGCCAGCGCGACGGCGATCGCGGTGCGCTGCTGTTCGCCGCCGGACATCTGCTGGGGCCGGCGGTCGGCGCAGTAGCCCACGCCCATCAGGTCCAGCAGTTCGGTGGCGCGGTCGGTGCGTGCCTTGCGGCCCTTGACCCGGCCGGAAAGCCGCATGGGCAGCACGACGTTCTGCAGGGCGGTCAGGTAGGGCAGCAGGTTGCGTGAGGTCTGCTGCCAGACGAAGCCGACGACCTCGCGCTGGTAGCGCAGGCGGGCGGCGGCGTCGAGTGCGAGCAGGTCGAAGCCGGCCACCGAGGCGGCGCCCGCGGTGGGGGTGTCCAGCCCGGCCAGGATGTTCAGCAGGGTGGACTTGCCGCTGCCCGAGGCGCCGACCAGGGCCATCAGTTCGCCCTGCTGCACCAGCAGGTCCAGGCCCTGCAGGGCCTGGACCTCCACGCCCTGGGCGGTGAAGATCCGCACCAGCCGGTCGCAGACGATCAGCGCGTCATGCCCGTAGGCAGGCCGCTCCCGGCTCTCGGCGACGCGTCGCTCCAGCTCCGCCAGCGTCGCACCGCTCCGTGCCGCCGTCCCCGGTGTGTCCTGGCTCATTCCCGTTCCCCCATCCGCAGTTCCGTTCCCTCTCCCCGTCGCCCGGTCAGCCACGCCTGCCCCGCCAGCGCCGCGCAGGCCAGCACCACCAGCGCGGCCGCGGGCAGCAGCAGCGACAGCGGGTCCGTGCGCAGCACCGTCCCGGACACGCCGCTCACCGGCGCGGCCGCGGAGAAGGCGAGCGCGGTCAGGTTCACCCCCTGACGCAGCAACGGGACCGTGGCCAGGCTGACCAGGACGCCGCCGAGGGCGCCCAGGAGGACCTGCGGCAGCATCTCCAGCACCGCCAGCCACTGCCGCTGACGAGCCGTCATGCCCATCGTCCGCAGCCGCGCCAGCAGCGCCTTGCGCTGCGGCGTGTGCACCATCAGGGAGAGCAGCAGGGCCAGCGCGCTGTAGCCCGCACCCGCCGCCACCGCCGCCAGGTAGACCCGCCGGGCGCCGGTCTGGAGCGCCGAGGAGGTGAACGACGCGCGTTCCTCGGAGCGGAGGACCACCGTCAGGTCCGCCGAGGCGGCGCGCGTCGCGGCGTTCAGCGCCTGCCCGTCCAGTCGCGGCCCCGTCACGTAGAGCGCGGTCGCGGCCTGGACGGGGGAGCGGGCGGTCTCGGGGTGCGTGCGGGCCAGGCCGGCCGCGGAGACGACGACGAACTCGCCGCCCAGGACAGCGGGCGTCACGTCGCGCACCGCGGCCGTGCGCACCGGGGTCGCCCCGGCGAAGGCCTGCACGGACACGGTCGTCCTGCCGAACTCCCGCGCCAGCGCGGGGGAGACGATCGCGGGGAGCGGTCCGCTGCCGTCGCCCTCCAGTGTCGCGGCGGGGAAGGGGGCGCCGACGCCCGTGCTGGCCACCAGGGCGGCGTAGCGTGCCGGATCGACGACGACCAGGTCGTAGGGGGTACCGGCCGGCGCCGTCGACAGACCCGTCTCGATCCTCACGGGTGAGGTGCCGAGCACGCCGTGCACCCGCCGGACCTGCGCGTCCAGGCCGTCCGGGAGCGTGGTGAGGGACTCGATCCGGGCGTCGCCGCCGACCGCGCGCGTGGCGGCGCGGTCGCGGCCGCTCTCGACGCCGGTGAGGACCGAGCCGCCGAACGACGTCACGGCCAGCGCCACCAGCACGGCCACCAGCGGCAGCGCCGTGGCGGAGGGCGTGCGGCCGGCCCGGGCCAGCCCCAGGTACAGCACCGTGCCCCGCATCCGGGCCGCGGGCCGGGACAGCAGCCGCAACGGCAGCGGGTACAGCCTGAGCAGGACCAGCGCCCCGATCACCGCGACCAGCACCGGTGCCGCGGCGGTGAGCAGGTCCGCTCCGCCGTCCGCCGTGCCCCTGCGCCGCAGCGCCACGACCGCACCGGTCACGACGACCGCCACGGTCAGCTCCGCCACCGCGCGGCGGCGTGAGGGCCGGGCCTGCACGAGGTCGTCGCGCCGCTCCGGGCCCACCCGGCGGACGAGCGCCACCGCCCGCAACGGCAGCGCCGGAACGGCGACCGCCGCCACCAGCACCCCGGCGAGCAGGGAGGTGGCGGAGCGTTCGGCCGGCACCAGCAGCAGCGCGAGCAGCACCCCGGCCGCCGTGCACGGGACGACCACGACGGCGCTCTCCGTCAGCAGCCGGGCGCACAGACCCGTCAGGCTGCTCCCGCGCGCCCGCAGCAGCCGCAGTTCGGTAAGGCGACGGATCGCCGACAGGCCGCCCGCCATCAGCAGCACGATTCCTGCCACGGCGCCCACGCCCACCGTCGCGATCAGCACCAGTGGCGCGGCGGCCTCCCGCTCCCGTACGAACGGCCCCAGCAGCGCGGCGAGTCCGTCCTGGCCCACGGTGACCGCCTGGCTTCCGGTCAGTATGCGCAGCTGGGTGGAGTCCGGTCCGCCCGACAGCGACGCCAGCCGGTCGCGCAGCGCGGGCACGTCGTGGGCGCTCAACGCGCCGACGTCGGCGGGATGGTGCCAGTACAGGCGGGCGCCCTCCGGCAGGTCGAGCACCACGCCGCCGGCGTCCTGACCGATGAGCGCGGTGAAGTGCCAGTAGTGCTCCGGGTCCTCACCCGGCGGGCCGGGGACGCTCACCAGGGTCGGGGCGAGCAGGTCCTGCTCGGCGTTCCAGAAGGCCTCGCCGGGCGAGTGGGGTTCGACGATCCCGGTGATCCGCACGGTCAGCCCGGCCCCGGTCGTGTCCAGCAGGTGGACCGCGGAACCCGCGCGCAGGCCCATCACCTTCGCGGTCCGTGCGGTGACCACCGCCTCCACCTCACGCTCCCCGGCGGTGGACGCCGGCATGCGCCCGGCGACGAGCCGGGAGCGGGCGGCGAGGCCCGGCTGGGAGACGAGCGTGGCCCGCGGATCGCGGTCCCTGGTCGGCCGGGGCAGGCCGGGATCGGTCGCCGCCGCCGCCTCGGCGTTGCGCACCCCGTACACCGTCTGCGCGGTGTCCAGGGCCAGCGGCGGCCGCACCACACTCCGGAACATGTCCTCGGTCCTGGCGAGTTCCCTCGCCTGGAACGGCGAACCGCCACCGCCTCGCACCCCGGAGAACGACAGGTCCAAGGTGGCGGTGACGCTGCGGTCGGTCAGGGAGGCCCGGCGGAGGGTGTCCCGCAGTGCGGCGTCCTCGTACGCCTCGACGGTGCGGGGCAGCGCCGCCGCGAGGAACGCGGTCACCAGCACCAGGGCGGCCAGCGCCAGCGCACCACCGGGGGCGGCGCGCAGGCGGGCACCGGTCCACGAGGCCGGCCGCGCGGTACGTACGTCGGTCACGTCACTCCCCTCCCTGCCGGCGCAGCGCGCGGACCGGATCGGCCGTACGCAACGCCGCCACCGCCACCGCCAGCAGCGGCAGCACCGCCACCGCGGCCAGCAGTTCCAGCAAGGGCACGGCGGGCAACTCCACCCGCACCTCGGGCACCGGCCTGTCCGCGCGTGCCGTCAGCACGATCAAGGGCACGATCGACCGGGTCAGCGCCCCGCCCAGCAGCGCCCCGACCCCGACCGCCGTCAGCACCAGCAGCCCCTGCTCCGCCGCGATCACCCGGGCCAGCGACTTCCGAGGCGTGCCCAGCGCCCGTAGCAGCGCGAACTCCTGCGAGCGCTCCCGTACCGCTCCCGCCGCCGCGACCGCGAAACCCACCGCCGCCAGCACCGCGGCCGCCACCACCGCCGCCGGCAGGGCCGACAACGGACCCGCGCCCAGCGGGTCCCGCCGCAACTCCGCCCGCGCCTCGTCTCGGACCACGATCGTGGCGGCGTCCCCCCGGGCGCGCAGGGCCGAGGCCACACGGGGCCCTCCGGCCGGGCCGGCGGCGAGCCACCACTCGGTGGGCTCCAGCCCGCGCTGGTCCTGGAAGACCAGGGCGCGGTTCAGGCTCGCCAGGTCCAGCAGGACGGCGCCGCCGCCGGTGCCCGTGGAGCCGTCCCGCCCGGTGGTGGGCAGTGCGCGGAGCGACCCCGTGATGCGCAGGGACAGCCGTGTGCCCTCCAGTTCGACCGGGACGGTGCTGCCGGGCCTGGCGTCGACGGCGCTCAGGAAGGCGTCGGTGACGACCGCGGGCAGCACCGTGGGTGGCCGCGGCCCCGCCCGCAGGGTGAGGGAGGCGCCGTCGGCGCCGTTGGGGACGCCCTGCTGGAAGGGTTCCTCGCCGGTGTCGTAGCGGACGGTCAGCGGGGTGTCCGCGGCGGAGCGCGGTTCGCCGGTGCGTGAGGGGCGGTAGCCGAGGCCGGGGGCCTCGGGGAAGTCGGGGTTGTCGATCTGCGTGCGGGCGGACCAGGCCGTCGTGGTGGGGGAGGGCACCTCGCGTGTGCCGTCGTCGGCCGTCACCGCGCGGACGTCGGTGACTGTCAGGCTGTGCCGCTCGTTCCGCCGGGGCACCAGGTACTCCGCCCGGAGCCCGGTCAGACGCAGCGGCCCGGCCGGGCCCGCGCCGCGCGCCCGGCCCGTGACGGCCGCGAAGTCGGCTTCCAGCACGTGCCGTTCGCCGTCGGCCCGGACCTCGCCGAGGGAGAGCGTGTACGGGACGCCGTACCGGTCGGTCAGCGTCACGAACAGCTGGTCGGTCACCGTGCCGGCGACGGTGCGGTCCCCGGCCCCCAGCGACCGGAGGCGGACGGTCAGGCGGAGCCGGTCCGTGCCGTCGGGCAGGACGAATCCGGCGCTGCGGGCGGCGGGGCCGCCGTCCGCCCGCAGGGGTCGCACGAGGTCCGCGAGGGGTTCGGCGGACAGGTCGTCACGCAGTCGCAGGACACGGGCGGCAGAGGTGCTGTCCACGGCCAGGACGGTCGCGTCGCGGTCGCGGGGCAGGGACACGGTGGCGCGGCCCGCGGGGGTGACGGCAGCGATGCCGGGTACGTCGTCGTAGACGCCGCCCTGCCCGAACGCGGGCGTGGCGGAACCGGACACGCGCAGGTCGGCGCCGACCGCGAAGTCCGCCTGGTCGTCCTGCGACCGGGTCCACGTGCTGTTCTCGCCGATCGCGAACATGCTGATCGACACGGCGAAGACCAGCAGCAGGGCGGGCCCCGCCCCGCGGCCCGGGCGGCGTGCCAGCTGCCAGCCCACCAGGGACACCGGCAGCCCGCGGGCCTTCGCCGCGCGGCGCTCGCCGAGCCGGGCCGCCAGCGGCAGCAGCCGCAGCGCCAGCACCGCACCCGCCAGCAGGCACAGCGCGGGCGCCCCCACCAGGACCGGATCCAGACCCAGCCGTCCGGAGGTGTCCGTGCTGAGCGTCCCACTGCCCGCCTCGCGGCGGGACAACTGCCAGAACGCCAGGCCGGCCACGAGCACCAGGCCCGCGTCCGCACCCGCCTGCACGCCGGCGGGCAACGCCCGCCGGCGCCGCCGCGCCGTGTATTCCTGCGTGTACGTCCCCGTGCGCCGCAGTACGGGCCCGACGACGGCGAGACCGCAGGCGAGCGCGGTGAGCGCGGCCACCCACCAGGCGGTCAGCGGCGAGGGCTCCAGCCGTACCCCCGCCCGGGCCAGCGCCCCGTGACCGGCGAGCAGCCGCACCAGCCGGCCGGAGAGCAGCGGGGCCAGCACCACGGCCGGCACGGTCAGCAGCAGGGCCTCGGCCGTGGCGAAACCGGTCATCTGGGCGCGCGAGCCGCCGCGGGCACGCAACTGGGCGGTCTCGGCCGAGCGTTCCTCCGCGAGCAGTCCGGCGACGAGGAGCAGGGAGAGAGCGGCCAGCAGCATCAGCTGCAAAACGCTGATCAGCAGGGTCGACCGGCTCACCAACAGCGTTCTGTGCAACTCCGCCAGCAGGTCCGGAAGTTCGCTGCTCGCCACGACGGAGTTCGCGGCCTGCAGGGTGCCCAGCCGCTGCACCGTCCGATGGACGCTCCCGCTGACGCCGTCGGCGCGGGCCGTGGTCATCGCGGCGAAGTCCCCCTGCGCCTGCCAGGCCATCTCCACGGCGGGGACCCCGCCGGGGCCGAAGGCCCCGGGGGAGGTGACCATCGGCCCGTACGTGGTGAAGGAGAGCGTCCGCACTCCGCGCCCGCCCAGCGGGTCGAGCCGCCAGTACAGGGCATATCGGTCGACCGGCCGGTATGTCCCCGTCACGCGGACCCGCAGCGTGCCGTGGCGCAGCCGGTCGGTCAGGGTGAGCACCTGCCCGGTGCGCACCTTCAGCGCTTCCGCGGCCGCCTCGGGCAGCGCCACCGGGACCGGTCCGCCGGCCGCCGGGGCCGCGGGGAAGGTGCCCTCGGCCATGGTCACCCGTGCCCGGTCCAGCGTCGACAGCACCGTCAGGTCCGGGTCCCCGGTGCGCGGGGCACCGCGCGGCCGCAGCGCCATCGGCAGCCCGTACGGGCCGGAACGGGTGACCCCGGTGACGGACACCGGCAGGCCGTCGTAGGCCCCGGCGACCGTGGCGCGCACGGCCCCGTCCGCCACGCCCGGGTCCTTGCCGTCGACGTCGGCGGTGATCCCGACCAGTGTCCGTGCCGCCGACTGCTCCTGCAGCGCGCGCCGCAGACCGGCGTCCCCCACGGCCGCGCTGAACGCGGCGAGCGCGGCGACCGCGCAGGTGGTCAGGAGCACGGAGAGCAGGGCGGCGCCGAGCAGCAGACGGTGCGCGCGCAGACGCAGGAACACGAACCCCGGCACCATGCCCCCCGTTCTCGATGGCCCGTGCAATGAGATTGGCACAGACTACGCCCACCCGGCCCCGGGGCTAACTGATCGTTTCAGAATGAAGGTCGGAGTCGTCGGAGGCAGATGATGCTGCAGGCGAGTTCCAGGAGGCCCTGGTGGAGGTCGGCGCGGCGTTCGTAGC